>MFJN01000048.1:0-15925 GCA_001779235.1 Candidatus Gottesmanbacteria bacterium RIFCSPHIGHO2_02_FULL_40_13 | reverse complement strand
CGGTTTGCAACCCGAAGGGGCAGCAAAGCGGATTAGAGGGGTATATACTGAGTAACTCAGTTGCAAATCTGAGTTACGTGGGTATACCTCCCTTCATATTAAGCCTTAAAATACTCTCTCTCTCTCTCTCTATGAAAAAGTCAAGTTTATGTCGATTTTTTTCTTGTCTTATACCACCCAGTGTAATTTTCCCAAAAATTTGGTATAATCAATTTTTATGAAGACAAAAATACATCCGCAGTGGTATCCCGATGCACAGGTAGTTTGCTCCTGCGGCAACATGTTTACTGTGGGATCTACCAAACCGTCAATCCGGGTCGAAGTCTGCCATAAATGCCATCCTTTTTATACCGGTGAGATGAAGTATGTGGATACGCTGGGCCGTGTCGAAAGATTCCAGAAAAGGCAAAAAACAGCAGAAAAGCAGAAAGAAGTGGTAGACCTGAAAAAGAAAAAGAAACAGGAAAGACAGGAAGAAATCAGGCACCCCAAAACACTTCGGGAAATGTTGATGGGTAGCTAAACAAAAAAATATTCCAAAATATACCAATAAGTATAAATTCTTCTAATTTATGAATTCTGACATTGCAATTATTGAACTTCGGGGAGGTACAGGAGGAGATGAAGCTAAAATTTGGGCAGCTGATTTACTCCGGATGTACCTGCGCTACTGCAGTTTTCTCGGGTGGAAGATAGAACAGCTGAATGATCTCACCATTAAAATCAAAGGGCTGGGATGCTTTACTAAACTTGCATATGAAGCCGGTACTCACCGCGTCCAAAGAATTCCAACCACCGAACGAAACGGTAGAATCCACACCTCAACGGCAACTGTGGCGGTACTGCCGGAAATTCCCGAAAATGAAATAGATATAAGATCTGACGATCTCACTCTGGAGTTTTTCCGAAGCGGAGGAAAGGGCGGACAAAATGTCAATAAAGTTTCATCCGCCGTCAGAATCAGGCACAATCCTTCAGGTATTGTGGTTACAGCCCAAACAGAGCGCGATCAATTCCAAAACCGTCAGGTCGCCCTGTCATTGCTTCGAGGACGCCTTTGGGAGATGGAAATGCTTAAAAGAGAAAAAATGCTGGGAGACGCCCGCAGTATCATCGGCCGCGGGATGCGGGCTGAGAAAATTAGAACTTATAACTACCCCCAAAACCGCGTCACCGACCACCGGATCAACAAATCATGGCATAATCTGGAAGACATTTTAGACGGAAAAATGCAAAAAGTCACGGAAACTCTGATGAGTCAATTGACCGCTTAACCTGCCTTAATTATTCCCGGTATTTTCAGAAAGAGTAACGGTAATGTTTTTCGTTTCTGTATCTCTCCAGATTTCCAGAGCCACTCTATCCCCGACTTTTTTGCCGGAGATGGCCTTGGCCAGTCCTCCGTCTTTATCAGTCACTTTTATCCCGTCTATTTTCGTGATAATATCTTCCGTTTGCACCCCACCCTCGTCAGCCGGCGAACCGTCAATCACATCCTGTACGTAAGCTCCTTCCGGCACATCATTGAGAAGCGCCAGATCCCGGGTTATTATCTTGTAACGGACCCCTAGAAATGGCCTGCTGAATTTGCCTGTTTTGTTAAACTCGTCCAAAGCTTCCTTGACCGTATTGATCGGCAGGGCAAAACCAATATTCTGGCCTTCCGAAGATACGGCCGTATTGACGCCTATCACTTCACCGCTGGAATTAAGAAGCGGGCCTCCTGAATTACCCGGATTGATGGCAGCATCTGTTTGAATCACATTATCGAGCCTCTCAACATATCCTTCAAATGGGCTGCCAGCTGTAATTCCCCGTCCCAAGCCCGAGATGACCCCAACCGTCACTGTATTGCGGAATTCGCCAAGAGCTGTCCCTATGGCAATAGCCATCTGCCCGACTTTCAATTTTGACGAATTTCCTATCGTAATCGGGGTCAAATTAGAGGTATTTATCTTAAGAATTGCCAAATCATTGACAGGATCGCGGTAAATTTTCTGCACCTCAAAACTTTTATCGTCTTTAGTAACGACTTTATACTTTGAACCTGTACTGGAAACTACATGTTTATTGGTCACAATAAGACCGTCTGCTGAAATGATAAAACCCGTACCGATATCCTGTTCGGTTTTTTGACTGCCTCCCGGGGCACCGAAGATATTAAACGGATCATTCGGATTGATATCAAATACACGCCCTAAAGACCGGTTATTCACTATTGCCACAGTGACAACTGACGAAGAAACCTTTTCTACCACATCGATAATGACGGATTCTTCGTTTGTTATTTTTACTTTTTCAGACTGGATAATATTTTCCTTTTTATTTGTCTGAAAAAACTTGGGTAGATTTTCGGCATCAAACTTCAACAGTCCCGCCGAAACGCTTATGGAAATAAGAATAACCAATAGTATCATTAAAAGAATTATTCTTTTCATAGTTTGATTATATAGACTCCTTTTAATTTTAATATTATTTGAGGAGCATTTCAACGGCTTTTTGGAGCTGTAAATCCTCATCAGGTTTGGCATCATCATTTTCGATCTTCACATCAGGACTTATTCCCTCGCCGTTAATCCATTTACCTGATGGCACCAGCCATTTGGCAACAGTAATATGCACACCGGCACCATTTGTCAAATCCTGCGTCTCCTGTATCGAACCTTTACCAAAACTAGTCTCCCCGATCAACTTTGCTCTTGACCGGTCCTGAAGCGCTCCGGCCACAATTTCAGATGCCGAGGCCGATCCTTTATTTATCAGAACTACCATGGGAATATCCAAAATTCTTCCCTGACGGTTGACTTTAAAGTCCTGACGGCGTCCGTCGGCATATTCCTGAATAAATACCGTGCCTTCTTTGAGAAATTCCGAAGCTATAAAAACCGCTCCTGTCAAATATCCACCCGGATTATTCCGGAGGTCAAGAACCAAACCTTTAATTTGACCGTTATTATCACCGGCTAATTTTTGGCTGATACTGTCGACTGCTTTAGCCCATTCATCGGCAGTCTTATCACCGAATTGGCTTAGCCGAAGATAGATTACCGATTTACAGATGGGAAGATTTTCACCGTCGCTGCAGACATCGGGTTTTAGGCTAAATTCTACTGATGTCACCTGTATGGTATCCCGGGTTACTTTAATATCGGAAGATTGACTCGCGTCTTTGTGTAAAACCGATAACAGTACATCGCTTCCTTTCGCTCCTCTGATTTTATTCACGGCTTGCGGGAGCGTCCAATCAATAGTTTCCTGTCCGTCAACTTTTACTATCCAATCACCGGGTTTAAGACCGGATTTATCAGCCGGTGAATCCTTGAGAGGTGCAATTACCACAATCTTTTTATCTTTAATCCCGAGCTGTGCACCTATTCCTTCAAAAAGACCTCCCAGATCATCTTTGGCTTCCTTATTCTGTTCCGGAGGCAGAAAAACAGTATACGGATCGCCAAGGGATGCCACCATACCGCTAATCGCCCCATAAATCATTTTTTGGGAATCAATATTTTTTCTATTGATAAATCCCTTCCCCACCCGGTCCCAAACATCCCAAAATAAAGAAAAATCCAGATCTGCTGAAAATACTTTAGTAGGATTTTTACCTGAAATTTCTCCCGATGTGGGCGTGTAAGACTGAAAGAACTGTTTGGAACCTGTCCGGTAACCTATCCCGAAGGATAAGACGATGAGAATTAAAATCAGTATAAAATTTCTTAGCAGTTTCATCTTCCGACCTGAATTTCAATCTAAACAGGGTAATTTATATATTACTAAATTTATTCCAAAATCACCAGTTGTTTATAGGCAGTTCTTAACCAAACCATAGTACCATTAAAGTTACGGATCTTCTTAAAGACCTCATCATCGACATTGACCCATGATAATAAATCCGGCAACACATAGGGGTGTTTTAAAATCAAACCTCTGATCGGCAATACATCAGCTTTAGTTAAAGCAGGTTCTGTAATACCCTCGCAGAGAATAATTTTATCTTTGCTTTCGCTTGTCAGGTCGAACATTTCTACTCTGTCTTTGCCAAAACTGACTATTTCACCCATAACATCCTCACCCCATCCGTCACGGACATCTAAAACCATTCCCTCCAGTTCAATTTCCAGATCACTGGCATTAATTTTGATAATTTTACCTGCTACCGGACTTTTAATTTTTCCGCTGCTTTCGTCCTCTGCAGTGCCATTTATTACCATGATACCTTTCTTAAAATCGATTTCCTTGATCTTTCCCTCAACAGGACTCCTGATAAAAGAAGTCTTAAGAAATGTTTTTTTTTGGGCGATGATTTCTCCGGGATGGATTTTCTCCCCTATCTTGACCACCAGATAATTCTGGATATCCTGGGGGGTAATTTTAAGAAGCCTGGAAAGATGAATTATTTTTTCAGTATTTTTTGTTTCCAAGACAGCATAATGGCTGTTTTGGGTAATTTTATCACCTATATCAACGACGATACTCGCAGTTTGAGGTACAGGCAGTTTGACGGTGACTTTCATTTAACTCGGTCGGACTATAAACGGAAGAAGACCCAGAAATCTTGCTCTTTTGATCGATATCATCAAAAATTTCTGATGTTTCTGGCAAATTCCAGACACAAGTCTGTTTTCTATTTTTCCCCGCTCTGTGACAAATTTCCCGATAGAATCTATATCTTTATAATCAGGCCAAACCCCGATTTTACAATAAAAACACTCCCGGAAACGCCGTATCCTTTTGACCCGTCTGGTTTTTCTGATCATAGTTTTTAAAAGGGAATATCGTCAGGCGTAATATCTTCCTGCTTCTCTTCTTTTTTAATTTCAGTTTTTACCGGAGTTTTGCTTTTTTCTTTCTTCACTTCTTTTTCATCCTCTTCAGCTTCCTGTTTTTCCTGAATTTTTTCAACAGGCGGCTCAACTGACTCATCAGCATCTCCTTTAATATCTTTTTCAAGCGTTTTTTCTGTCTCTGTAGTTCTGGGTTCACTGAGACTTTTTTTAGAATCCAGTATAATCATGTCTTCTATTACGATCTCGGTAGATGTCCTTTGCACTCCATCCTGGCCTGTCCAGCTGTGAGTGGATAGGCGTCCTTCCACATATATTTTTCTGCCTTTAGTTAGAAGCTGGGAACAGAGCTCTCCAAGCTTATTCCAGGCAACAATGCGGTGAAATTCCGTATCCTCTTTGGTCTCTCCGGTTTGAGTCGTCCAACTCCGGTTGGTAGCCAGACCGAAAGTACATACTGCCGTACCTGCCGGTGTGTATCGAAGCTCCGGGTCCCTAGTCATATTGCCGATTAACTGAACTTTATTTAAAGACCTGACAGCCATAAAAGCTCCTTATTTATAAATGTTTAATCACTTTTTAACCGATGTTTTTGTTTTTAAAACCTTGGGTTTTTTGGGTTTCCTGTCTATCCTTACAAAAAGATACCGCAGAATTCTTTCTTCCAGCTTAAACTTTTCCACCATTTCTTTCACATTACTTCCTTCCATATCGCAGGTCATCAACCAGAAGTTGGCAGAAAGTTCTTTTTTGATGGGATAAACGAGATTTTTTTTGCCCTGAAATTTACTCTCAACAATCTTTCCTTTTTCCACGACCCATTTGGAAATTTTATCAAGAAGCTTTTTACTCTCAGCTTCGTCTGTTTCTTTTTTAACTAGAAGAGTTAATTCGTATAGGTTTGTCATTGTTAGAGCGAGTATAACAAATCCAGGAGCAAATTTCAAAGAGAAAAATCAGTTTCCTATTTTGAAATCCACCACATCCCCGTCTTTCATCACATATTCTTTCCCCTCCAGCCTGACTTTACCTTCTTCGCGGGCCTTTCCCCATCCGCCAAATTTTACAAATTCCGCGTAAGAGATGACCTCGGCTTTGATAAAATGTTTTTCAAAATCAGTATGGATGACACCGGCCGCCTGCGGAGCTTTAGTGCCATTGGGAACGGTCCAGGCACGCGCTTCTTTCTCACCTCCGGTAAGATAAGAGATGAGGTTTAACTTCTGGTAGGCTTTTTGGATCAACCTTTCCAGCCCTGATTTTTCGAGTCCCAATTCTTTCATATAGGCTTTTTGTTCATCTATTGTCAAAGATGCCAGTTCTGACTCAATTTTAGCGGAAATCATGACCATTTCTTCATCTTTTAAGGGTAAATTTACTAAATTCAGTCTTTTACCCGCCGATAAATCAGATTCCGATACATTGAATGCATAAAGCACAGGTTTCAAAGTCAAAAGCTGTAAATCCCGGATAAGAATGATTTCATCAGGATCCTTAATCATTTGATCAACCTTTTGTCCCTGCCCTAAACCGGTTATTAATTTATTAATAATTTCATAACGTTTGATCTCCTCTTTAAAAGCATTCATCCGCGGTTTGGTTTGTTTTCCCAGAGTTTCCAGATCAGCTAAAATCAATTCAGTATCTACAATTTCCAGATCCCTTTTGGGATCAATCTCACCTGCTACATGAGTGACTGTCTTGTCGTCAAAAAACCGCAGGACATGGCAGATGAGATTCACTTCGCGGATATGGGCTAAAAATTTGTTGCCCAACCCTTCACCTTTGGAGGCGCCCTTGACTAATCCCGCGATGTCAACAAACTCAACAGTAGCAGGAACGATTTTTGAGGTGTTTACTAACTTCGAAATTACTTCCAGCCTTTCGTCCGGTACCGGAACCACCCCGATATTGGGTTCTATGGTGGCAAAAGGGTAACTGGCGGCAAAGGCCACCTGCTTTTTTAACAATGCATTGAATAAGGTACTTTTTCCTGCATTAGGAAGTCCGACGATGCCGATTTTCAGATTCATTGACTAAGATTTTGAATGGTTGTATAATACATTTATCACGATGACTGGACTAGCCTAAGGTTTCGACCGACCGCGAATGCCAGTCTTTTTTTGCTCCAAAGAATTTCGTAATAGATCGATACGGACTATATAATTTTGAGTGTTAAACTTACGTAATAAACTTGAATAATGCGTCGTGGGCGCAAGAATCTTCAGTGAATACGAAGTGGCACCTAGATTATACGTATTCTTCATCAATTGATTTTATATCATCTGTAGTACATTAAAAAGAGGCTATTCTCCACATTCAAAAGACCACTAACGCCGATTTTCAGATTTATGGAAAAAAGAATTAGCATAGAAAATTATACCAAGCTAATACACACCGGGTGTGAATATCTTCATCCACCAAAAATTAGCCTCTTATTCTATCGCGATAGCATTTTTTTAAGTACTCAATTCATCTCCCCGATTTCCTGCGTCTCACCAAAATCTCCCAATTATGCGGTCATCCGGCATCATAACTCTCCTATTCAAAAAACTTCAGAGACGGCTGTCCATGTTTGCTGTATACTTAGAACGCTTTGAAAAATAAATTAGCAAATCTGCTTCAATCCAAGAAGTTTAAGAAGGTAACACTTATTCTTGGGGTCATATTCTTTGTTTTGACGATAATCATCTCTTTTGATCCTCAACCGTTTTTAAGATTTGGTTATCTCGGCATATTTGTATTTAACCTCTTTGGTCCGGAAACATTACTTTTCCCTTCGCTTGCCCGGCATATGAACATATTAGGCTTGGCTTTTGCCACAGCACTGGGAATGGCAATAAACGATAGTGTCAGCTGGTTAGTCGGAAGAAGCGGAGATGTCATCATGCCCCGCTCAAATAAAGTAAAGAGGATAGAAGGAACCATTCACAAATTTGGATCTGTAGCTTTGTTCTTTTGGTCTTTGATTCCTTTTCCCTATGACCTTATCGGACTTATTGCCGGATATCTTGAGTTCCCGTATAAAAGTTTCATTCTTCCTACATTTCTTGGTAAGTTTGTCAGATTTATCCTGCTAGGTTCGGGTGTGGTAGCAATATTTGGAAGGTTTTAATTATGTAAATACACAGCTTTTATGGTCAGAAAAAGTGGGAACTCTTCCCTCCCCCTGTTTTCCATCTTGGCAAACCGTCCTGAGCTTTCCTTGTCCGACACCCATTCCTCGATTTTTTCAATCAGAAAGGAATTACCTGACAGGATATGGGAATAATACGAAATGGGTTGGTGAAAAGACCAGGTAAGAGCTGAATTCTGTTGTCCTGGATGTATAGTTATCGGAATTTTTAGAGGAGTCATGTAAAGGTTGATTTTACGGGATTGCAGTTTATTTCTCTCGTCAATAATCCAGCTGGACTGGCGCGGAATCCTGAAACAGGGATGATTTAAAACTATAACTAATTTTCCACCCCTTTTGAGGTAATTTTTGGCGTTGGCAATAACCAGATCAGCTCTTTCGATATTTTGCATAGAAAGGATAAGGCAGACATGGGAAAAATCTTTTTTGTTTATCGGTAAAGTTTTCGTGATATCCCCGACTGTAAACCTGTGCAGAGAATTTTTGCTCCGGCCTTGGGCAGCTCTGATAAGCGAACCTGCGATGTCCACTCCCTGATAGATAATTTTGGGCGAAAGATGGCGCTCCAATACCCCCTGCCCGCAGGCAAGATCAAGAAGTGATGAATCGGCTTTCAAATTTAACAGTTTTAAAACTCGGGGAATTACCACATGCTGGTGATAGTAATCACCTTTATTATCAACCAGTTTGTTATACCAGCCGCTTACTCCCTGCCATGAAGTGTTAGTTGGGCTTTTCATACCCTTACTATAAACATTCCTGCGTCTTTTGGCAACTGCGGAGCCGGCCGGAGTAAATTTTTTGACTCTCATAAAATCTTATGTTATAGTCAGAGCCTTAAATTCTTATGGGCCATGAACAGCAACTACAACAACACGTCGTATCAGAAACAAGAAACTCACTTTTACGTGAGAAGTCGGCCGGGGCAATTCAGTTTGTTGTAGACCGTCTTCATAAAGCATGCCCGGATCTGACTCCGAATCACCTCACAATTTTTAGCGTAGTCGGGGTTGCTACTGCGTCTGCCCTATTGACATTTAGAAGAGAAGACGCTTCTTTGAAAGATAAAGCTTTAACCGCCGGATCACTAACTTTAGCGGTTGGGGCTACGCTTTTAGATGCTTTAGACGGAACCCTTGCCCGCACTTTGGAAGCCGAAAAACCTGGAAGTATGAATCCGGAAATCGGACAGTTATGGGATGTGCTGGCGGATCAAACCGGAGAAAAAGCTATGGCCTGGTCCCGCGCTGTTCAAGCTCATCAGCGTCATGACCGTTTAGGTGAATCTTTGGCTCTAATAGAAACAGTAGCTTCCTCGCTGCCGAGTTCAACGAGAGCTTTTGACGAAATGGGAGGCCATAAGGTACCGGAAATTCCCCCGGGCTTGTTTGGTTTTGCAGGTACCCACTTGGGACGGATAGCTCTTGGAATCGCCTCAACCGTATTTCCTGAAATTTATGGCGTTCCAGTACAGGAGCTCGCTGACGCCATTACAATAATCTCGAGTCTCCTGACAGCTGCCGGCCGGCTGAAGATTGGTTTATCAGATGATCCTGCAACTCTTCCTCCTGAAATCCGCCAACAGGCAAAGACACGGTTCAAGGCGCTTGCCCTGTTTACCGGACTGTCTCTTGCTGCAACAATTGCATTCTACAAATATCTGAATCATAAAAAGTGAAGCGCTCCCCGACCTTACGGTCGGGGCATCAGTCCTTTCGGTCATTCGGAGCGCGAAACCCCGCACCGAATGCCCGCTTGAAAACCATTCATCCCGCGGACTTACGTCCGGGGCATTCTGGTGCTGGGGTAAAATTCTGCTTTATCTTTACTTTTCTTTGCTATAATTAAGAATAATGAAATCTAAATTAGTTTGGGTTCTATTAATAATTCTTTTACTCCAATCAATCTTTATCATCTACAAATTCGAGATATTTAATCTTACGGTTTTAAATCCATTAGTATCTACTAATCTTTCGCCTACCCCTAAGCCTCTGGAAAAATATAGTTTTGAAAACCTGAAATCCAGAAATTATCCGGGAAGTTTATTCGAGTTTGGTCAAATACTAAGTAATCAGCCGCTTTTTACCTCTCAAATGTTTTATTTCACCTCGGACGGGAAAAAAGTAAGCGGCCTGATAACTTATCCCAAAAAAACTAACAATGCTCCTGTTATCGTCCTTATCCGCGGATTTGTGGACCCGACAATTTACGAGACGGGAGTCGGCAGTAAACACGTCGGTGAAGAATTAGCTAAAAATGGCTTTGTGACGGTCTCTCCTGATTTTTTAGGTTACGGTGAATCTGCCTCTCCCTCAGCACAACCCATTGAAGAAAGGTTTGAAACTTACACTACCGTCCTGAATTTATTATCCTCAATAAAATATCTCAACCGGTCTTTTACCGATAATAATTTAAATATTTCCGTAAATCCTGATCATGTTGGAATTTGGGGGCACAGCAACGGCGGACATATTGCCCTGGCAGTTCTGGAAATATCAGGTTCTACTTATCCGACAGTGCTCTGGGCGCCTGTCTCCAAACCTTTTCCCTATTCGATTTTATATTACACCGATGAATATGAAGATTTGGGTAAAAAACTCAGAAAACTTGTGGCCGATTTTGAAAAGGATTATGACGCGGATAAATATTCCATTTCAGAATATTTTGACCGGATTAATGCCCCGATTATCATCCAGCAAGGCGATTCCGACGAGGCAGTGCCACAAAAATGGTCGGATGAACTTTATAAAACTTTAAAAAATCTGCAAAAAGATGTGGCCTACTTTACTTATCCGGGTGAAGACCACAACTTCAACAGAGGCAACTGGTCAAAAATTGTTGCTAAAGATATCAGCTTTTATAATAAATATTTAAATCCTTAATTCCTTTTTACTTTTGTGCCGTCTTTTGAGTCCAAGATGAGAAAACCTTTTCCTTCAATTTCAATCCGGACTTTATCTGCTTCATCCCACTTTTGCACTCTTCTCAACTCTTCCCGTTTTTCTACCAATTCTTTTATTTCAACAGGAATTGTTCTTTGTTCTCTGTTATCTGTTATTTGACTCAAATCCAATCCCAATATTTTATCAAAAAGCATTATTAAATCATACTTATCCCCTGGCGTGATGTCACTTTTCACCACATCCCAGACAATTGCCAATCCGGCGGCAGTATTTAAATCGTCATTAATAACTTCCGTAAATTTTTGCTGAAATTTTTTTACTTTTTCTCTTTTTTCTTCAGACAAAATAATTTTTTTGTTAACTGTTCTTTGCTCTTTGATTTTTAATAATTTCCGACGTAACTGATCAAATGCGCGCTGGGCTCCTTCCATCGCTTTCCAGGTAAAATTCATGGCGGTACGGTAATGGGCGGTGAGATATAGATATCTTAAAGCTAAATTGTCAAAGCCTTTCTCATTAATATCTTTTAATCTGTAAAAATTATGAAGCGATTTGCTCATTTTCGCCCCCTCAACTGTCAGATGCTGCGCATGCAGCCAGAAGCGTACAAAAATCTTGCCGCTTGCGGCTTCACTTTGGGCTATTTCATTGGTATGGTGGATGGGTATATGATCCGCCCCGCCGGTATGGATATCAATGGTGTTTCCTAAATATTTCATGCTCATGGCACTGCACTCTATATGCCAGCCCGGAAAGCCTTTCCCCCACGGACTATCCCACTCCATTTGACGCCGCGAAGAGACGTCATCCTGAGCGTTTACCCTGAGTCCGTTCGAAGGGGAGCCGAAGGATCTTCCATTTGGATAAGAAAATTTCCACAAGGCAAAATCCGTCGGATGTTTTTTCCCCTCTACCATTTCTACCCTTGAGCCGGCTTTCAGATTTTTCTGAAGTTCAAGTAGTGTCATTCCTGTAAGCCCACCGTATGAAGAAAATTTCGACGTATTAAAATAAACACCGTCTGCAATTTGATAGGTGAAACCTTTCTTTTCCAGGATATTTATCAAATCGATCATCTCCTTGATGTTGTCAGTAGCTTTGCAGATGGTTTCAGGAACTTGAATATTCAGTCTCTTTAGCATTAACATAAAATCCTGCGTATAAAACTCAGCGATATCCCAGACACTTTTATTTTCCCGTTTAGCCCCCTTTTCCATCTTGTCCTCCCCGCTGTCGCGGTCGGAGGTCAGATGTCCTACATCCGTGATGTTCATCACTCTTTTTACCTTAAAATTATTGAACTCCAATACCCGCTGAAGTATATCTGCAAAAATAAAAGTCCGTGCGTGCCCGATATGGGCAAAATCATAAACTGTCGGACCGCAGGAATAATAAGTGACTAGCGGTGGATGAAGCGGAGTAAATTCTTCTTTCCGGTGAGTAAGGGTATTGAATAAATAAAGCATGTTTTTACATTAAAAAATTTTAACTCTCAAACTTAGAGCGAAACAGAAAATAATTTTTGCAGGTCGCATACGAAATCTTGTTCCAAGTTTATCGATTTCCATGCAGCTTATTAGATTTAAGCTTTGATTTTATATTTGTACTGCTATTTCCAACAGTATCTTTGCGAACAAAAAATTATTTCTGTGAGCTCGGAATTTTAGCCGAATTTCGAATCTTTTTTCAGGCCCTCTGTTGTCGCTTTATGGCTTGTCGAACCTAATTTACCTTTGGCTTTGCCTTTGGGCATAGCTAGCGTTTGAGATTGCCTTTGCGCCTCTGCCACCTCTGCCTCTTTCTTTTTTTGATCATCCTCAAGTCTTTGTTCATAAGGAGTCAGCACTCTTTCGCGGGGTAGCGGCCGCATATGCGCAGGATTGGGGTTGATGGCCCTTCGTGCTTCTTCAAGCTGTCTCTCTTCCTCTGTCTTCAATTCCTTTTTACGTGCTTCCAGTTTGTCTCCGGTCAGTGTCGGGTCGCCAACTTTCTCGAGATATTCGCCCATCTCACTTTTTTCAGGCGGCTGTTGAGTCCCCGCCAGCTGATTCATCATTTCAGCGGGTGATATTGTTTTTCCCAGTTCCCCGGCTGAATCTTTGACAACCTCAAATGTCCCGGTGATTATTTTTTTTAAAGCTGATTTTATCATTTTAAAAAAATCCTAGGTTTATTCTGGCTTGTTTGGACATTTTTTCCGGTGACCACGGTGGCTCAAAAGTCAGCTCCACATCGATATTTTTGATATTCTTAATCTTTTTCAGTTCTTCTTTAATCGGCCGTTCAATCAGATCAAAAAGCGGACAACCCATGGTAGTTAAGGTCATAATAATCCTGACATTGCCGTTGTTTATTTTTACATCATAAACCAGTCCCAGATCCACAATGGAAATACCCAGTTCCGGATCCGGAACTTTTTTCAGCCGATTCATAATACTTTTTTTATTTATATTCATACTACTTTCTACTAACTATACCCACGTAACTCAGATTTGCAACTGAGTTACTCAGTATATACCCCTCTAATCCGCTTTGCTGCCCCTTCGGGTTGCAAACCGGAGTAAGATGGGTATACATACTACATGCTACTTACTTAGAAACTATTCCTCCCCACCAGAGATCGTCCTAAGGTGATTTCGTCAGCATATTCCAGATCTCCCCCGACAGGCAACCCGTGAGCCAGTCGACTGATTATTAAATTGCTCTTATTTGCATATTGCCCTTTATGATCCTCTATTTCTCTTTTAATATACATCGCTGTCGCTTCGCCCTCCATGTTGAAATTAGTCGCAAGAATCAATTCCTTAATTTCGCTGTTTTGCACCCTTTTCACTAACTCTGCGATTTTTATTTCGTCGGGTCCGATATTATTGAGAGGATTGATAGCTCCATGCAAAACATGATAAACCCCGTGGTATTTACCGGTCCTTTCAACCGAGAGGATATCAATCGGCTGTTCTACGACGCAAATCAGACTCTCATCACGATCCGGTGAAGCACAAATAACACAGGGATCTTCCTCGCCGATATTGAAGCATTTGGAGCAGTAGACGGTATTTTTTTTAAGGTTAATCAAACTTTGTCCGAATTCATCAAGCTGGATCTGAGGTACATGAAGCAAATAAAACGTCAGGCGCCGGGCGCTTTTGGGTCCAATTCCGGGTAATTTTTCCAAAGCTTCTATTAGTTTTTCAACTGATCTTGGAAGGATTCTCATATTTCAATTATTCGAAAAAACGAGTAATATATAATTTTCGAAGATCGCATACGGAACACTTGAACCAAGATTTTGAATAATTATTCGGTTATATCCCTGATCAACTTGAATAAAAATACAATATCGGAATTCTGTTTTCTTACGATCGAGAAAATTTTATATGCGAGTTGTAAATATCATTTTATCATTTTTTTCATAGCGAGGGCCAGAAGAGTATAAGAAGAAAAGATGCGGAGTTTGGAGAAATGCATTTCTTTAGGGATAGTAATCGTATCGGTCACCCAAACCTGATCAAGGGGCGATTCGTTGAGAATTTTACCCGCTCCCCCTACAAAATCCGCGTGGGTTGCCGCAGCAATCACACTTTTGGCTCCTTTTTGTTTGAGAAGATAAGCGGCGTTCACCAAAGTCCCGCCTGTCACGATGACGTCATCCACGATGATTGCGGTTTTATCTTTTACATCTCCAACTACTCTCATAGATATGATCTTATGTGCATGGTCCAGATCACGTTTTTTTTCAATCAGAGCCAGAGGCAAATCCATAGTTTCAGCAAATTTCTGCGCCCGTTTCAAAGCGCCGGCATCAGGCGTAATCACCACTACCTCATCTTTTATCTTTTCCACTTCCTGTTGGAATACAGACAATCCCGATATATGAACGACAGGAATCTGGAAAAATCCTAATATTGTCTCATTATGAAGCTCTAAAGTAACGAGTTTATCAAATCCCACCGATTCGATAAGATGCGCCACCACCTGAGCTGAAAGGCATTCTCCGGGACGATGAATTCTGTCCTGGCGGGCATAACTGTGATACGGAAGTACGGCAATAATTTTTCGGGGTTCACCACGCCTTACCGCATCACCCATAAGGATGAGCTCCATCAGATGTTCATCGACGGGATTGGAGAGTGACTGTATGATAAAGACGTCTTTTCCTTCCACATCTTCCTCAATCCGGATACGGCATTCTGAATCAGCGAATCTGATGATCTCCACTTTACCAAGCGTGAGGGAAAGTTCACTGGCTACCTGTGCGGCAAGAGGTTGGTTGGAGGTTCCCGATAAAATAAGCGCACCCATGCCTCTATCTTATCGCGATTGACAATTATTTTGCAAGTATCGTTTGCAGGTAATTTTACAAGCAATTTTCACATCTTGACAAAAAATATCCGTATGATAAAGTATGATGAAAGATGGCAGGTAATCTTCGGGAAAAACCTTCTAAATTTGCTCCGGGCCGATCAGCCGGCTCAGGCAATGTTCCGTTCCTTCCCTCGATTCAAGCTTCAGATGGTTTTCGAATAGGACCAGATTTGGATACGTTGGTGAATGGAGTTCCTTTATGGGCACAAAACGCAAAACCTGTCGATATTGAGGCAGAACGACTTCAACACGATTTCGAAATGAATACCAGATTTAGAAATGAAATGCTTTCCCGCCAAGGATTCTCACCTGAGGTGTTGGATTTTGCATTCGAAAAACTTACTGGATATAAACATAATCAACCAGCAACAAATCGATCTTCCGTCAGGTCTCCTACTCAGTTAGGAGCGGAAGTGGCAGTGAGTTTTGCACCCACAATCGGATCAAAGACTCTTTATAAGAATAAACCATTATTTGAACCAGTACTTCGTGCTGAAAGTGAAATAACAGATGATTTATTCTTTGGGTGGGAACTCGAAGGTAAATCACCACTTCAAGAAATGATAGCCAAGGCGAAAGAAGACCCTGATGCTAATCTTTTCGGCGGCGGACTGCCTCCAGCTGCTCTAATTGAAAAATTCCACCGTGAAATTTTTCTTCCTGCTATGGCGGCAACAGCCAAATGGACTACTGAAGAGATTTTAGCGCTTTGGCAATATCCTGATGCTGGCGCGCTA
>MFJN01000047.1:14493-46611 GCA_001779235.1 Candidatus Gottesmanbacteria bacterium RIFCSPHIGHO2_02_FULL_40_13 | reverse complement strand
GTGGCAATCTTTATTATAGAGATTGCTTCGCCTTCGGCTCGCAATGACAAGCTGGACAGTAATTTACTGCGTAACTCCTGTTAGAATAAGGTTAAATACTTTCTTACTTTTACCAAACCATTTTCAATCCCTGTGCTTTATAATCTGCAAAATCGCGGTCATTGGTGAGTAAAATATAATCCTTACTTATCGCCTGCCAGGCAAGCATTCTGTCAAATGGATCTTTATTGGCAATTTTTGGGAGTTTATAGAAAGAAGAGGTTAAATCAGCATCCAGATGTAATATTTCAAATCCGGTTTCTTTTGCTATAGCAGGCAATGCATCCGGTAAAATGTCTGTCAAAACCATCTTTCCCAGCGAAAACTTCAGCGCAATTTCCCAAAAGGTGATCACACTGACATATTTAGTATGCTCAGGATCGAGAAGTATATCTTTCACCTTTCGCGAAATCTTTTTGGGGGAAAATACAGTCCACAAAAATATGTGCGTATCGGCAAGATAGCTCATGATTTCAAAAATGTCTCATCTGTCATCTTAAAATTATTATGTATTTTAAAAGAAGCCTTGCCTTTTAGTATTCCCAAAGTAAACTTAGTGTGCTTCAGGTATTTTTTATATGGAACCAACGCGGCAACCTTTTTTTTATTTTTGCCGTAGGTGATACCGACACTGGCGCCTTGCAGGACTTGTGCCAGGACCTCAGAAAATTTTGATTTAAACTGACCCACAGTGAGTTGATTCATATAAGGATACTGTACTGTTTTCTTGACAACTTGTCAAGTATTTATACCCATCTTACTCCGGTTTGCAACTTTTTCGTAAGAAAAATGTTGCTAACTCGGTCTAGAAGGAGTTATACCCGCCACAGTCAAACGTGGCTGGGACGTTTGACGTCCCGTAGCAATATCAAGTGCGAAGGGTATACAACTTGTCATCTCGACCGATCCCCGATGTACATCGGGATGAGTGGAGAGATCTTTAACGGTCTGCGCTTGGAAGATCCCTCCACGCGCTGAAGCTTGGTCGGGATGACAATAACAATCTAAACTGATACTGCAGGTGAAGCGCTCCCCGACCTTACGGTCGGGGCATCAGTCCTTTCGGTCATTCGGAGCGCGAAACCCCGCACCGAATGCCCGCTTGAAAACCATTCATCCCGCGGACTTACGTCCGGGGCATTCTGGTGCTGGGGTAAGTCAGCTGTAATGTCTCCGTAAACATCCGACAGTCCATAAAAATATAGACCTCCTTGATTATACCTTGCTTTATATCCTATAATACTTACTCTAATGCCGATAGAACTTTTAAAAACTGTAAACTTACCCGGGGAAACATCGGGTATTTCAGATGCACCGAATCCCGCTTTTCCGGATGATTTCGAACCCTTGACAGTGGAATTAGCAGAAATAGAGCAGGGTTTAGAAAAAGATTTAGGAAACCATCCTCTATCAGAAACAGCTTTAACTGCTTTGGTAGATGATGGAGTAGATTTGGTTGCCATGTATTTGGAGGAAATAAGAAGCTCGCCTTTACTAACCAAAGAGGAAGAAATCGCGCTGGCACAAACGTATAGAAAAGGAAGGGAAGCTCGTGAAAAGTTGCATAAAGCAGAATTAGAACACCTAGAGGTAGAAATCAAGGAAAGAGAACGTCTGACAGAAGAGATGGAAACAGGTGACCAGGCGTATGATACTCTGGTACTTAGTAACCGCAGGTTAGTCGTGAGTATGGCAAAAAAATACATCGGGCGCGGATTAGATTTCCTGGATCTCATCCAGGAAGGCAATATTGGGCTTATGATGGGAGTTAAGAAATTTGATCCTGATAGAGGCTTCAGAGTATCAACCTACGCAGCCTGGTGGATACGGCAGACTATCACCCGCGCCATCGCTGACCAGAGCCGTACAATAAGGCTTCCTGTCAGTCAAGTTGCTAAATTAAGAAAAATGCAATCTGCTATACGGACATTACAACAAAATCTTGGCCGTAATCCCAACAATCGTGAATTAGCGAAGGCATTAAAAATAAGCAAACAAGATTTAGATATTCTTTTAAAGTTTCAAAGACAACAACCACATTCGTTAAATTTGCCAGTGGGTGATGATGCAGAGTTTGGAGATTTTATTCCGGATACTTCTGCTCCAACTCCAGATGATTCGGCAGAACATACAATGTTAGCGCCAGAGCTTAGCGCACTGCTATCTTTATTGACAGAAAAACAGCAACAGGTCCTTCGCTTGCGCTTGGGGTTAGATGGTGAAGATGAACATACTTTGGATGCGGTAGGAAAATTATTAGGCCTGACAAGAGAAGGAGTGAGGCAGATTGAATCGAAGGCCTTACGTCAATTGCGGATGTTGGCAAACAAGAAAATGTTAAGGGAATATCTCTGATATAGCAATACTATCCTGACTCCATTACATAGAGCTTTACTGCTTCATCCCACGAAGATATGCCAAGAGCATCTAAAATATTTTCCAGCGAATCGTCGTGAAATACTGCGCCGGCAACTTTTTCCAAAAATGCCCGTTTATCTGAAGGCGCGGTAAATCCTTTTAATTTTTCGTGAATTACCCGGGCGATGATATCTCCATAAACATAACCCGCGGTAAAATAGAAAGGTCGGGAAAAATCACCTCCTGCCCCGTCAAACAACCTCTTTGGCGTCTCACAGCCAAGCGCTTTACCGAGAGTTTCCTGATAGACCCGGTCATGAAAAATCATCATATCGCCAACGCTTGCAGATACATCCATGCCGTTTTTTGTAAGGAGTTTTTTGGCCTTAAGCCATAATCTCAACTCAAACTGAGTCAGGGCTGCGAAGCGGATAGTCAGAAATCTTTTCCATGGTTTGATAAAATCCGGATCCGGATGGGACCATTCCATCATGCTTGAGAAAATTTCAGACTGGGTTGCCGCCTCTCCTAAAATAAGCGTACGGTATGGATTTTTTCCTGATTCGGTATCGGAAAGAAGGAACTGCAGCGCATGTCCGGATTCATGGATTTGAGCTCGCGCCATTTCTTTGTTTAATGAACTACCACGGGCAATTAGAACTACCCGGGCATTTTGTATGCTTTCCCAAAAGGGATGCTTACCTAAATCCGGGTAGATACTCTCAAGAGCTGAATAATCAAGCCCCTCGGGAATAAAAAAATAATTAGCAGTCGCGACTGCCGGACTGATGTGATCCGGATCGGCAATATTAAGGATACCTCCCGCATTCCATTCCTCATCT
Source organism: Candidatus Gottesmanbacteria bacterium RIFCSPHIGHO2_02_FULL_40_13 (assembly GCA_001779235.1). Taxonomy (GTDB): domain Bacteria; phylum Patescibacteriota; class Microgenomatia; order 2-02-FULL-39-11; family 2-02-FULL-39-11; genus 2-02-FULL-40-13. The sequence goes on along the minus strand of MFJN01000047.1, from coordinate 43,372 downwards.
GTTATACCAAACTGATGAAATATATTCATAAAATAGGCATTCGGATCATAATCTGAATTAATAATAGTATCTCTCTGAATTTTTGGTATCAGATAAAAATATTTACTGTTTTCTTCCCAAGTGACAAAATCTTCCCTCAACTTCTGAATTACTGCTTCCATTTTGTCGTCTATCCGGTCAGTTGTTTCATCCGGCATCCCGTGCATCAAGGAAAGATATTTTTCCACAAAATTTTCAGTCTTTTCTCCCAACTCCATCAGGGTCTTGACTGTTTTGAGAAAAATTTCTGTCTGGTCGTTCTGCTCCATTGACTGAAGCGCTTCATAAAGAAACTGGGCACGCGGGAGATTTTTTCCTGATATAATTCCATGTTTTAACTTATTTCCCAGATCAAGAAAACGATCATAGTAAGAAGACCCTGCAAATGTGTTAAAATATTTGAGCAATTCATCTTTTGAAAATTGTGATTTAGGATGATTTCCTAGATAAGAAGATAACCATTTCCCGCTTTTATTGTCATCGGCATGTTGCTGATTCAATGCTTCCCTGTCTTTGATTGTCTGGAAATGAAGATACCGGCTGACAACTGCACGCAAAAAGTGCCGGCCCATGGGATCAGATAAATCAGCAAGTTCCACCGCCAGACTGACGACGCCGGAATTATTACATACCTCTTCTCCCATAGAAAAAAGCTTCTCCCTTCCCTCATGTTTCTTGATTAAAACCTCCTGAGAATCTTCCGGCGCTGCCGTTACGATATGGGATTTATTATCAGCAAGGGAAAGCGACTCTACAACAGCACCTACAGCAAATGAAGTATTGCATGAGTCGAAAACGCGCTGAAGAAATAGTTGCCTTTTGTCTTCAAAGGTACCCCCCTCTATACCCATCTGTATCAATACCCTATTAAGTAGTGGGGATAAACTATCAGCTTTCTGTAAATCAAGAGGTCGGAAACGCAATGCATGAAGCGGTATTTCAATTGATGGCATATGAAAGATTATAGCATGCCCGCGCTCTTGGTCTTGACTTGTAATAGTAGCATGTAATACAATACCTGAAGTTAAAGAGCAAACGTTTAATTATATGCCTATATCACCACAACAAATATTATTTCAATGCGATCCTGATTGTCCAATTCTCAAGGAAGGAAGCCGTTTAAATAAAACCAAAGATGGTTTTATAATGCCTTTTAATGTTTCTTCTCCATCTCATGAAGTTAGACTAGCGGAAGCAAAAGCACATGGTCTTGTGCCGTCATATGAATCTGGGATCCCTGGCCAAAGAAGCGGGGTTTGTCTATATTGGTTTTTCAACGGAGCAAAAAAACCGTGGGAAATCAAAGGTCCACATGGAGAATGTTATCTAAGACCAATAAGACTAGTAACCCCCACATCCCCGGGATCATCGCCAGAGCTGGGATAACCCCTTCCCCCGACTTTTTTCCTTTTTATCTTAAGATTTGCTATACTTTACCCCAGCACCAGAATGCCCCGGACGTAAGTCCGCGGGATGAATGGTTTTCAAGCGGGCATTTGGTGCGGGGTTTCGCGCTCCGAATGACCGAAAGGACTGATGCCCCGACCGTAAGGTCGGGGAGCTTCAACCTGGAAGGTTGATTTGATGATTATGAAACTAATTCTGGCTTCGGCCTCATTGGGGCGAAAATACCTTCTTGATAAACTCAAGCTCGATTATGAAACAGTTCATACTAATTTGGACGAGGAAAAAATTATCGCAGATACTCCGGTAAATACCATACTTCTTCGGGCAAGACTCAAAGGGGAAAGCGCAGCTGTTCTACTAGCTGTTTCTAATAAGTTACCTAAGTCACTTAAGTCTCCTGCAACCTATAACCTAAAACCTATAACCTATCTTATACTCTCTGCCGATACAGAGGTAATTCTGGAGAATAATCTATTCGGTAAGCCCGCCTCGGAAAAAGAAGCTGTGCAAATGCTGCAACTTCTTTCCGGAAAAACTCACGAAGTGGTGAGCGGGTATTTTCTGCTGAAGATAGATATAAGTACAGGGCGAAGCAGCATGCAATTTTCGAAGATTGCATACGGAAAGTTTGAACCAACTTTTACCCGGGAGAATAATAATGAGATCCTGAAACGAGTTCAGGATGACAACGCAGCTAGTCAATGCAGATATATTGCAAGCAAGAAAATTGCATCTGCAAGTGCTGGAAAAAAAACTAGCTGGCAGGGCTTTGACGTCAGCCTCGTCACCTTCAGAAAGCTTACGGATAACGATATCAAAAGGTATCTGAAATACACAGACTATACCAGATTTACCGGCGGTTATGCTTTAGTGGCCTCTCCGCAGGATTTTGTCACCAAGGTGGAAGGATCTATTTCCAACGTCATCGGTCTGCCGATGGAAAAAGTGATTCCGATACTGGATAAATATTTTACTTTGTGAAGCGCTCCCCGACCTTACGGTCGGGGCATTAGTCCTTTCGGTCATTCGGAGCGCGAAACCCCGCACCGAATGCCCGCTTGAAAACCATTCATCCCGCGGACTTACGTCCGGGGCATTCTGGTGCTGGGGTAAATTTTAGGAAAAGCTGACGATAAGTATCCCAAGAAGCGTGACCGCGATTCCCCATTTTTGCTGAATATTTAGCCTGTCACCGAATACAAAACGGGATAAAATGACAAATAATACCGCAGAAGATCCCGCGATTGGAGCTACAATTGAGGTAAATCCTTGCAGAATACCTATATTGTAAGCAAAATCAGCCATGATAAGCCCGAGCAGCATGAAGGTTATGGTGGAAATTAATCCTTTTTTATCCGCAAAGATTTTCCCCATATTTTTTCGAAGATCTCTGCTGGCCAGAAGAAGAAAAGCATTTAAAAAAAGAGGAACCCCGGCCCAAAACCAGCCTATCTTCTCTGCAGGGATCCGCACAAAAGCAAAGTAAAATCCCCAGCAAAAAAGAGTTACGATCGCATAAGAAACTCCCCTATCCGCAAAAAACCGTGAAATTTTTCCGGTCCCACCGAGTTTCAGCGAAACAAGTATCACACCCAGTCCGGCGAAAGTAATTCCGATCGCCTGAAGCCAGCTGACACTTTCTTTGAAAAAAATCAAAGATAATATTACGCTTACAATTGAGAAGGTACCGGTAATTGTCCCGACAATTGAGGCATTGCCGACCTCTAAACCCCTAAAGAAAGAAAGATTGCCCGCGGTATGAATAAGGTTTAGAAGAATTGCGAAAAAAAACATCCTCCCATCGGAAATTCCGCCCATAAACGGCATCATGAAGACGATCACAATTAATCCAAATACAAAAGCCCAAAAATAGGTAACCAGAAAACCTAACTTTCTTGAGGCAATGGTGACACAAATATCCCCCACCCCCCAACCGATCAAAGCAATTAAGGCAAAAATTATAGCCATAAAAGTATTGTAGCAGAATTTTAATTATTTCCGGCACTCTTTTCGGCATAAAACTATATACCCATCCGGTAAATCTTGAACTCTGCCTGTCTCTTCTTTTTTATACTCATAAATTCCAACCGGACTGTTTTTGATCAAGCGAAATACAGCATCGATTCCATATGCGGCATATCTGATCAGTTTATAAGGAGAAAACCGATACCCTATCACGGAATAATCATCAAATCCTGCACTCTCAAGAACTGATGTCAATGAAGATTTGTCGTAATGTTCTCTATGTTTAAGGTTTATGGGATATTTTTTGGATGGCGTGGAAATAACCATAATCCCCTTTTCGCATAATACTCTTTTTGCTTCTTTTAAAAACAACAAACCATCCTCTACGTGTTCTAAAACTTCCAATGCAGTAATCACGTCAAAGCTTTCAGACTTAAACGGTAATCGGTCACGGGCTTGTGTATTTGAAACTTTATCATTCTTCAGGCGTGATAAATAGAGGGCATTATACGAAATATCACAATTAAATAAATCAGCATTATTCCCCCACCTGGGTGCAATCATCCCTCCTGCCATAAATCCGTCACCTCCCCCTAAATCCAATATACGTGGTTTCATATTTTTAGTCAGTAATTGATCCATATGCGGTTGTATAATACTTATTGCAGCTCTGTATCTCAGAAGTCCGGGATGAAACCATCGCACCAGCCTGTCTGTTTTTCGGTTCTCTATACCCATCTGAAACACCACTCCGCCTGCAATGGATATACTCCAATGATAAGGTCCTTTATCTTTATATTCCCTTTCTTGCAGACTTTCCCGAGTTTCAAGTGCCATACAAAGTAGTAAGTATATACCTACGTGACTCAGATTTGCAACTGAGCTACCCCGGCACCAGAATGCCCCGGACGTAAGTCCGCGGGATGAATGGTTTTCAAGCGGGCATTCGGTGCGGGGTTTCGCGCTCCGAATGACCGAAAGGACTGATGCCCCGACCGTAAGGTCGGGGAGCGCTTCACTCAGTATATACCCCTCCCTGCCTGCCGGCAGGCAGGGACCCCGACGTAACGTCGGGGGACGTGGCAATCTGATAAAAAGATTCCCACGCTCGGCCTACGGCCTCACTCGGAATGACATTAAGTGCAAAACTCGTAACTACATTAATATATATTAATGTAGTGTAAACATGGAATTAAACCCCGATTGGGATTTTTGGCAAATTGATTGTCATTTTATAAGTCACATAAGTCATTTATAATTCCAGGATTAGAATGCAGGATAGGTGATTTATTTTCTGATATAATTCTCATGACTTATGCCCGACCGCCTCTCTTTTGCTGAAATAAATCTTGCTAACTTCGCTTATAATTTCAACTCCCTGAAAAAACTCATGATGGAGACGCCTGTCATGACTCTAAAATCCATCGTCGTTCAGATAAAAACTCTGCAAAAAGGCGATACTGTCGGCTACAGAAGGACATATCATGCAAAAAGAAAAATGCTGATGGGTTTATTGCCGATTGGTTACGGCGACGGCTATCCGAGGGCGCTGTCTAACAAGTTTTATGTTTTAATCAATGGAAAAAAAGCTCCCATTATCGGACGGATTTCCATGGATCAGAAAGCAATCGATATCTCAAGGATTAAAAATACAAATATTGGAGATGAAGCAGTCCTCATCGGCCGTCAGGGAAAAGAAACTATTCTGGCTGACGATATCGCCAAAGTGTGTTCTACCATAAATTACGAAATAGTGGCGGGCATAGCGCCCCGGATTCCCAGAGTTTACAAAAGACGTTAAATACCTGAGGTGTAAAGCTACATCACCCCTGGGGTGTAAGTTCAAAAAGAAGACCTATTTCCCGCTTGGCATTTTCCTCATCTTCCGAGGCGTGAACGACATTGTACTGGATATCAGTCCCGAGGTCTCCGCGGATCGTGCCTTTTGGCGCCTTTAACGAATCGGTCGGACCGCAGATTTCCCGCACTTTAGCTACAACACCCTCCCCTTCCCAAATCATCGCCATGACAGGCGTCTCCATCATGAATTTTTTCAGTTCAGGAAAGAAAGGTTTATCCTGGTGATGTTTATACCAGCGGTCGATAATTTCATCCGTAAGACGGGTAAATTTTCCGGCCACCAGGTGAAAATGCGCGTTTTCAAGATAGGTAATGATTTTGCCGATTACCTGCTTTTTCACTGCGTCCGGTTTTACTAATACAACAGTCTGTTCCATAATTTATTAAACACCTGACACCTGACACCTGACACCTGAAGATTATATCTTATTTATTTTCAAAAAACATCACCCAGATATCTGACCCACCTGCAGTTTGCGATTTAACTTCAGTTCATCCGTCATCTCGACCGAACCAGTCAGACTGGTGAGTGGAGAGATCTTCTTTAATAGGTCTAATGGTTAATTTCAAAGCCGAAATGTTAATAATCCTTAAAGTGTGAAAGATCCCGATCCGCGCACCGTAAAATCCGGTCGGAGTTGGTATCGGAGTCCTTCCTCCCCCTCCGCCGCCCGCGCCGCCTTATCTCTAATAGAAAGGCACTCCTTCAATCATCTGCACGTTACTGCTGTGGACGGCATAATTATAGGCCAGGTTTGGTCCGCAGCCGTCCTTACAGCCTGTCAGAATTATATCTCCGTCATCCTTATTTTCTAGTTTGGCGTAAATAACAAAATATGATTGGTTATATGCATCCGATAAATAATAATAATCTTGACTAGGGCTTAAAGGATCTTTGGGTAACGTGATGTTGTATTGAGTATAAGGTTTACCCCAATCTACATCGCTGATGGTACCCTTATCCAAGTTGGGCTCTGGAAAGTATAAAAAATCATTATAATATTCTTCAAGCGTACGAACCAGTTTATTGAGGTCCTGTTTTCTTTTGCTGTCGCGGGCTTTCTCTAAGGCGCCTTTGATATTGGCGTAAAGAATTACTGTCGAAAGCAGGGCGATGATGGAGATGACAATCATCACCTCCATGATGGTAAATGCCCTGTTTCTATGCTGAGGTTGGCAGTTTTTTAACATTATTCTCTTTAAGGATACTACGATTTTGTTTGGGGAGCAATCGGGGGAAAAAAGATTTCTACGTTCTACTTGCTACTTTCTACTTACTACTCTCTACCAGCTACACCCGAAGTAACTTCCGGAACCTCTCATCATCTTTATAAGGCCCTATTATGGCCAGATTCAGCTGCGACTGTTGAAAAATTTCCCCGGCTGTTTTTTGCAGATCTTCAATCGTGATGCTATCCACCTTCTGCATTATTTCCAGGGGAGTCAAAATTTTGTCTTCAATTACTTTGGAAGTTGCAAAAAGAGCTGCCACAGACCGGCTGTCTTCAAGCTCCAGGATGAGTTTTCCTTTCATATTTTCCTTGGCTTTATTCAATTCTTTTTTATCAATTTTTGCGTTTTTAATCTTACGAAGCTCATCAAGAATTACTTTTATGGCATCGTCTATTCTGGCTACATCCACCCCGGCCTGCACCACGAAATTACCCACATCAATATACCTTTCGTCATTAGCCCGCACATAATATGCCAGTCCCCTTCTCTCCCTGACCTCAATAAAAAGTCTGGATGACATCCCGCCTCCCAGAATATTAGTTAGCACTCCTGAAGCATATCTGCCAGGATGAAGCAAAGGGAAGGAACGGACGCCCAAACACAGATGCGCCTGTTGCGTATCTTTAAAGGTAAGATGAAATGCGGGTGTGGTTTGATTTTCTTTGAAAAATTCAGGTTTCTCTACTTTTTTATTTTTCCAGCCCCCTAAATACTTCTCAACCGTACCTTTAAGGGTGTCACCCTTCAAGGGTATACCGCCGGCGATGGCGACGACGGTATTGACCGGACCGTAAAACCTGTCCATGTATGAAATAAAATCCTCACGTTTGACTGATTTGATGACCTCTTTAATTCCGGCAATGTCCCGCCCCAATTTAGTATCTCCATAAAGCAGATTTTCATACAGGTCGCCGATCTTGCGCATGGGAATATCCTCGTACATATTGATCTCTTCGATAATCACACCCTTCTCTTTCTCAATTTCGAGAGGATCAAATTTCGAATGAAGCAGCATATCGGAGAGTACGTCAACGAGAAGTGAAAGATGTTTTTTAGCTGCCTTTACGTAATATCCCGTGTGGTCTTTGCTGGTAAAAGCGTTAAATTCCCCGCCAATCCCGTCAATCAGTGAAGCAATATCAAAGGCGGAGGGCCTTTTTTGAGTGCCTTTAAAGGCCATATGCTCCAGAAAATGGGACAGTCCGTTTATCTTTTTTTCCTCATACCTGCTGCCTACTCCTACCATCACCAAAACTGTGACAGACTCCACCCCCGGCATCGGGATGGTTAAAAGTTTCAGGCCGTTCTCAAGTGTATTTAACTTATATCTCATAAGAAGTCCTAATGATACAAAATGTAAAGAAAAATAACAAGAACAAAAACGATTCGGAACAATAACCACCTTTAAGGGTGACACCCTTAAAGGTATTAAAGGTATAGAGTTGACTTGGATGAATTATTTAATTATTATAAATGCAAATGGATGATGCAGCTGAATCTCTACAACCACCGGCTCCTCAATCAGATCTATTGCCTGCTTCAGCAGATCAACCTCCTCCCCAAAACCCTCCTCCTCCTGAACCGAACTATGATCAGGAAAATGTAACTGTCGAAAAAGGTGAGCTTCACGGCACAGTTGAAGTCGGCGGAGCGAAAAATTGCGGTCCCAAACTGATGATCGCTGCCTGTCTAGCACAGGGCACAACGACCCTTCGGAATATGCCTGTTATCGGGGACGTCAAAGTCACGACAGAAATTCTGGAAAGTCTCGGGGCGCAAGTCAAATATGGAGAAAACGATACGATTGTCATTGTCGTACCTGATAAGATTGATAAATGGGTCGTCCCGGAAACAGCCGGTGAAGTATCCCGTATTTCGATTCTCGCTGCCGGAATGCTACTGGCCAGATTCGGGAAAGCTGAAATACCTCTTCCCGGAGGGGATAGGATAGGCAATCGGCCAATAGATGTTCATCTTGAGGGATTGAAAGCTTTAGGAGCCACAATTGATGAGACCAGTAAATCCGGTTGGATTCTTCTTTCTGCAGATAATGGTTTAAAAGGCTGTGATTACCGCCTCAAACTGCCCAGCCATACTGCCACGGAAAACCTGGTGATGGCAGCAACCCGTGCTTCGGGTAAAACTACGCTTCACAATTGCGCGCGTGAACCTGAGGTAGACGCTCTGGTTGAACATCTGATTAAAGCCGGAGCAAATATCAAGATTATAGACCCTGAAAATCCTGCAGGCGAAAGGACTATCGAAATTGATGGGGTAACTCAAATGCACGGGGTGGACACCCAAGTTATTGCCGACCGCAATGCAGTAGTCACTTATGCCGTCGCTGCCCTTACCTCCGGCTCCAAAGAAGGAGTCTTTATCAAGAACGCTGAAGCAGCCCATATCGGGTCTTTTCTGGAGCTGATTACTGAAATGGATGGAAGTTATGAAGCAAAAGATGGCGGTATCAGGTTTTATATGAAAGATGGTGCAAAATTGACAGCTCCCAAACGAACCGTCATCACCTGTCCCCATCCGGGAATTTCCAGCGATAAATATATCGGCATCATGACCGACTGGCAGGCTTTGGTCAGCGCTCTTTTTATGACGGCAGAAGGAGATACCCGATTGATCGAAACAATGTATCCGTCACGCTTCCATCATTTGACAGCTTTACAAAATGCTAAACCTGAACTCATAGATTTTTTTGATCCAAAAGAGTCCGATCCCCTAATTGAATATGTGTTTACGGAAGATCCTTCTCATTCTCCACATGGAGCGATAATCCACGGAAAAGGCAGAGAATCTCTACCTAAAATAACCGTTGAGGGAAAGGATGTCAGGCTGGGAGCATTTGGCATACTTTACGGGGTGGCGGCCGGGGCGGAAATCATCGGCACCAGACAAATGAGAAGAGGCTATCACCAAATAATTGAAAAATTCCGCGGTTTGGGGGCGAAACTAACGTCGTCTTTATAATACTTACTCTCTTAATTTCTTCAGTTCTACGAGTTTCACACCTCTGTCTTTCCGAGCGATCCCGACTCAGTCGGGAGAGCGTGGGAATTTTTCATCAGATTGCCTCGTCGTTACGCTCCTCGCAATGACAACTGAGAAATTAGTAAGTTCTTATGGTCATACCCTGCCACCTTTGGTTTTAGTAGGGTTTATTCTTGCCTGTCTTTGGACTGTTTTTAATCGGCCTTTTTCTGAGGCTCTAACCTGCTGTCTGGCCTGAAGATTATCCCTAAGGGTTGCCAGTTGGACGTCGTTGATTTGTTTCTGTGTTTTTTTATCAACCACCGGTGAATCTTGAGAAGATACTATAAAGTCTCGGGATTTAAACGCATCATTAGCCCATTTGATTTCTTCCCTCAACTGCGCCGGAGTCAGGAATCTATCTCTTAAAGTGTCGTAATAACCACTCCAGCCTGTTGCCTTATCTCTGCGAATTTCTATGTGGGGAGGGAGTTCAGCTGGTACTGTCGAATCAAATTGTTTTAATACTCTGGTTTTGACGGAAGGCACAACTGAACCTGTTTTACCGAGAAGTTCTTCAAGACGCTTTTGGACTCTTTCTTTTAAATCTGCCAAAAATTTCGCTCCCGGATCTGATTTACCCCAATCGTAAGCATCCGGATTATCAGCCGAAGCTGCATGATATTGTTCTGATGAATATGGTTCTTCTACGGTAGTATCCTCCTGAAAATGTCCACGAACATCATCCATTGTCAGGTTATACTGCAGCATTAGCCTGGCAATCAGATCTACTGCGTACTTAATCTCTGTTTCAGACGGACGAGTTTTATCAAACCAAGATCCGGACATCTCTATATTGATAGCAACGTCATCTCGACCGGTTGAAGCGGTGGTGGATTGGACTTGTGTATCAGTCATCTTTACCAGCTGTAATACACCATCTTCTCCGACCGCAAAAGTAGCGGAATTTCCCCCTACAACCAGACCATATCTGGTCGTAGTTGATAACCATTTCGATCTATCCGGATCCTCGTTGCCGTCCCAATGGATTATAATCATCTTCGGCGTAATGTTTGGCCCCACCAAATTCTCGTCTGTAATCAAATCTACGTGATTCGAAAAATGAATCGTACCATCAGGTAATTTTTCCACATATAAAGGTTCTTGAACTGAAGGCGGCATCTCTACTGTCGGCGGTGTGGGTGAGATTTGTATCGAAGGATTATCGATAGGTGAAGATAAAGCAGGATTACGGGTATTGTCTGATGCCACCGCAATCTGCAACAAATGATTTGCTAATAAATCACCTGTAAGGACAATTGCGGTTAATCCAGAAACAAGAGTAACAGCATTTAATAATCTTCTGCCAGTACGACCGTCAATAGAAATTCTTGATAATAATTTTTCCTTTAAGCGGCAAAATTTAACTCTTTTAGTTAAATACTCATTGAAATTTCTAATCTTGCCGGCAATTACAGGATTCAGGTCCTCCTGCCTGATTTCCAGAGTTGTTTTATTTATCTCATCATTAACGAAAAAAGTTAGCTTACCGTTTGTCGTCTTGAGTTGATAGTTTCTTTGAGGATCGTTATACTGTTTGAAACGGATCCAGGTCAGTTTTCCCTTACTATCAAAGGCGTAGGCTAGTTGATCGCCAACATTCATCCTGTCTGTCAGTTTGTAGTCTCTACCTCTAAATACCATTGGCTGCTTCAATTTATAACTGACAATCTGTTTCGTATTGTCCGCAAGATCTACCGTATATGTATCTTTGCTAATTCTATCTCTGCCAAATAAGGGTAAATCCAGATCCGGACGGGTAAGATAATCACGAAAATGCAATAATTCTGCGCCTAGCGGAGCGGATGAGGGGTTGGATTCAGTTGATAGAGAATTTAATATGTCAGTTTGCTGAGATGTATCTACGCTTATCATATCCTGCCTCTGCTTCTTGGAATATCTACTCCGGCTCTTCGTGCATCCTCACGAAGTTTGGCGTTTTGTGATTTCCGGACCTGCTCATTTTTACGGTGAGAATTTTGCAGATTTAGCAGCATTTCTTTGTTAACATGTTCTTCGTTACCTAAATCTCGAAATGTGTATCCCGGAAGTAAGGTACTCATTGATGCTGAAATAGGTGGAAGATCAAGCACGAAAGCTCCTTTCCTTTCATCAAATACTATATTTACAAGTGACTCTCTCCTCTTCTTGGCGCCTGGTAAAACCGATCTGGAAGAAGATTTTAATATATCAGGATTAACTTGAGATGCCTTACCTGAGTTAATGCGGTTTACAATATCCTGAAAGGTCAGAAGAGCTGTTTGCGGATCTTTATCTGAAGTCCAGTAAATAAAATTCCGGCCGTTTTTTTCGCCAATTATCCAATTGTAGCGGAAGCCGTCGGCAGTCTGGGAATAACCTCTGACAGCAGATGACTTGTTGTCAGGCAATGTTACTGTTTCTCCGACGGAAGACTGATCGACTGCAATGTCAGATTCAAGGGATGTTTTTACCAGAGGCGGATTTTCAGCGACGACTTTGCCGTTTTTTATTTTAGTAATTTTGTCTATGGCATGGAGACTGACTATATTACCGCGTGAAAACTCGTAGCCCTCTGCAAATTCCAAAAGAGAAAAGACTCCGTCAGGCGTCCTGATGGTAATTTTGTCGGGAAAGACGTCTCCTCCTATTGCCTGTATCGCACCATTCTTATCCCAAATTACAATGGAATCAGTAGCAAAGGTCTGAGATAACGCCTCATCCACTCTCTTTTGAACCGATTGATCAATCGTTGTTTTGACGATTACTCCTGCGGTATAAAAACTATCTCCGGGAAATATTTCATGAAGCTGTCCTTCCACCATATCTACCCAGGCTGTGTGGTCAAACCCCTGAGGAGGTGTTTGAAACTGGTAATTTTCTATTTCGTTTATCGCATTTTCTATTTCCTGATACGTATAACAGGCTTTCCCGGTAACTCCGGAACAACTTTCTGACCCGTAATTATTTTTGACCAATTCCAGTACTTGCCTGACTCTTTCATTGACCACCTCACGATTGTTATAGGGATCGTAGATTTCCGGTCCCTGCGTATTTCCTGCCAGAAAGGCTCCTTCCATCAATGTTAAATTTTTGGCGCTTTCACCAAAAAACGTTTTGGATGCCGCTTCCACGCCATATGCCCCGTAACCGTAATAATTGTTATTCAGATAAAGTTCCAGTATCTCATTCTTGGAAAAATTGCGGTTAATCTCCGCGGCCAAGACAATTTCCCTAGCCTTCCTGACAAATTCTCCGAATTGACCACCTATTTCCTGTGACTGATCAAATAAATAATGCAGTTCATAGAGGTTTCTTCCCACCTGCTGGGCAATGGTTGATCCGCCTGATACTAAGGTCGGTCTTCCAGTCTGCCAGCTTTCCTGTAATAACTGCCATGCAGCCCGTGATACACCATAGGCAAGATCTAACTTCCAGTCCCCCCAGAATAATTTATCTTCCGTAGCCACAGTTGCATTAATTAAATTGGGTGAAACGTCATTTAATCCTACCTCTGTTCTTCTGCCTAAAGTAGGTGCGACAATTTCCTGGACTAAATTTCCATCTCCATCTGTGATCTGCGACGTCTCCGCTTGAAGCGTTCTTGAAAATATATCAGCAGTATCAGGATTTGTCAGATGTATAACAGCCGTGGTCGCGGAAATTCCCAAAATGCCAACAGCTATCCCGCGTACAGCGGTCTTACCCAAAGCCCGCCATAAAAGTCCTTTCGGTTTCCAGCCGAAGATTTCTCTACGTCTTGCCTGTCTTTGCAGTTGGGTTCTTGGATCAGCGCTCATCTCGCGATATTCTCGATAATCATTCCGAAGGTTTTTAGCTGTAGCAGCAGCGCGTTTGATCATTGGAATAAGTTTTTTATAAAGATGCAGATAATCTTTAGATTCTGTAGAGGCAGGCGCTTTCTGATCCACAGATGGAACGGAAAGGGGGCGCTGTACTTCAGGACGTTTAAATGGAGGTAAATCCGGCAGTCCAACTTGACGTGCAGGTGGTTCAAATTCTATAACATTAATTGGTTGTTTTGGAAACTCTGCATTATCCATATTATTTATCTATTATTTCTCAAACCCGGTTGGAAGCCTTTAGGTTTGGTAGTTTTTTCAAAATTACCAGCAGGTTTTCCGCCGCTCTTTTTTTGACCTTTACTACCAAATTTTTGGTATGGCGGGTGTGTCATTTCATGCTCTCTTCTTGCAAATGCTTCAGGATCAACATCGGTTGGGTGAAATACTTTTTCATAAGTTAGTTTTTTATTCCCATTTTTTGGTTTTTTCCTTTTTCCTTTGCCTTGCGCGACGATCATACCAAGCGAGGGAAATGGAAATACCGTTCCAAGGGGCCCTTTGGCCGGTGCTTTTTTCCCGCTCACAGTTGACTGCGGTGGAACAAATTTCGGATTTCTCAAGACAAAAACATTGCCGAATTTTCCAACCAACTGCTCGAAATTCTGATCATTCACAACTATTATATCAGGCCTGCCTGTCTCACTGCTTCCCTCCTGCGTAACTTCTTTATTGGACTGGGCTAAGATCATCATCGGTTTACCGTCTTGACCAACCATGGTTTTTACCGCATAAGCAATATGACCCGCGCGGGAATCCTGTACGATTATGAAATCCCCTTCTTGAATTTGAGCAAGTTTGGTGATTCTTATCTCTTTATTATTATGAAAATATAACTCTGTCGGAGTATCGGATCCACGCACAAATGTAATTCCCGCAAATTCAGTATCGATCAGGTCGTTGGCTGAATCAGCTCTTATTGATCCCTGTGCGTCAGGCATCTCCCTCGTCTGTCCCGATAACTTCGGCAAACTATCAACACCTGTCCCAAAAACGTCCTGCACCAGAAACAGAAAGTCCATACATTGTACTGGCTGACCGGGAACACCGTACATGTCTGCTATAAATATATCAAGCGCTGCGTTAAATTCAGGTGAATCAACCATGTCTTTGTATTTTTCAACCAAGGATTGTTTCAGTTTGATACGGAAATCATTTTTATCAGTCACCTGCTCATCCAATAATCTGTTAATCGTCACTGATAAGTCATAAACAAATTGCTGCTGCGGACTCGAAAAGACATGCATCACTTCTCTAGGAATCAGTGATTCGTATCCCTTTTTTTCTAACTTTTGGATAACTGTGTCCACTAACTGAGCCATATTAATATCCTGCGATACTCCGCTATTTTCCTTTATCGTCATACTCTCCTGGTAAATCCGCGTCAGATACATCCTCAACCACGGCATGACCATAGTCGATCCGTATGGCCCCTGGATAACCTGAAGTAAATCCGTGGGGTGAGAAGATCCATCACTGCCTATTGTCTGACCGGCTTCAATTGCTACAGCCACCACAAATTTACCGTTAGGCATTTTCACAAAACCCATGGACAAGACATGAGTGGTGCCGTTTGCTCCGCCTCCAACAGTACCTGTTTTTCCTCCAAAAACTCCTTCCTTGCCATCAATCGTGGAGCTTAATAACTCTATGCCAATGTTATCCATCATAAAATTATTTATGCCGATAGATTGAAGCTTAATCTCATCATTCATCAGTGTATCCCGTGCTTGTTGTAAAGCTGTAATCATTGCCTGATCAGTCAGCGTCTTTTCAGGAGCAACCATGACTGCAAAAGCCAAACCCATACTTTTCAAGTTTGTGACATACACATCACTGCCTATTGCAGCTAAAGGCGTCGCCTTATCGAGTACATTACCCTGCAAATCTACCATTTGTGTACCCAATTTACCTAAAAATGTTTGCCATTCCTGCCAGCCGTCAGGATTTTGTTCTAAAAACTGGCGCATCACATACTGGAAAGGCACATTGGCGGATACTGCCAAGGCCTGATCCATAGTCATGCGGGGATCACCTGCATTGCTGTTTAATTTATCATATGCATTTACAACATTTGAAGGCAATTCACTGCCGTCCACTGAATACTGACCCGGTGCATAATTTACAGGAGTATTATGCAAATCCAACGGACGTCCGTCTATCAAAATCGGCCTTCCTATAAGCTCCAGATACTTGAAAAACGCATATTCCAGAGGCTTGATAGTTGATCCCATCGGTACAGGGAATTCTCCTAAAATATTGGTCGGATTATACTCTCCGATTATTTGCCCATCGGAATCATAGGTCACCATGGCTATACCGGGCATTCTTTGAATTGTATAAGATCCATCAGCGTTTGGAACTTGCATATCAAAAACCGGTACGGATAAACTCAGGCTGTAAGATAGTGTTCCTTCGGGCAACCTTGCTTCATAAACAAGGTTGGACGGGTTTGTGTTAAAGTTGTTAGCCTCCTCAAATCCATCTTCACCCGCGAAGTTTGAGCTTACCCCATCATTTTGAAAAAACGGTACAAAAGAGGTCTTAAGATTTTTGATTCTGCTGTCCCCAGCTTCAAGGCTATCAGTGGAACCTGCTATAGCCTGTAACGCTTTCTGATATTCATGATTTCCCAGAAGATATGTTTCATCCAGTCCGTAATAAATCAACTGGTGATTGATGAATTCAGCCAACTTCGTTCCGCTGGTAATCTTACTGCCAACAGCGTCTGTAATTGCCTGATCTATGTAGGCTGAAAACTCCGTCAGTTGATTCCCGGAAGCAACTGATTCAGGCGAATTGGATCTAGCTTCAACACCCGGAATCAGCTTTTTCATAAAGTTGTCAACCCATTTTTGAAAGGTCAACGAAGTATTTTCTGATGATTCAACATCACCACTAACAAAACTTGAGTATACCTTCTCCGGTAAAGTATTTTTCAATTCTGCAGAAGTCGGCAAATGATCAAAATCATACGAAAATCTCTCATTCTGATCTGAAATATAAAATTTGTTATCAAAACGGAAAATTAGGCGACCCTGATCTTCAACAATGAAAATATTCGGCGGGTGAAGGTCTTTGGATCTGACCCCTAAAGTATCAAGCGAACCATCAACGAGGTATGCTGTCGGATTACCGTAAATATCGGTAAAACCTAATGTATCCGGGATACCGTAGATAAACCCACCGGCAGTCGAGCTTTTTCCATTTAACTGATCTTCTGATACAAAATAATTTTCACTTATCCCTTTAAATTCCACCCTGAAATATTTTTTGTAATAACCAATATTTCCCGCGGGGTTCACTTTTCCGTTTACTTCAATTCCCGGTAAAACATTGTATCTGTAAAAACCGGTCACCTTTGCAGAGTTTTCCGGATCATATACCAAAAGATGATTATAGTTCTTCGCGACAGTCCCCTCCGGCAAAACTTCCGCCATGACCCACACTTCTTCCAAAAATGCGTCAAATTTCTGCCGGAACTCCTGCAATCGCGACTGCTCGGGCATTATTCTTATTTTCTTTTTATAAGCTATAACCGTATTGGAGTTTTTCAGGTTATCTGAGACGTTATCCGGACTAATAATCCGGGCCACTTCTTCCATCCTTCCCTGAAAAATAGTGATAAATCGGTCTGTCTGCTGGCCATTTTCATAGTAGCGATAGACAACCGGTTTATCGCCGTCGGTTTGATAGATTGAAGCATTCAACTGGGCCAAAACCAAAGACATACTGATGTCTTTCCGGGCTACAATTTGCCCGTTTTTGTCGGCAAAAATTAAGGGCTCGTAAAATAAATCATCCATATTTATCTCTTCGAAGGAAGTGCCGGTCATTTGATCAACAGGTTGTTTGGTAAATAAATCATGGGTCGGTTTTTGGATATTTTCTCCTGTTTTATACCAATATGTTTTACCTGTTGCCTTGGAATAAGCTGCAAAAACAGGCACAGAATCATAATCTCCATCATAGATATTCTCTATATCCGCCGGATCGATAAAGATAATATCTCCGCTCGGGAGAGCCGCCTGATAAAGAGTTGCTCCGGCAAACAAGCCCGACTGCAGAGAAGTACGGGTAAATCTGATGGGATTTCCCTTCGCATCCAGAATCGGCTTATTCTCCCCATCCTTGAGTTCCAACAGTTTTACATCATTCTTATCGTTGCGGTAGCCTAAATTACCGTCAATGTCAAAGGCAGTATAAACCGCTGGCTGTAGTACATGATCTTTGTTTTCTCCGCCTATCGGATAGGGAACCGGCAGATTGGAAGCGAAAAGAGTCACACTTTTTCCATTAAGGTCTGTAAGTCCTGAAACAGCCACCCCCGCACCCTCCAGATTAACCTGTCCGCCGGATAAAACGATGCCTTCTGCTGGCCTCATGCCGGCGGTACCATCCGAATTCATCGTGAAAAGCTGAACTAGTCGACTCGAAGGAAAATCAAACGCGTTATTACCTGAAGCGGGTGAATACCATTCACTGGTATCGGTGGATACCGGCAGAGAATATCCGTCTGGAGTTCTTGTATAATAAATAATCGGAACCGGTTGAGGGGGAATCCTTCTAACACTTTTTTCCTGAATGGAATCCAAAGAACTTCCTCCCAACATTGAAGCCAATGACACACTTAAACCTAATGTCCGGGCAAATTTGGCGCGTTTTTTCTGTCTTCTCTTTTTATTTTCCTCTGCCACCCTATCCTGATAGTCACGGATCTGGGTGATCCTGCTTCTTTCATCTTTAGATCCTATTCTTACACCAAGACCTGCAGAAAATGAACTTTCGGCAAAAGTACTCCTTGACTGGTCAAATAAATAATACGTCCGCCTTTTTGTCTTATAGTCTTCTAGAATAATAATTTTTGACATTCCTTCGTATTCCGCACCTATATGCAATATTTTTTTCGCAGCTCTTACGACGGATGATATAAGTATTTTTGCCTCTCTGTTTTCTGTTTTTCTGGCTATTAAGTGTCTTAAGTAATTTTTATCGGTAGACAAATCAACAAATCCGTAGTTTCTCCTGCCGTGCCTTATTCCTACAAGATATACTTGAGATCTGGACAGCATGCTTAATTTTGCTCTTGATACATCCTGTTGGGATAATATCCTGCGTACATCATCGTCCATAGCCCGAAGACCAATTCCAGCCGGACGTATGGCCTGTCTTCTTCCGTGTGTTACATCCACCAGATCGAGTGATTTACCCGTCTTTTGCCTGTCTATAACTCCCTCTATTATCGCCTCCCGGCCGCGTAATTTTCCGGCTAAAACCACAGGTGTTAAAAAAAGACTGTCATCAAAAACTATTTGACAGCTTGCCGGAGCCGCCTCTGTACCGGAAATAAATACCAGTTCTCTATCAACAACTCTTGAGTGACTGGGATTTAATAATGTTGCAACTGCCTTATTCCAATCACAAAATGTTTCGCCTTTTGGCAAATCTAGTTGTAGAGCAAGATAATTATTAGAATTATTATCTGCAGATTTAGGGATGAATATAAAAGTCCTTCCTTTAATTACTTCTCCCCTTATTTTCGCAGGTATAACTTCTCCTTTTTCATCAATCGTTGTGGCAAAACCAAAAATCCGGTTTTGATTTCGGACTCGGGACAAGGCAGATCTTATTTCTGGAGGAAGCGCTGGATGTAATGATAAAATCCTTTCGACTTCCGGTCTCAAAACGCCGACTACATCTGAAGACACCTCACCTGGGTTATTATGATTTATTGTTATCATTTCCTGAATTGGTTTAGACCTACCTCGAACCTCAATCTCACCTCTTGTCAGATGGGCGTTATAAAAAGAAACCTGAGGCTTATCGCCCGGTATGACCGGCGAATGGATGCTCATTAATGGATCATTTTCCCTTTCACTAAGTCTTACTTCAAAAACCTGATTGAAGGAGACATCGATTTTCGCTTCAGGAGTCAAAAGTATTTCTCTATTCTCAAATTCCAACCTTTCTCCAACTTTCAACTTTCTGGCTCTTATTCCCGACTGAAAAGGCGCCGGATTTTCTCTTTCTTCCAAGCTTCGATCAAATATAAATATTCTGTCGTTTTTAGCGCTACTGCCTTTTTTACGGACCACAAATATTTCTACATATTTTTCTACCTCTGCTTCTGTCTCTGGTGGATAGCGGGTTCCGTCAAAAAAGAAAAACTGTCCTTTCGTGTCCTTGACGGCCAGAATGTCAAAAAGCAGTTCGTCGCTCTTGAGGTGAATTCCGGCCAATTTTGCCCGGGCTTCAGCCTTCCTACCGGCGTCGGGAAATAAAATCTGATGAAACGAATTATTGACCGGATCAATCACCTGCGCTCCTGAATCTGTAAGAATAGTCATACCAAAGGTGGTCGGATCAAGAGGAAGTGAGGGAATCAATATTTTATTCAATAATGCATCCTGACTTCCTTTTTTTCTTTCAGGATTATCAATCTCTGCTTGTCCCGTAAATAGATGCACTCTTTTAGGATTATCAATCCCCGAATTGCCTGTAAATAGATGCATCACTGCTTCATCTTCCTGTCTTTTTTCGAATGCAAATCTTGATAAGAGACCGTTTCTCTCCTGACAAAATCCGTAATCCAGATCCGCAATTTCCCTCAGGTGATCGTCTGCTTCGAGCGTCCGCTCCGCGGTATTTATTTGCTTGTTTATAAAGTAGCTTAATTTCCGATAAAAAACTCCCCCGCTGTCAGGGGTCAACGTCAGCTCTACTTTGGCATGATATTTACGCCTTCCGTCATCTTCGAAATATTTGGCTCTACCGTAACTGTCAAATCTTATACAAATAGCATAAATTCCTGCTCCTGATTCCTTCTCATCTTTCGTCCTGACTCTTTTCAGTTTTACCCTTTGTCCCCGCGTATCAATCACCGTCGGAGATAAGTCAAGACCCGAACCTCTGGCGTCAACCATTATTTCTGCTCCTCCGTAGGCAGGCGTATCAAACCTGATGATGGAAATTTCGCCAAGCTTTAACTCACTTTCTTTCATCTCATAAGGATTTAACCTTTCACCGGCATCTTTCTTCACATAATGCGGAAACACTGGCTCGGTGACGGTGGTGGTTTTTCCTCTTTTCCTTTGTTTGATTTTTATCTCGTTTGGTATTTTTTGTCTGTAGATTAATTCGCTTACTTTATCTGAAAGGCTCTTCTTTCTCTTGGGAAGCGTTGATGGATTTACCGGAGTGACTGTTTCTGAAACAGGCGATGTTGGTGGTCGTATGGTCTGCAATACTGCAGGTGCGGCTGGAACAGGTATTCTTTCAGACGGAGCGGGTCTTCTGTAAAGCGGAGCCGGTAGTTTCACAGCCGGTACTGCCGGTACAGGTTTCCCCTCAAACTTCATCCCTATCGCCTCACCTATCTCCTCTCCCAGATGGTAGTTTCTTATGATATTAGCCACCGCAGGGGCAATCTGATTCTTTAATGCGATTGGAATCTCTTCCTTGGAACCAAGAAGAGAGATCACCCGCAGAGAGGAGACGGCAGCTCTTTGCTTCAGTTCTTTAGGTATGGGTCCTGATTGACTTGCTTGCTTTATCTCCCGGCAAATCTGACCATAGTTCATTAATATTTCTTGAGAATCCTTCATTCTTTCACCTTTAGGAAGAAGAAGGTATATCTCTTTAGCATAAGAGAAATCAGGGTTTGGTACCGGAGGATGGTCGAAAGATCCCATCAGAAGGTTGACTGCTTTGTTGAGGGGGTCTGTTTGTCCTGGAGTACTTAATGGATAGTTAAGATCATGTCCGTCGGCGCTGAAACCAATAAATTCAATAATACTTCGTGTTGCGGTCAGACTTATTTCACCTATTGGGGGTTTTTTACGAAGCTCGAAAAGGCGATTCACCTGTGAGTTAACCTGCGAGAATCTGCGTTGAACATCCGCTGCGGTGGAGTAAGAATGTTCCAGTTCTGACGGTAGAGTATATTCGCTTTGCATAGCAATAAAAACTTAAAAAATTAAGCTAAGGGCTCGCTCATAAATAACGTTTACGATTATTTAGGATTGCGGCCCTTTGTGGCGCATCCAAAAGGAATATATTATTTTGGAGTGCGCCCTGATTTCAGCATAATGAAAATACGCCCGGCAGACAAGGGGTATGTGAGTGAAGCGCTCCCCGACCTTACGGTCGGGGCATCAGTCCTTTCGGTCATTCGGAGCGCGAAACCCCGCACCGAATGCCCGCTTGAAAACCATTCATCCCGCGGACTTACGTCCGGGGCATTCTGGTGCTGGGGTAACTGTTTACACTTGAATAAAACTTTGTCATCGCGAGGAGTGATAGCGACGAAGTAATCCCAATAATTACAAAATAGAACTATATTAATAATTACTTTGTTAGCAATATTTGCATTAAACTGCCCGGCCTGATTATTTGGTGCAAATGATAGAAATCGTTTAAAGATTAGCTGATGTATCCCCTTCTTACCGAAATCATGATTCAATCGGGAACGGTCTAGAAGGAGTTTTATCCGCCACAGTCAAACGCGGCTGAAACGTTTGATATCCCGTACTATTCTCAAACGTGGAGGGTATAGCTCATCTTCCTTCTAAATTTTCGCTGCAGCTGAGATTTAGAAGGTCGCTTATAACAGATCAAAATGCTGTCTTGAAGCTCCCTCGACCTTACGGTCGGGGAATCTGAATAATGCGCTTCGTCAGAGCGTAAACCTCGCCGAAGCGGAAAAATGTCTCTACTCCCGATTTAATCGGGATTCCGCGAAGGCGGGTTAATAATCTGTCATCTTCGATCCTGTCTGCTGATATAATCCTTCGCACTTGACACTGCTACGGGCATAACCTGCCTGTACAGACAGGCTCCTTCTAGACTGATTTAACAACATTTTTCTGATGAAAAAGATTCAAAATCGAGTAAGAAGGGTATACCCCCAGCAGCAAGCACTCTGAGTATCTCTTTGACTTGAGGATATTTACTGTTACCCTTCTGCGTTTTTGAAGCTTTCCGGAAAAGAAAACTCGCTTTTTCCCAATCGATTTTGGTGTATGGTGGCACTGCTTTTTGTTAATTTTTCCTGTTAAAAACCATATATTTATTTTAATCAACCTCTCTTCCAAAATCCAGCTGCAGCTAAGATTTGGAAGGAAGAAAAAGGGGAGAAAGTCAGGGGTTTTGAGGAGGGACTGATGCGACGGGAACATTTATAGGCGCCAGTTCAGGAAAAAGGTAGTTTTTTGATATTGAGTCCTTCACTCTGTCCAAAAATTCATCCAGAGTGACGCCTGTTCTGGCCTTGAATCTGCGGTCAAGCTCCGCTTCACGCAGTTTTTCGTCGGATATCGCATCCAAAGCTTCAAAATCCTCAATCTCCAGATATTCCAGGATCGCGGACATGAGGTTGGCTCCTGACAGATTCATCAGTTCCTGAAGGATCTGCTGCATCTCCTCCGGCTTTTTGCCGTCAGTAACTTTTTTGATAAATTCCAGATATAAATCGTCTTGTGCCATATCAACCTTTGCTTCCTAAAAATAAATTAAATAATTGCTCCCATGCAGCGACTTTATCCGGATGCCCTGCCGGGAAATCCACTGCCCTGAAAGCATTATATTGATCTAGGGTAATTTTTCCTTTTGTTAATAAATCTTGTACAAAATTTCCGGCTCCATCCTTATATGCCTCAAGATTAAAAATACCATCTCCAAATTTTTCTGTATGTATTGTTTGAAAAGTGTTATCAGCGAAATCTATAATCCTTTGCGCCATCTCCTGGGTAAGTACTCCTGCAGTTTTTGCCTGCTCAATGAGCTTGGATGCCAAATTTAACGCCTCAGGTGTATGATTATCGGAAAACTGAAACAGTCCTAGAAGTTCCCCCGCTACAGATGTGTGAACTGTCGGATCAGTTAGCGTAGTTGTTACTTGAGCGACTTCTGAAGTGACGACAACTGGAGGACTTACGTCTCCTCCTGGTGGTGCTCTCATATCTGGGGGAGGAAAATCATGGCGATCAAAACCACTCGGAACCGGTCGCGAAGGAGGCGGTTCATCTTTTCCCGGAAAATCTCTATTCATTTCTCCTGGAGGCGGCTGGTTGGCTTGAGCCGCGTGTATTTGGTGAGCAAACTCGACAGCTCCTCCTACAACTGCTCCTGTCATCCCGCCAGTTAGCACTCCAGCCATGATTTTATGATAAGTTTTACTGGCGAGCGTACTTGTTAGTCCATTCATAACTCTGCGAACTACACCGCTTTGCAATTTATTATATTTTTCTGCGGTAAATTCTTTTCCTATTCGGTGGTTTCCTATACTTATTAATGGTTTTCCTACTCTGCTTCTCTCAATGTGTTCTATCCCTTGATAGACCCAAACTAATCCTCTGGGAATTGTCTCTCCAATAATAGAATATAACATAGGAAAAGTTATTGCCAAATCAGGCCGGTGGAGGCCGGCAGCTACTCCAAAACTCACGGCTCCTCCCGCTATAAAAGCAGATAAAAAATCTGCATTTTTTTTCACGAAATCCGCACTGGTATATGCTGCCCCCTTCACGACCTCTAATGCTTTTTCAGCCGTGATTTTTCTTCGAGAAGGTAAAGGAGGATTCGGTGGTACGGTTTCAATAGCCCAATCACCCATCACTCCGGATAAATCAAGAGAAGAAGATCCGGGACTATTTTCTGGAGCTTGAGCCCATTTTCCCATTGCCCCGGATAAATCAAGTCCTGTATTCTGCGGTGGTAATAAAGTTGAATCCATACATATTTACAAACTTCTGGTATTTATCAATGTTCCTGTCCACCTTGGGCGGATGCAGCAACAGACTTATCTTCGAATAACTGCAATAGTATCGGTAAGAATGTCATAAAACCGGGTAAGTATTTCAATATACTTAGTTTTCCTAACAAATCGCTAGCATGATTCGCGATCTCTTTCACATCTTTTCCTAGTTTTAACATCGCTTCAATCATAACAACAGCTTCTGTATTATATCCAAATTGTTTGTATGCAGCTAGTCTAATACTCTTGTCAGTTTTAGCATCAGGAGTATTGTTAATTCTTCGTATAACCTCTAGTATTTCAAGTCCTCGCGCTTTCCTTAAGGCTGGAGTTAATTCGGCAAGTACTGTTTTTTGTCGATGCAATATTTCAACAGCTGGATATAAATCTTCTTCAAGGTCCATAATTTGCTCTACAGTCAATCTACCTCTTACTCCTTCTTCCTGCGCTAATGCTTGAGCTGCTCCCCGACGTTGTTCATCAGTTGGCGTTTGTTCTTGGGTTTGTGTGGGTACAGTTTCTCCTCCGGATGCGGGCGGAACTCCCGGTTTGGCTGGCACCGGTGGAGGCTCCGGAACAGGTGGAGTCTCTACTATTTCAGGTGCCGGTTCGCCTCTTAATTTAGTGATTACCATGCCGTATAGCTCAAGCTCTGAAGGTACTTTTCCGCTTGCATGAAGTTCAGCCAAAGTTTGGGTGACAGCATCCCCGACCCGTTCAAGACTTTGGGGAATGTTTTCTGTCGACAATCCTAATAACGCCAGTTTGCTTTTGACTCTGGAAGGAATTAATTCCCCGATATCCTCCGCTGCGCTGCGTAGTCTGGCGGTTGGATTTATTATCTGACTTATCGACTCTAATAATTCACTCTGTTGTCCTTCTAAATCTTGTTTTTGACGATAATTTTTTTCAATCTCTCGATTATATGAAGCTAATATGTCTTCTGATGTCTCACCTTGTTTTTTCGACTGAAGACGATTCAGCTCAACATTAATTGCAGCAATATCTGTATTTATACCAGCAATTTGATTTTGAGCATCACCGATCAGCGTACCCTCTTCTGCCGTGGGCAGATATGCTTCCTGAAGATATAAGTCTATGATAGCGCTATCCCCAAGCGTGGTCAGAATACTATCCATCTGACGATTCGTCTCTACAAGCTCTTTATAGCCCGCGCCTGTTTGTCTACCTTGTGAGTCCACACTCCACCTTCCGGCTTCGAGTTGTCTGGCTTGATAAATACTAGTTGCGTTCTCTACAGCTTTATCTGCTAAGTTTAAAGCCGTTGTTACCTGTTCATAACCCTGCAGCCGGGGATCTGATTTTCTGGCTTCAAAATACCTAAATAATCCTTCTATAGTTGATATATCAAAACTTTTTTTATCAGCTTCTGTGAGATTAATCTTCTTTGCTAAATCAAGTATTTTACTTTTCACCGCTGTATCAGAGCTGACATCGGTAAGTTTTGTAGCCAATTCTGCTGAAGTATTAGAACATGATAATTCTGCTTCCTGCATTACATCTATCCATGCGGCATAACCGGGACGGTTACGATCAGTTAGCCCTTCCTCTTCACAAAATTGCTTTAATTTTGAAGCTGCATCTCTTTCGGCTTGCACTGCTTTATCCAAATTCTCTCGAGCCTTTATGACCGGATCAGCTTGTTCAGGGTCGAAAATATATTCATCTGCATCTCTTAACTTGGGTACTTGTCCTCTTTTAGTTTCGGTAGGATGTACCGGAAAATCTTCAAGTTTTGGTTGTGGAACTGCGTTTCTACCACGCTTCTGTTTTTCTGACAAAGCATTCCATTGTTTCATTTCACGATCATATACATCCTGCTGTGTCATTAGAATATTCCCCTCTTCCGTCTGGCCTACTATCTCTGAATTAATAGGTAAAATCCCAATCGCCCCTTCATTACTTCTTCTTGACTCTTCCAGTTTTACTCTTTGTTCTTCTAAACCTTCCAATTCTCCTGCCACCTTTACCACAAGTTCATCCAAATAGCCGGGGGTGTCTTTTCTACCTGTCACTCCGTCACGATTATCTCTTTGTTGATCAACCAATCTTTTAGTAACATCCGGATTAGTTAAATCCCCCTTATTGTACTGGATCGCGACACTTTCCGGAGCACTTTGAGTTTTGTCTTTTAGTATCGCTTTTGCCCTTCTTCCAAGCACATCTAATAATCCGTTAGCTCTCTTATAAACCTCTCCCACCCTCCCTCTAGCCCCTCTGCTTGCCTCAAGAGCGAGTCTGGCGGTAACTGCATTAACGCTTTCGCGAACCGGAGCGGGGGCGGATCGTTCTGGGGCTGGTGTTTCACCTGGTGCAAGTGGAGCTGCTGCATCACGAACATCTCGTAACCAATCAGGTTGTAGCCAATCAGGTAAATCTGCTTCTTCTTCAGCAGGTGGTTCTTCTGGTAATCTAAATCCCGCATCTAATAAAGCTATATAATTATCATATCCCTCTTGACCTTCCTTTATTTCTCCTGCTTGCCCAGCTTTAAAAATTGCATGTGCATTTATAATATCTTCTTCTGTCAGAAGATAATTAACCGGTGCACCCAACTTTGTAAATGCATTTTTCAATGCGTCTTCTGGTGTGACAGGTACCTCAGCTTCAGGAATAGGCAGTCCTAACGCTGCTGGAGCGATATCTGGTGACTTTAGTGGTTCTTGTCCTATTGGTGGTCCTTCTACTGGTGGTCCTGCCATAATTATTTTAAATTAAAAAATTAACCTCTTATTTAAGATTAAAACGATTTGAATAAATTTGTCAATAAGTATTTACTTTTCCTGCAACGCTCTGGCTCTTGCATCTATCTCCATCCTGAGACTTGCATAACCCGCAAGTTCATATAATCCGGGTTTGACCACTCCTTCCAGTTTTCCGTCCGGGTTGGGAATCATTACCGTACCTCCGAGTACTGCTTTTCTATACATTCCACCTACTGTTGACTTAGGTTCCGCGGATATCCTCTCTCTTGAAGGTATAACTGTAGCTATTTCTGTTTCCTCTGTTTTTTGTAAAGCTTCTATTCTCGCTATAATATCATTTATTTTTCTAGTAAATGCACCTTTTCTGCTTGATCTACCCTTATCTTTTGTATTTTCATTTTCTGCTCTCTTACTTTCCAATTTCGTTTTATCATCAATTAGAGAGTCTAACTGCGTCAGGTGAGAAACGATTAAGGATGCAGCCTGATCAATAACACCGGAACGGTTCGCGATCAGATTTCCCCATTTTTCCAGTTCTTTCATCGCTAATTGACCTTCATTAAGCGCGGTTTCCAGCCTGCCATCTGCGTATGCTTCCCTTTCGACTTGCGTCATCGGTAGAAGTTTGTGTTCTTCTCTTTTTCGATCTGCTGCCATATTTGCCGTCACCACATCCAACTTTGATTCAACTATAGCACTATCCGTATTTTTGAGTGTATCTTGATTTCCTTCCCAGAAAGTTACATCCGCGTCAGCAGTATTTATATCATGATCTAATAGCAAGATTTCTCTATTCAACCTAGCAATTGTTAATTTATGTGTACTCTCAGCTAAAGTTCGCTCTGGATCTGGCAAACCGGTATATTTATTTTCAATCATCGCAATTTCCTCTTGTTTAGATTTCCGCAGTGCACGCTTCGCTGCCGCGCTTTCTTTTTTCATGCTTACTTCCAATTGTAGTCTCTGTTTTACACCGGCTTCCAGACCTAGTCTTAATTCCTCTAGTATCTCCGCGTTTTTATTATCTATTTCCGCTAAGGTACCCTGGCCAGTTTTAATTGTGTTATATAACGCTTGGACTTTGCCTGCCTCTATACCTATAAATGTGTTAAGATCATGGACTAATTCCATCGGATCGGTCTGTCCTTTTTCATCAAGCCCTGCAACACCTAATATTATCTCAACACCTACCATCTCTCCCGCAGTAACACGAATTGCTTTTCTTTCTGAAAGCGTCAACATTGTTTCTTCAGATGGAAGTAATGAATTAGGATCATGGGCTAGAGGGTTCTGAACACTTTCTTTATAACGCTTATAACCGGCTGACCTAAGTTCGCCTTCAATTTGGCTCATTAGGGGCACTGCAGCCTCAATATCCCCTGCAGACCCGGCAATGGTATCTGCTACATGAGCAAGATATGCTAATCGGTTTTTATCAACAAGAGTTTCTGCCATATAATTCCAATATTGTCTTTCTATAATCCTGCTTGACGCGTCTATTTTTCTCACCAGATCTAATACGTCCGGACCCCGACTCTCCATTCTTCTTAGTCTGGAAGGTGAAATGGGGGGTTCATCAGGTGCAAAAATTTCGTGGTGAGGTTGACCACTTGTCACAGGAGGAGCTATTTTAGCTCTTTCTGTTACATAATTGGCATATTCTGCTTGTTGTGCCTGTAACTTTTGGGATTGAACTTGTCTCACAGTATCATAATATTGATTGGCTATCTTTTCTACTTCTTCGACAGGTATATCTTTATTTCTCCATTGAAGAATTTCAACTAATTTCTCAATTACAAATTCTCTATTTTTAGCAAAGGATCCTAAAACAAATTTATCCAGTCCTTCTTGGTCTTTTAATTCTATATTAAATTGAGTAGTTAATTTTAAATATAGCTCACTTAACACATCTTCTGGTTTTTGAGGTTCTGCTATAACTTCAGCTTCCGGAACGGGAGCTGCTGGTGAAACTATTTCTTCTTCTGGAGGAATTCCTGCTACGGGTGTAGTTTCGG
>MFJN01000047.1:0-14399 GCA_001779235.1 Candidatus Gottesmanbacteria bacterium RIFCSPHIGHO2_02_FULL_40_13 | reverse complement strand
GTGTTACTACTTCTGCCACCTCCACTTCGACTACTGGTTTATCTGCTGCAGCTGCTAAGGCTGCGGGTGAAGGTTCGGTGGGTACGGCTTTGATTGGAGAATCTTTTTTTTGAAATGAGAACAGCCTATTAGGAACTGAAGCTACTACGGCTGGATCTTCTGGCGGAGCCACGACTGACGCTGATGCAGGAGCATCTGGTTTTTGAAATGAAAACTTTTTCAAAGTTACTGCTTGCTCAGCCGGTCTTTCTGCCGGAAATGTGGCGGGTACTGGAGTAACAGGATCTTTTAACCAATCCGGTAAACCTGATGCTACTTCTGGTGTTAAAGGTGGTGTTTGAGATTTTTCGGATGGTGCACGTGATTCGTAACCAAGACCTTTTAACCAATCCGGCATATCTTCTTCATCGTTTGCTGCCGGGGCTGTCTGTTCTGGACCAGCGGGCGGAGATTCTGCCGGGCCTCTTACTCTGTTTAACCATTCTCCAAAATTGATATCTTGTGGGGTGGTCTGTTCTGAAGCTGGTGGATTCCTTTTCCTCAAAAAAGGTGGCAAATCCAAATCATTAGAGTCTTTTTGAGTTGATTTACTTGGGTCACTTGATTCTGGTCCTGGTCCTGCTGCCATACTTTATTCTGAAATAAAATTACTCCTTATATCCATAATAAATATATTCTTTTCCCATTGTCAATACCCATTTATTTATCCGTCTATCTTAAGAAGAATTCTTTTTTTAACTTTGGCGTATTGATGACGGTTAATTGACAATTCCGGCAGAACCGTTGCGCGCCTGATATACCCACGTAACTCAGATTTGCAACTGAGTTACTCAGTATATACCCCTCTAATCCGCTTTGCTGCCCCTTCGGGTTGCAAACCGGAGTAAGATGGGTATAAGCAATCTGTTTGGTAATCAAAAGGATTTCTGCCCAAGGCACGGCAAACCCATCCCTGGACCTTGCAGGGTGACACCTTTAAAGGTGGTCTTTACAATTTCTCCCATTTATAGAATACTAATCTCATGAACCCTGCACCTGCTTCATCTAATCTTGAACAACAACTAAGTCACCTTATCCCAAAACAACCTATTCCTGAAGGTACTTTTCCGGCAGCGCCTGCAATATTTGATTGCTCAAACTTTGAATTGACAGGAATCATCAGCAGAAGAACTGCCCTGATGGACACGCTGGTGAGAGGCAGAATGAAGCCTGAGGATTCAAGGCAGTCTGCTGATACCTGCCGCTCCCTGCTGGAAGCTGTAACCATCTTCTCCCACGGGAGAGCTATCAATCTTCCTGAAACTCCAGGACAAACAGACCCCCTCAACAGGGCAGTTGGTCTTCTGATGGGATCTTTTGACCATCCTCCGGTACCAAACTCTAATGTCTCTTATGCCAAAGAGATATACCTTCTTCTTCCTAAAGATGAAAGAATGAATGATTCTCAAGAAATATTAAAAAACTATGGTCAGGTTTGCAAGGAAATAAATCAAGCACATAAATCAGGACCCATACCTAAAGAACTGAAGCAAAGAGCTGCCGTCTCCTCGCTGCGGGTGATCTCTCTTCTTGGCTCCAAGGAAAAGACTCCACTTAAATTCAAGAATCAGATTGCCTCTGCGGTGGCTAATATCATCAGAAACTACCATCTGGGAGAGGAGATAGGTGAGGCGATAGGGATGAAGTTTGAGGGGAAGGCTGCACCGGAAACAGAAACACTAAAATCGTTACAGCGCAAAGTTTTCGATAGGAATCTTCTGCATGACGAGCAGGGTTTTGCAAAAGGAGAGGAAGAACTGGCTCAAATAAAGGAATTTATACTGACAGGCGAGGGTGACAAACCTTTGAGAATGGCAGAAAACCTGACTTCTTTGTCCGGATCACAAAGAGAGGGTTTAACTTTAAGAAAGATTGTGGAACAGGTAAAAAATCAAAACGACTTAAGAGTATTGGCAACCAACGGACAGGTCAGTATTTACGCCCTGCGGATTCCCCATCCCGAGCAAGATAAAATAAATATAGATTTCAATATGACAAAATCATATCTGAATCTTATCGTCGCTGTGGGTCCCAATTGTGAGCCTGTGGTTCTGAAGGACAGCAGTGTGAATGAATATGAAAATGGTAAATATAATAATGATTTTTCAGAACTGAAGCAACCGGATGAAGATGGATTTTTTAGTTTAAATTTTTACTCTGACTGGTCATATCCATCTCGGAAAGAAGGCATTTTCACTACTATCCTAGCCCAAAACAGCGAATTTTATTCAGCTGGAAAATATCTATTTATATCGAATGAAGGGGAATTAGTTGAAAGTCCGGAATCGAGTACAACTTTGATACATAATGAGAGACTTCCTTCTGGAGATCATATATTTTATATTCGTCCATCCCTATATCAAGGAGGTTACTATGTAAGATTTAATCCTAAAGAAAAAAGTTTTCGTAAAATAGTTGGAACGGATAACTGTAATTTTAACAGGATTATTAATAATCTAGGTATATTTACTAGAGATGAACAACATCCTGAAGGTTCTGCCGTGGTACTGATTGATAAATCAGACACGGTCACCCAAATTCAAATACCTAAAAGTTTACACGCTGATGTGCGTCCTTGGCAAATAGAAGCAGATAACCTGATAGTAATAAACTTAAAACCCGCTAGTGACTCAATCTGTGCCCCAAGTCATCTTATCATCTCCATGCATAATGGTCACCCAATGCCTGGTTATACAACAATTCGTAATATTAAATTACCTGATTATGAGCTATTTTCTTATCAATTTGATCCAAAAACCCGCACTATCATCAGTCCTCACTATGATCCCTTTACTGGACTAATGTCTGCGAACTTATCTACCAAACTTGTGTACAAACCACCTCAACAAGGTGAAGAGATAGGATGGTGGATGATTGAAGAACCGGAAATTTATGACCAACCGGAGGTTGAGTTGGAGACAAATCAGATTTATAATCATATTTTCAGCAGATTAGCCAGACTTTCCCAGTTCCCCGATACGGAACTAGAACTAACCCCACCTAATCTTGAAAACACCGGCATCATACATCCTGATAAACTGTATTATCTTCGTTACAATGTTTTATTTTATACTTTGACTGATGTTTTAAACGGCACATACCACGCGGATGAAAAAATTGGGTATAGAAGAGTTCTAAGAGATAAAGCATATGATAAAATCTATCCCCATTTGAGAGATGTAATGCAAAACCTTTGGGCAGAGATGAATAAACAACTAAACCCTGAAGACGGAGTACCGAAACAATGGACCCCTGCTGAAATTGCTGAGCTCAAGAAAAGACGAGACGTATTAAGTAAAGCACTTGATCGCCTTCCAATTACATTAGAATACCGATAACATACTCTTGCCGCACCTTGCAGGGTCAGACCCTTAAAGGTGGTAACGCCTACCCTTTCTTCCTCCTTCGTGATAAAATAATGATTCTACTTTTATTTTTCCGGATATATTTTACCAAGGGGTGGCGCAAAAGGAAAAAGAAACAATCGCGGGAAGGTCATGCTTTTTGAGCACGCCTCCTGAAAAATTCTTGGCGGAATTTTTTAGGACGCAAAAAAGTCATGGCCGACCTCAGCGATTGCGACAGATCCCGTGAATTTTATGTTTAACTTTTTTAGCAAACTGTCCCGAACGAGAAAAATATTATTGTTTGCCGTGGTCGTCGTAATTGCGATTATGATTTACGGCAACCTCAATAAGAAAAAAGCCGTTGTCCTGACCGCCACGGTCAAACGCGGAAATCTGGAGCAGGTGTTGACTATCCCCGGCACGATAGATGCAGAGGAAAAAGCCGTGCTGAAGTTCCAGACCTCAGGCCGCCTTTCCTGGGTCGGAGTCAAAGAAGGAGATTATGTCAAAAAGTATCAATCTATAGCCTCTCTGGATCAAAAAGATCTGAAAAAAACCCTCCAGAAAAAACTGAACGACTATCTGACCTCACGCTCGACCTTCGACCAAACTACTAAAGATGATTATAAAGACAAGGTTTTGACGGATACCATCAAACGTCTCGAAGACAAAGCCCAGTTTTCCCTCAATAACGCGGTTCTGGATGTCGAACTGCAGGATATGACTGTCAAATACGCCAATCTCTGGACCCCGATTGAAGGCTTTGTAACCAAGGCTGAACCGCAATATGCCGGAGTCAATATCACCTCAACCACCGCTGAATATGATGTGGTAAATCCCCGTTCGATATATTTCAGCGCTAACGCCGACCAGACAGAGGTCACTACGCTGAAAGAAGGAGCGTGGGGTGAGCTGATTTTAGATCCGTTTCCTGAAGAAAAAATCACCGGCTCTGTGAAAAACATTTCCTTCATGCCTAGGGCAGGCGAATCGAGCACGGTTTATGAGATAAAATTCATCTTTGACAAGGATAATTCCGATTACCGTTTCAGGCTTGGCATGACCGGAGATCTTTCCTTTGTCACCGGCAAAAAAGATAGTGTTTTATATATTCCGATGCGTTTCCTGCAGGAAAAAGACGGCAATAAGTATGTCATTCTCCTCAAAAACGGCAAGAAATTACAGTCAAATGTGGAAACAGGCATGGAAACGGATGACAATATTGAGATTACATCGGGCGTGAGTGAAGGAGAAGTTGTCACAGAATAATTAAAATCCAAAATCCAAATTTCAAATCAATGCTAAAATCCAAATGACAAATTTTGAACTTTTGGTTTTGAACTTCATTTGACATTTGAGCTTTGGACTTTGTTTTTAATAAAGTTTCATCTATGATTAAACTTTTAAACGTCTCCAAACAATACACCCTTGAAGATGAGGTTTTTTTTGCCCTGAAAAAAGTCAGTTTGGAAATTGGTGAAGGAGAATTTATAGGAATTGTGGGGCCCTCCGGCTGCGGCAAATCCACTCTCATGCACCTCATCGGACTTCTCGACCGGCCCACAGAGGGACAAGTCAAAATTCTTGGCCGTGACGTCTTCACTCTTCAAGATGAAGAAAGGTCAAAGATGCGCAATCAAGTCATCGGCTTTGTCTTCCAGCAGTTCAATCTGCTTAATAAATTAACTGTTTTGGAAAATGTCCTTCTCCCAACCATATATACCAGGTCCAAAACTGACGTTAATCATCAGGATAAAGCGCGCGCTCTACTCCAAAGGTTTGGGATAGAAAAACAAATAAACTCCTACCCGAACAAAATATCAGGAGGCCAGCAGCAGAGAGTCGCCATAGCCCGCGCTTTAATCAACAACCCTAAAATTATATTGGCCGATGAACCGACCGGCAATCTCGACAGCCAGTCGGGAAAGGTAATTCTGGACCTTTTAGGGACCCTGAATAAAAATGACAAAATTACCGTGATCATCGTGACGCATGATAAGGAAGTTGCCGGAAAAACCAAAAGACAAATCAGATTGAAAGATGGAGAGATAGTATGACCTACTTTTACTTTATCTTAAAATCGGCTCTCGAGGATTTCCGGCGCAATAAAGTCAGAACGCTTCTCACCTCTTTGGGAATTCTGATCGGCGTCTCCTCGGTCGTACTTCTCATGGCTTTCGGGCTGGGCCTCAAAAAATACATCACCGACCAGTTTGAGTCTCTTGGAGCAAACCTGCTGATTATTTTTCCGGGAAAACTCATTCAAAACGGACAATTCCGTCAGGGCCCGGGTGGTCTGGGCGGGAAAAGATTTGATGAAAAAGACGTCCTCAAGCTTACGAAAATAAAAACAGCCCTTTATATTGTGCCTGCTTTTACCAAAACTGTGGAAGTATCCGGCGGCAGCCATACTGAAACAGCTGATATTTATGCCACTACCAATGATATTTTTGCAATCCGCAATCTTGAGCTTGATCTTGGCAGTTACTTTACCGCAACTGATAATGATAAAAGAAGCAAATACGCAGTTTTGGGACCCAAAATAGCGGAGAAACTCTTCGGCACTAAAGAGACAGCTCTTGGCCGCAGTGTCAAGATCGAAAATCAGGGCTTTAAAGTAGTCGGGATACTCAAATCCAAGGGCGGAGGCGGATTTGGAGGGCCGGATCTGGATTCATTCGCTTATATCCCCTACAAGACGTCGTACTCATTTAATCCTGATAAGAAATTTATTGCGATCAATATCAAAGTCGACCGGCAGGACAATATCCAATCCACCAAAGAACAGGTGAAAAAAATTATGCTCGACCGTTACAGCGAAGATGATTTTTCGGTCATTGAAGCCACAGAAATTCTCAACGCAGTCTCCTCCATCTTTGCCATCATGAATGCGGTCTTGGTCGCGATAGCTGCCATCTCTCTAATTGTCGGAGGCATCGGCATTATGAACATCATGTACGTCTCGGTGGTTGAAAGAACCAAGGAAATAGGCATAAGAAGAGCTGTTGGGGCTACCCGCAGTGACATTTTATACCAGTTCCTCATCGAATCGGTTATTCTTTCTCTGGTTGGCGGTTTTTTGGGGCTTTTAATTTCCTATCTGGTCGTTTTGCTGGTACAAAAATTTTTCCCGGCCTACATGAACCTCGAGTCCATTCTGATCGCCCTTGGAGTCTCATCTTTAATCGGCATAGTTTTTGGCGTCTTCCCCGCCCGCAAAGCCTCCCTGCTTTCACCGATTGACGCTATCAGATATGAATAACCCTTGCAGGGCCAGACCCTTAAAGGTATGATGAAAATTATATGAAACTCATTGCTGACTGGATCGTGAGGGCTTTAGTACTTCTGGTGACTGCTTATCTGGTGCCGGGGTTTCAAATTGAGTCTGTTTCTACTGCTTTGATGGTGGCTTTTGTTTTAGGGATTTTAAACCTTCTGATAAAACCTCTTTTAATTCTCCTCACTCTTCCCCTGAATATCCTGACTCTTGGCCTTTTTACCTTTGTAATAAATGCTTTTCTTCTTCTTATGGCTTCAAGTCTGGTCCGGGGATTTCATGTAGGTTCCTTTTTCACTGCTATAGTTGCTTCAATCGTCATCTCTATCGTCTCGGCGATCATCTCCTCAATCACCCGTTAATCCACCTTGCAGGGTCAGACCCTTAAAGGTATAATAACTTTATGCCCCGTAAAAACGTAAGAAAAATCTATGTCAAGGACGGAATATATCATATATATAATCGTGGAGTAGAAAAAAGAGTGATTTTTTTAGAAGATAACGACTATAAATATTTTCTTAAACTACTAAAAGACTCACTTTCTATTCCCTCACAACCACCAAAAATAAATTTTACGGTAACCTTTAAGGGTCAGACCTTTAAAGGTGTACCTAGACAGCCTAAAAATTTTACTGATAAAATAATACTTTTAGCATATTGCCTTATGCCGAACCACTTTCATCTCCTCATCAAACAGACTAATGATACGACCATTAAAAAATTCATGCAATCTGTCAGTACAAGATACTCTATGTACTTTAACAAAAAATATGATCGGGTCGGATCACTCTTCCAGAGTGCTTATCGGGCAATTCTTGTTCAGGAAGAGCGCTATTTATTGCATTTATCACGCTATATTCACCAGAATCCATCAGAGTCAGGCCAGAAACTAAAAGATTCTTATTCATCATACGCTGATTATCTCAATTTGAGGAATACTAACTGGATAAATAAAACAATCATTCTTTCTAATTTTAACAACAAAAAAGTGAATTCTCTCAATATACCTTCCCACATCAACTCATATCAAAGTTTTGTAGAGGATTCTGAAATAGTGAGTGAGGATATGCTCGGAAATATAATTCTTGATGATTTAGACTAACCTTTAATACCTTTAAGGGTGACACCTTTAAAGGTATTACATCCTCTCTACGGTTTCGATTCCCAACAGATACAGGCCTTCTTTGATGATTTGTGAAGTGGCTTGGGTGAGAAAGAGACGGAAGTTCTTTACTGATTTCTCCACCCCAAGGGAATCCATTCGGCTGCCACTGGGGTGTCTTATGTCTTCTCTGTTGTCTTTTGTCTGCTCGCCCGCTGTAGCCGAGCTTAGCTCGGCGTAGGCGGGATCTCTGTTGTCTTTTGTCTGCTCGCCCGCTGTAGCCGAGCTTAGCTCGGCGTAGGCGGGTTCTCTGTTGTCTTTTGTCTGCTCGCCCGCTGTAGCCGAGCTTAGCTCGGCGTAGGCGGGTTCTTTGTTATCCGGCTTTAATATCGAGTGCCTGCTGTAAAATAAATTGAATTTCTGCGCCAGTTCAAATAAATAACTGCAGATTAAGTTTGGCGAGAGATTCACAACTGCATCATCCACAACTTCCTCAAAGCGGTAAAAGGCCCGTAGAAGAGATCGCTCCTCAGTAGTAAGTAGTAGGTAGTAAGTAGTATGCGTTTTATTTATTTCATCATACTTACTACTTGCTACTTGTTTCTTGCTACTTATGACTGCTCTGCGCAGAACCGACCTGCACCTGGCATAGGTATAGAGAAGATACGGTCCGCTGTCCCCATCAAAACTGACCGATTCCTCAAGATCAAAGGCAATATCCATTTTAGGACCAACTCTCAACATGGTATATTTCACAGCTGCCACCGCTGTCTTTTCCGCAATCTCCTCCTGATCTTCTTTGCTATATCCCGGCTTAAGTAACTTAAGTATCTTAAGTTTGGCCTGATCGAGAAGATGATCTGCGGTAATCACCTGACCGGTACGGGACGAAATCTTGCCTGTCTTGAGATTGACCATACCGTAAGGCAGATGGTATTGCCTGCCCTTTTGGACCGGATGCACCATTTCTACGGCTTTGAAAGCAATCTGG
This sequence comes from Candidatus Gottesmanbacteria bacterium RIFCSPHIGHO2_02_FULL_40_13, assembly GCA_001779235.1. Taxonomy (GTDB): domain Bacteria; phylum Patescibacteriota; class Microgenomatia; order 2-02-FULL-39-11; family 2-02-FULL-39-11; genus 2-02-FULL-40-13. The sequence goes on along the minus strand of MFJN01000047.1, from coordinate 5,643 downwards.
AAAAAGTTGATTTGTTCGTTAGCCACCACATGGATATCAAGGTCAAAGGGAAAGGTTTTATATTCCAGCTCTTCCAAAGCTATTTCTTTCCCTTCATAAGTCGCGTAGTCTTCGCGGGTGACGAAAACGCAGTTATTGAGGCCGTATTTTTCACCGGGAAAATAAATTGAGCCGTCTTTATCTTCTATAAAAATCCCTTTTTTCACCCCTTCTTTGACCTTATCCCTGCCCTTTTTCTCCACTTCGCTTTCAAAAAACAGCCTGTCGAAACGGCTGCCCAACCTTTTATATACCGTATCAAAATATTCCAAACTCCATCCGCGGGTCTCCTCCCAAAGATCCACTTGATACGGATTGTTATAGATTGATTTATTTAAATCCATGATTTCCTTCTTGGCGTCTTCATTTTCATACTCTTTGCTTCCCAAAGCATATCCTTCCCCTAAAAACTTGGCTTTCTCTGCCGGCAAAAGTTTCCTTAATACCTCCACCCCGGGAGAGTCATGGCTTTTCCCGATCTCCATCGGGATCAGCCTGCCGCTCCCGGGGTGTCTTAAAGCCAATTTTTTCTTCACGCCATAGATCGCCTTTGCCACATGAAGACCCACATCACCTTCATAGTTGGCACGAAAAACTTCCGAACCAGCGCGTTCCAACAATCTAACCAAAGACTCACCCAGACTGATATTTCTCAAATGTCCGATGTGAAACTCCTTATGGGTGTTGGGATGGGCAAATTCCATCATGATTTTAGTGCCGGTCAATAACCCGGTTTGCTTTTTACTATTGATTTGGGTTGTTGTGACGGGCTCTAATTTACTTAGCAGTCGAGAAGTTTGAGTGATAAGAAAAATCTCATTAAGCCACATGTTAATAAATCCCGAACCGGCTATATCACATTTCTCCAGGACGTCTGACACCTTGAAGTCATCAGTCTTTACGCCATTTCTCCAAGATATGGGTGCAATATTCTGATGTGACCTGATCATGTCATTGATTTCATCACAGATGGACTGTGCTAAAGCCTCAGGGGTAAGTTTAAGTCTTGAAGAAAGCATTAATGCCACGTTCGTAGAGTAATCCCCATAGTCTTCCCTCGACGGGTGATTGATGATAATCCTATAGTCGACACTTTCTATTTTATGCGATTTTAGGAATTTTGATACGGAAAGATCCACTATCTTTTGAAGCTGGACTACCAGCTCTGTTGCTCCTTCACCCGAAATCAGCTTTTTAATGGGATTATCAATCATATTGACCAAATAATAACATAAAAATTATTATTGGTATAGATTCATAACGGTAAATATTCAGTCTTTCCCGATGTCTTATAACACTAAATAAGAAACAGCCTCCAATAAACGACAACATCGGTATACCTCGAGGTATAGTGAAGTTGTAAAGTAAAGCGCTCCCTGACCTTACGGTCGGGGCATCAGTCCTTTCGGTCATTCGCAGCGCGAAACCCCGCACCGAATGCCCGCTTGAAAACCATTCATCCCGCGGACTTACGTCCGGGGCATTCTGGTGCTGGGGTAACCTGCTATCAGGAAGTTCTGAATAATTACTCATAACGAGTATCCCTGAATAACTTTGAGATATATTGCCACTGATTGATATACTTTATCAATTTCCACAAATTCATCCCTCTTATGAATGGCATTTTTGTTTCCCGGACCAAAGGTAATGGCAGGAATTCCACCCGCCTGAAAGACACAAATGTCATTGGATCCGGGCGAGATTTTAATTTCTATTTCCGGTAAAATCTTTTGCAATAACCTGACAATATTCGAGCGCAGTGAGGTCAAACCACATGGGGCAGGAGTACACAGACATTCTATTTTCACACTATCTCCGAGTGTCTTTTGCAGTAACGGTAAAACTAATGAGTGTAAAGCCGGTGTCGTTCTGATATCCCAGGTAGACCAGCAGCTGTCCGGCACTTTATTTACCGCAAGCGGGCTTTGCAGTCCGGTAAGGCAAAAAGACGGCGATCCCAGAACCGGATCTTTGTATATTTCTGCCCAAACTTTCGCGATCTTGGTGATCGTTTTAATAATTTGGATTTGGCTATAGACCGCGTGATTCCTGATTTTATCCGGTTGAGAACCATGTCCGGAATCGCCGGATGCCGTAACTTTAATAAAAAAATTTCCTCTGTGCCCGATTTCAACAGAGGTCAGATCTGTGGGCTCACCTATCACTGCAGATATTTCTGAGTAATGACCGGCATGCTTTTTTTTAAAATAATTTACGTATGACTGACTCCCTGATCCGTCTGTCTCCTCATTCGTCACAAAAACAATAAAAACATCTATCGGCGGAGGGGGCTTTTTCAATAAAAGCGCTAACTCCAGAAAAGCTGCAATTACGGCTTTATCATCGCTTGCGCCCAAGCCAAACATCTTACCGTCATGAATGATACCGGCTTTCACTCCAATTGGAGGCACCGACCAATGACTTAATTTTCCAGGTTTGACCGTATCCATATGGGCGTTGAGGATCAGAGCCTTTAATCCATATCCTGTGAATTTTATAACTACATTCCCTTCTTGTCTTGCCACATTTAAACCGTGCTTTTTCGCCCATTCCATGATAAAGGCAGCCAGTTTCTCCTCATGGCCTGAAAATGAAGGAATCTGTATAAGTTTTTGCAGGAGTTTAAGACAATCCATATATTTCCTTCCTGGTTTTTTCTTTGGAGGATTGAATTTTTGCCCAGGCTGATGCTATCCAACCAGCATATGAATTCAACTTTTTCTTTCTCTCCCTGATGATATTTTTCATAACCTGTTTTGAGGCTCCCCCGATATGCTTTCTTTTCATGACTGCATTTATCGGACTCAGTACCGATTTTAATTCGTCGCCGGTGAGATCAAATTCCGCCAGTTCTTTGGCAGTTAGATCGGTCAATGCTTTCTTTTGGGCAATTTTAATCTTTACCAGCTCCCCTACTAATTTATAAACTTTTCTGTACGGAAAACCCTTTTGCTGGGAAATGTAATCTGCTAAATCAGTTGATAAAGAATAGTTTTGTAAAACGGCCTGGTACATTTTCTCTTTATTCACTTCCATAGTTTTCAATACCTCTGTCAATGATTCCAAGGCGTCACCAACTTTGGAAAAACCTGACTCAATATATTCTTTTACTTCTCTGGTGTCCCTGTTATAGCCCATTGGTAAGCCTGAAAGAAGATTGGCTACAATCGAATCATAACCAATAATTTGCGGTGCAGTGCTCCTGAGAAGCTCCAGCACATCCGGATTTTTCTTCTGGGGCATGATAGATGACCCCGTCACCGACCCCATCTGGACAGCGGTCGTATCTGCAAGCGTAATATACCCGTATTCAAACGTCGTAAACAATAAAAGATCTGCGGCAATTTTACTGATGACGATGGCAATATCTTTAAGAGAGTCCAAATATGCCAGTTGAGGAAAACCCCTCGAAGAAATTGCCTCAGCCGGAATTTCCCAAACACCCGCAAAACCAAGCATATCAGCTGTGTATGCGCGGTCAATCTGCCAGGAAGTTCCGTACGATTCCACAGCCCCAAGCGGACAAAGATTGTACTTCTCAAAGGCAAATTTTAAGCTGTCAAAACACTTCGTAAACATATCAAAGTAGGACATATTCCACTGTCCAAACGTGGTTGGCTTGGCAGGCTGCATATGGGTATAACCCGGCATAACAGTCTGAATATTTTTTTCTGTAAGTGACTTAAGTGTCTTAAGTAACTTAAGTAACTTATGAGAAATATCCAAAACCTTTTCCCTCAGATAAATCATTTCTGCTGTCATCACCTGATCATTACGGCTGCGGGCGGTATGCATGAAAAAGCCGTCCGTACCTATTTTTTCTATTACTTTTGCTTCAATGGTCAGGTGCAACCCTTTATCAGGATCGATTTTGAATTTCCCCTGTTTCCATTCCCTGTCTATCCCCTCAAGCGAGTCAAGAATTTTTTTGGCTATTTTTTCATCAATAATTTTCTGTTTTGCCAGCATAAGAACATGAACCTTGGTAGCCCAGAGATCGAATGGGGCTAGCTTCAGGTCTAATTCCATTTGTTTATTGGTGACGATAAAAGAATTTGTATTCATAATTACATCCGTTAAAGATTTATAAATGTATGTTAATCGTTTCTCGGCCGCGGAACGATTAACATAATAATGTTGATAATACCGCCATCTGGGCCCACAGCCTGTTTTCTGCCTGATCATACACCCAGGAATTATCGCCATCTATCACATCATCGGTCACTTCAACGTTGCGTCTGACAGGCAAACAATGCATAAAATAGGCGTTATCGGTCATGTCCATTTTCTTTTGATCAACGATCCAATTTATCAGTCCCCCTCTAATCTCTTTCTCTTCCTCCCAATTGCCGTAATATTTGAGAGCTCCCCAGCTTTTGGCGCAAACTACCTGACTGTCTTTCAAAGCTTCTTCCATGGAACTTGTGAATTTTATTGATCCCCCGCTTTGTTTGGCTCTCTGGGTCATGGAGTAAATAATTTGAGGATCAAGTTCCCACCCCAAAGGATGCGCAACGACAACCTCCATTCCCAGATCACAGGCTGCAAGTATCTGAGAATTGGGTGTAGCCATGGGAAGTGCTTTCGGATGATAACTCCAGGTCAATACATACTTTTTGCCCTTCGTATCGCCTAACTTTTCCACCATAGTCACAGCATCTCCAAGACCCTGGCAGGGATGATAGACATTGGATTCCATATTTATTACAGGAAAACTAGCGTATTTCATAAAAGCCCTGATAACCAGGTCATTTTTTAACTCGTCCCAGGACAGAACCTCCGCGCTTTCTTTGGCGGAAGTAATTAATTCACTGCTTCTTATCGCAACTGCATCACAATACCCTGATAAAACTTGCGCTGCGTCTTTGACATGTTCTATTGCCCCCTGATTCATGACTGCATTCCCTGTAAACTCAAAAGAATAAGCGCCGTCTTTTATCGGTAAATCTATTGCCAAACCGCCTAATTTTTGCATCGCCACCATGAACGAAACTCTGGTACGCAGAGAGGGGTTGAAAAAAAGCATGGCTAAACTTTTTCCATTTAAATCCTTAGTTAATTGCCCGTTTTTCATTCTTAAAGCCAGATCAATAAGCGCGAGAATTTCTTCCCTCCTGAAATCAGCCGTATTATAAAAATGTTTTAGTGTTTTCATATCTTTAACTTTTAATTTTAAATATTTTATTTTGCAGTAGGTCAAAAGTCCTGGAAATCTCGTGCTGGTTGCTTTCCGCCGGAATTTTAAAATATTTATTGATGAGGTTTACCCCGATTTTACTGTTGGCCACAGGACCTGTAATCAGATCCACTTTTATATTCCACGCGTCTAATAACTGCACCGTTCCGGCGATCCCTGCCAGATCATTGGCAGCCAGAATTACGGCTGTAATTTGAGAATTAAAAATTTTATTTTGGAGAATTTCCGCAACGTGATATTCCCCCAACACTGCGTCGCCGAACTCGACCAGAATGCAGTCAGGATTATGAGTATTAGCCAAAGAAACCAGTTTGAGGGCAGAATCCACCACCTCTTCACTGTTGCCGTTGCAGGTCGAGGGTAATCCCATATCCACAAAATCATAAATATTTTTTAATCCCGCGTCA
>MFJN01000046.1:17638-18276 GCA_001779235.1 Candidatus Gottesmanbacteria bacterium RIFCSPHIGHO2_02_FULL_40_13 | reverse complement strand
ACGCCAATATTTTCCCTTCGGTTTTCTGATTAATAAAGAAACCAGAAACGTCTGGCAAAGTTTTGCTCCCCAAAACGCTGCACTGCTTTTAGCGTATCAAAATAAGATAAGATCTCATCCCCAACATAATTTAGCTCGAGCTAATAATTGTTGGGAGAAACCAGTAGCAGGAATATTATTGCTTTTTTATGACAACATCGCCTACTACTGGTTTGCTTCGTCCTTTAAAAAGGGCAAGCAGCTTTTTGCCCCGACCCTTCTCGTCTGGGAAGCTTTAAAATTGGCGAAAAAAAGGGGTTGTGCTGTATTTGATTTTGAAGGAATTTATGATCCCCGCTTTCCCAAAGCCGCAGAGAGCTGGAAGGGATTTACCAGGTTTAAAGAGGGGTTCGGAGGAAAAAAGATCGTTTTTATGGAGAATTTTTACTTATAATTCTGAAATGTCCCGAAAACTCATCCAACATATTTTCGCTCGAGCTCGAGTTTGTTGGATTTCAAACCTCATTAACAATTTCGGTCCACTCCGTTTCAACATCCGGAAAATGATCTTTCACTTTCTCCATCAAAGCCTTCAGACCAAATTTCTCCGTAGCATAGTGTCCTCCGGCGATAAAATTGATTTTTGCCTCACGGAAAAG
>MFJN01000046.1:0-17577 GCA_001779235.1 Candidatus Gottesmanbacteria bacterium RIFCSPHIGHO2_02_FULL_40_13 | reverse complement strand
TATTGTATATCAGAGGCAATTGGTGCTCCCTTACCGGAAATAGCAACCACCCTTTTTATCGATTGAATACCGGATCTGTAAATGACTGATCTTGGACTTTGGTATGTTTTTAACTTCCCTTCAATACCGGATAAATCACAGTTTTCTTTAAGTTCTCCAATCCATCCCCAGGGACTACCGTGATGGAAAAACTGTTCAGTTGGTTTTGCACCGATTGCTCTGAGGATTTCTACGTTATTCCCCGCTTCAGGATGAGCATCTAGAAGAAAATGATATCCGAAAAGTGACAGTTCATTTTTTATCAGGAATCCGAAACGGTTTTGGAATATTTCATCATGACGGTTAAAAGGAGGAAAATTAAATGAATGATGAACAATCAGTGTGTCACACTGTATACTTCTAGCCTTTTCGAATAAAGCTAGGGATGCCGACACTCCAAAACCTATTTTCTTTACTCTCTCTTTTCCTCGCACCATTAAACCATTTGTCATGTATGGATCGATTTTTGCAATATCAAGTTTTTTATCAAAAAAAAGATATTCTTCTAAAAATTGATTGAGTGCTGAAAGGGTAATCATCGGTATAATTATAACTTGTTTATATACTAATTGTTATTTGTTCTTTGTTATTTGTTATTTGTATTCTACTGCCAGGCTTCACAGATCAATTTAAAATCACAAAAATCACACCACGGACCGACTTTGGCTTTAAATGTACCGGACTCTATTTCCCCTGCGATTTTGGCCAGCTGACTTTTGGCTTTGACTAACTGTTCCGTAGTTCGGGTAGATGATATTTTCTCCTGATTGCCCAAAAAATAAAATGATAAAACCACTTGTTCTATTTTTTTATGATAAATTCCTTTATCTGTTGCTGCCATCGCATAAACAGTCATCTGCAGATCAGCTTCGATATCTTTAGAGCTTTTTATTTTGCCGGTTTTATAGTCGATTATTTCAATTTTTCCCTGCCCCAGATCATCCACCCGATCAATCTTACCCCCGATTTTCAGTTTTTTATCAAGCCGGATCGTAAATAATTGTTCCAACTCCAAAGGAATTACTTTCTCCTGATAAAATTTATCATAATAAGCTGATAACATTTTCTCTCCTCTTTGATGCATTTTTTCTTCGTAATCACGGTCTTTATACCCAATCGGCAGCCAAACTTGGTCTAGAATATGCAATAAATTCTTTTTTGTAACTTTCTTTTTTGCCTGTACCTGTTCATAAAATTTCTGCAGAGCTAAGTGAACCGATGATCCGAAAGATGCAGCGCTCGATACAGGCACCGGAATTTTTAAAACGTAGCGGTATTTGTACTGCAGGGGACAGGTCAGAAAGGTTGAGATTCTGGTATAGGAAAGATAATTTACCGGCTGTAAAACTTTTTTTTCTTCAATCACCGGATATTTTTTATATTGGAGAAGCGATAATTGTTTAACAGTCTCAGTGGTATTAGTTAATATATCAATTCCCAAAGTTTCGTAAACGAACGGAGAAATTTTTCTTTCTCTTTTGCCGTCCCCGTAAAACGTCGAGGCGGAAAAATACAGCCGGTCGCGGGCGCGTGTCATGGCAACATAAAATAGTCTTCTTTCTTCCTGCAGATGATAGTCGCCTTCCGGCAAAATTTCTTTAATTAAACTCTCAGGCAGCGGTATTTTTTCCTTTCTTTCTCGGGAAGGAAACCTGCCTGCCGCCAAATTAACCAAAAAAACCGCCTTGAATTCCAAACCCTTACTTTGATGGACAGTCAGCAGCTTGACTGCGTCCTGTTCTCTAAAATCGGTCTCTGAAGACCTCGGACTTTCTCCGAGTTCCATTGCCATGTCCAGATAATCCACAACAGCCCTGATTGAAGCATCTTCGTGTCTGGTTTCAAAACTTTTTATGCGGTCAAAAAACTTGGAGATGTTCAGCGCTTCTCTTTCTTCAACAGAGCTTTTATACTCGGTAATTTTTTGGAGCAGTCCGGTATCTTCCAAAAAATAATAAAGAATTTGGCCTGCTGATTCTTTAGAAGTCAAAGACAAATGCCTCTCCACCATCCGGTAAATCTTTAATAACTGCCCGAAGGAACTTTGGGAAAGATGGGGCAGATATTGCCGGTAATTTTTTTTCCTGCTCCAATGAACCTTATCATCTGTTTCGTAAGCGATAATTACCTCCAACGCCTCAAAAAGAGACAGGCCGAGTTTCTCTCCAAAATTCATCATCACAGTCAGGTCTCTGACATCCGGATTAAAAATGGACATGGAAAGCACCCGGAAAAATGCAACTGAATCAGAGAGGTTATTCAGGCTCGTAAGATATGCAATCAGATCTTTTACTTCTCTTTGTTTAAAAAGTACAGACGGCCCTAGAATCTGGTAGGGCAGCCCGTGCCTGACAAAAGCATGTACAAACGGATCTATATGATTATTGGCGCGCACCAGAATCGCAAAATCACTCCATAACCAACCTGTCTCATCACGGAGAGTTTTAATTTTTTTTATTACTTCTTCGGCCTCATCCTCAACTTTAGTATTATATAAAAATTCTATTTTTTCGCCTGTTTCTCTGCGCGTGGAAATTAATTTTTTACTGATTTTTTCTTTGATTTCCAAACGGTCAGGATTATTGTTTTGGATTAATTTGTAGGAAGATGCCAATATTTGTGCAGTAGATCTGTAATTTTTATCGAGAACTATGATCTTGGCGGTTTTAAACGTTTTTCGAAACTGGACGATATTGGAAATGGCTGCTCCCCTCCAGCGGTAAATTGCCTGGTCATCGTCACCCACTACCGTAATATTTTTCTTTTCTCCTGCAAGAAGTATGGCAATGGTATTTTGGGCAATGTTGGTATCCTGAAACTCATCAATCAGCAAGTATTTATACTTTTTTTGATATTCCTCTAAGACGGTTCTCCTTGTACGGAAAAGTTGCAAAGTATTACTTATCAGGTCGGCAAAGTCCATCACTCCTTCCTTCATCTTCAACTCTTCATATTTCTGATAAGCACGAGCTAATTCTAAATATTTTTCTGCATCCAATTTTTCGTCCCCCTTCTCGCTTTGAACTTTGAACTTTGAACTTTGAACTTGAGCCCAATGAATATACTCATTGGGCGATACGTCTTCATCTTTTAATCTCGAAAAATGGGTGAGTAAACTGACGATGAATTTATAGGGATTGCCCAGCGGCCGGAAATAATCGAGTGTAAAACGGAAAATATTTTTCCGCAAAAAAATTACAGCATCTGCTTCACTCATCATTCTGAAACCCGGATCAAGACCTATTTCGAGTGCATCGCTACGGAGAACTTTTTCACAAAATGCATGAAAAGTACTGATCCACAACTGTGTATATCCGTAGGGAAGAGCCATGTCAACTCTTTCTTCCATTTCCAGAGCTGCCTTTTGCGTAAAGGTGAGAGCCAGAATTTCAGAGGGAGTTGCCAGTTTTTTCCGGATCAGCCAGTTTATGCGTTCGGTAATGACCGTCGTTTTTCCGGTTCCTGCTCCGGCGATAATCAGCAGAGGCCCTTTCTGATACCTGACCGCCTTCATCTGTTCTTTATTTAATTTTTTGTCATTCATAATTTTGTTTATTTTAGCTTCAACATTATACCATTTAATAAATACAGCAGCCGGGATATTTTTAGGTTGCTTTCAGCATTAATGTTTGTCAAAAAGTCTATATTCAGATTTCGCTCAACTTCAGCAACATATTTGACAACAACGCGATTGTGTAATAACATTGTTATTACGATGCAAGTACAAACTATATTTAAAGCTGGAAATAGCGATGTAGTAGCCCTGCCTAAAGAATTAGGTTTCAAAAAGGGAGATAAAGTTATTGTGGAAAAAGCTGCTGAAAACGAGGTTTTAGTCAAAAGGGTAACCTCCAGAAAAACAAAAGCTACCGCTTCCAGGACAGAATTTGACAGATGGTTAAAAGTTTTTATTGACGAGAACGGGGAAATACTAGATGAACTGGCGCAGCGTTGACATCGAGTTAGCCATTACTATTCACCGTGTAATAATAAAGCGTGCCGGGACTAAAGCTGGAATAAGAGATTTCGCCTTATTACACTCGGCGTTAGAACGGCCAAAAGCAACTTACTCCGGACGGGATTTATACCCCACTATTTTTACCAAAGCAGCCGGGCTGATGCAATCACTTTGTCTTAATCACCCGTTCACTGATGGAAACAAGCGAACTGCCTGGGCGGTCACTCATAAATTTCTCTGGGATAACGGATATCATTTAAAGTCGTCTCGTATGGAAGCGGCTGATTTTATGGTTTTTGTGGATAACCAAAAGCCTGATATTAAAGAAATCTCCTCCTGGCTCAAATCCCACAGTACTAATTTTTTGAAACGAGGTGCAACCTCGTATTAACGGGTATTCTACTAAATATGGGGTATGCTTTGGCGTAATGATCCATTACCTGTCAATGTCGCATATGTATCTTAACTTATTCAATCCTGAACAGACTTCCTATCAGATAACCGATCAAAGCAGATAACATTCCTATCACCATCATTTCGATTCCCGATTTAACAAATTTCCTCCCCAACGTTTTCTGGGCTTTATAATATCCGACTGCAAAAAGAGTCAACGACGAGATAATGAGCGAGATCCCGATCGAAGTTTTAATGTCGGAAAAAAAGAAAGGAGTCAGAGGCACAAAAGAACCGACAAGTGCTGATACTCCGACAATTAAGGCTGCGGGCAAAATGTCTTTTCTTTGCACCGGTTCAAGTTTCAGTTCCTGCTCCATCATCACTTTCAGCCATAAATCTTTGTTGGAAGTTATTCTGTCCACAATTTCTTCTAAAATTGTGCCGCTGAATCCGTAACCTTTATAGAGTGCCCTTATTTCCTCTTTTTCTCCTTGCGGAAATTTTTCGATCTCCCATTTTTCCCTCTCATATTCAGACTGATAATAATCTGCTTCTGCTACCTTGCTGGTATAGGCAACGGCCGCCATGGAAATACTTTCCGCAAAAGTTGCCGCGAGGCCTGCTACAATCACAATTCGGCTGTCTGAGGTCGCCGCGGCAATTCCCAAAATTACCCCCAAGACATTTACAAGTCCGTCCTGTCCCCCCAGAATTATTTCCGGCAGATTAAAAGAAGAGATATGTTTTTCTCCGTGTATCAGAGTGCGTTCAATCTCTTCTTTGCTATGCGCTTTTTTAGACAGGGAGAGATTTTTATTGATAAATCCTTTTCTGGCGGTATCAATTCTTAACATATATTTAATCAATTTCCAGCTGTTTTATTTCCTTTTCTTCCTCTAGGCTGTCTGTTTGAATTAATTTTTGACCAAGCGTGTTGAAGGAGGAGGAAACATGAGACATACTATTGTAGGCGTTATTGACATGTTTTCCAAGTACGCTCAGGTTTTCTTCAACTTTAGTATAATCTTTTTGTATGGCCCGAAGCAGCCGGAAGACTATTTTCGTTTTATGTTCCATCTCTTTTCCCTGAAAACTTAAAAGAAGCACCTGCAGGTGTGCATAAAGAGTATTTGGCGATACCGGATAGACACGGTTGCTCCGGGCAAATTCCATAAGGGAGTTCATATTAACTATTTCGTAGTAAACCGACTCAGAAGGAATATACATCAGGGCAAAATCCATTGTTCCTTCTTCAGGTAAGATATACTTTTTACTGATATCACTGATGTGTTTTTTCAGGTCGCTGACAAAATTTTTACCGGCCATACTTCTTTCTGCTTCCGTTTCCCCTTTATGCATCAGATTGAAATTTTCCATCGGAAATTTGGAATCAATGCATAAAAGACCCGCGTCTGTTTTCAGAACCGCATCAACTTTGACGCCGGATTTGAAAGCAAACTGGAGGTGAAAGGAATTTTTGGGGAACGTCTGTCCGATCATGTCCTGCAGTACCTGTTCACCGATATTTCCGCGAAGTTTAGGGGATTGCAGAAACTCCTGCAAACTTCTAATCCCTTTACCCACTTCTGACATCTCTCCTAAATTCTTTTTCAGATCGCCTATCACCCGTGCCGCATTATCAAGCCTTTCGTTCAGCTGTTTGGTATTGGACTGAAGGAGTTTCGCGACATCGCCTGTCGAACCACGCATGGCAAAATTTAAAGTTTTGCTGGTATTTTCAATTGAGGCCTGCATGCTTTTAAGCCACTCAACAAGCGTCGAGTCGTCTTTCCCCGCCTTAAGTTTCTCCAGTTCTTTTTTGACAATAAAGATTAAGGCTAAAAAACCGGCTGTGATAAAAAAAAGCAGGATAATAAAGTCAGTCTGCATATAATTTTTCTATATAATGCAGGTTTCATTCTAACATTAAAGAAGATAAAATTGAACCATGAGGAAAAGGCGGAGAGGTGGAAAAAAAATATTCAAACTTATTCTCTGTTGGTTGCCATTTGTGGTATATATCAATGTTATTTCTCCCTCATCTATTATCTCTTTTGCAGGGTTTTATCTTTTTCTCGCCCTCTCTCTCTTTTTCAGTCTCAAAATATTTTTCTCTTTGGGAAGAACAATTCACTGGATCGGGATAATGCTTATCTATCTCCTCCTTCGCCAATTTCATATAGATAATATTATTAATTCTATGCTTTTATTAGGAATTTTGGTCACTCTGGAAATTTATTTTAGAAAACAGTAGAAGAAATTCTGCGGATTTACGATATTCACTTATCAAGCCTGTTCAGCACCTCAGCTCCCCCCCGCCATCCCTCATGTCTGACCTCATTCGGCAGAAAAAACCATTCCGCATCTTGGGAAATGCTCTTTGTCAACAGGACGTGAACCACTATGAGGTGAAAGAGGTTCACCCTGAAGTGTAACACCCATACAAATTGCATCATCATCTTCTAGTCCCGTAAAAACTCTAAGACTGTTACGTCTACCCAGACCATCACAAGGATTATTACAGGTGGCAACTCCGTTTGGACTTAGATCAATAATAACAGGCTCTCTTTCATTCAGTCTGTGAACTGTTACTTGTGTCGGATTTATTATCTGTGTCATAATTATTGTGAAATTTTCCTTATAATACCCTCTCGCTCTCTTCAAAAGTCAAGTTTTTATTGGTATAATGGGCTGTATGAGTAAAAAATTCTATTTAACATCAGCAATTCCTTACGTAAACTCATCTCCACATGTGGGTCATGCTCAGGAATTTGTCTATTCCGATGTCATCCGCAGGTATCATCAATTGCTTGGCGAAAACGTCTTTTATCTTTGCGGAGCAGATGAAAATGCCTTAAAAATTGTCCAGGCGGCTGAAAAGGGCGGTAAATCTACTCTGGAATTTTGTAATTTCCATAATCAGGAGTTCTTAACCCTTGCCCAAAAACTGAACGTCCGTTTTGACATCTGGCAAAGAGCCACGGATAAAAAACACCATTTTCCTGCTTCACAAAAGTTATGGCGCATGTGTAATGAAAACGGAGATATCTACAAAAAATCTTACAAAGGACGCTACTGTGTGGGCTGCGAAACATTCTATACACCGGATGAACTGAATGATAAGGGTGAATGTTTTGAGCATCCCGGCAGAAAACTGGAAGAAGTATCGGAAGAAAATTATTTTTTCAGATTATCCAAATACCAAAAATTTCTTGAGGAATTGATCTCTGCTGATAAACTAAAAATATATCCGGAGATCCGAAAAAATGAAGCTTCGGCGTTTATAAAAAGAGGCCTTCAGGATTTTTCTATATCACGAAGTATAAAGCGCGCCAAAAACTGGGGGGTTCCGGTACCCAATGACCCGCAGCAAATTATGTATGTTTGGTTTGATGCGCTTAATATTTATCAAAGCGGAATAGGACTGGGGTGGGATGAAGAAAATTTCAAAAAATTAGCTCCGCAGGACGTGATGGTTATTGGTAAAGGAATACTTCGTTTTCATGCTGTCTATTGGCCGGCTATACTCAAATCCGCAGGACTCAAATTACCGAAACAACTTTTTGTTCACGGATATTTAACCGTCAACGGACAAAAAATGTCCAAAACTCTTGGCAACGTAGTTGATCCTATAGAGATGATAAAAAAATATGGTACCGATCCCTTGCGTTATTATCTTCTTCGGGAAATACCCTCCTACGGAGACGGTGATTTCTCTGAAAGAAGATTTAAAGAACTTTATAACGCAGACCTGGCAAATGATTTAGGAAATTTAGCCGCCCGGGTCGCCAGACTGGCACAGGAAAAAAAGTATCAGGTGTCAGATGTCAGCTATCAGGTATTAATAAACAATAATTTAGAATATAAAATGGCCCTGGATGAATTTCGATATAATGATGCTCTGGGATTTATCTGGACAAAAATAACATCTGCCAATAAAAAGATCGGTAACGAAAAACCATGGGAATTAAAGGAAGATAAACTGCAGAAAGTCTTAGAACCTCTTATAAATACAATCGTCGAAATCGCTGTTTTGTTACAACCGTTTCTGCCCCAAACTTCCGAAAAAATTCTGCAACAATTTGCCGGTCCTACAATAAAAGCAGAAAAACCATTATTTCCCAGGATTAAATAAATATCTTTTCTCCTTTATACTTAATACTTGATACTTTCTACTTTTATGTACACCGACACCCATTGTCATCTGAATTTTAAAGCTTTCAATAAAGATTTGAAGGAAGTAATTGATCGGGCTAAAAAATCTGGAGTCGAAAAAATTATCATCCCGGGAGCAAAATTGGATTCAAGCCGAAGCGCGGTAGAGATAGCCTCTCAATATGAAATGTGTTTTGCCGCGGTTGGCATCCATCCCCATCATACCACAGAATCAGATACTTCATTACTATATATTAATGTAGTAAAACCAGATGAAAATTCTTTACTTAATCTTGCTAATAAACCCAAAGTAGTAGCAATTGGCGAAATCGGTCTTGATTATTATACCTATAAAAATTATCCGCCTATCACGATAAACGGTAAGAAGAGGCAAAAAGAACTTTTAATTCTTCAACTGAAGATTGCCTTGGCCTGTCAAAAACCGGTTATACTTCATTGCCGTGAAGCTCATGATGATATGCTGGAACTTTTGACAGACTTCCAGGAAAAGCCTGAAACCAGACTTCGCGGCGTTTTTCACTGTTTTGGAGGAGATAAAAACCACCTCAAAAAAGTTTTGGATTTGGGCTTTTTAGTAGGATTTGACGGCAATATCACTTATGAAGACAATCAGAAACTCCAGGAAATGGTTATTCAGACTCCATTGGAACGGCTGCTTCTGGAAACAGATGCGCCGTATCTTGCCCCTGTTCCTTACCGCAGACAGCGCAACGAACCGTCATATTTATCTCTTATTGCTGTATTTATCAGTAATTTAACAGGAAACAGTCTTAAAAAAATAACCGGGAAAACCCAAAAAAACGCAGAGAGCTTATTTAGTATATAGCCACGGTTGTGTTAAAATATAGATAGCAATGCAAGATTTTTTTGCTCTTCACCACGCTAAAATTGAGCGTATCTTTGAAATCATTCTGCCATTAACTACCTGGTTTATCATTACCATGCCTGTCTGGCTGTCTTTTTTTCATCCCGCGGTAGTGGCATATTTTGTCCTGACTTTTGACATTTATTTTCTTTATAAATCCCTGACTACAACTTTTTTTTCAACTTTTTCATATTTCAAGATAAAAAAACTATCACAAATTAACTGGTCAAAAAAAGCCAAATCCTTGAAAAATTACCCACACGTATACCACGCAGTCATCATCACTAATTATAAAGAATCCGTGAGTAAAGTCAGACATACTCTGGAGATGCTCTGTAAACAGGATTTTCCCCACCAAAGAATTCTCATCTTTTTAGCTATGGAAGAAAGAGAAGGCCAAGAGGCGCAAAAAAGAGCGCAAAATCTGGAAAATGAATTTAAAAATAAATTTAGGCTTATCACCTCAACTTTTCATCCCCGGCTTCCGGGCGAGGTTATCGGCAAAGCGAGCAATTCCACATGGACGGCTAAAATAATAAGCCGGGTTATCCGGGAAAAAGGCATTGATCCTGATTTTGTGACACTTACTTCCTGCGATGCCGATTCTCTCATGCCGGTAAAATATTTTTCGTATCTGACTTTTCTTTTTTTAACAGATAATGACCGTTATTTTCATTTTTACTGGGCACCGGTACTGCTTTACAGTAATTTCTGGGAAATACCTCTGGCTATCAGACTGCAGGCAACCATCTCCAGTATCGTCAGGCTGGCTTCTCTATCCAGACCCGATAATCTTATTCAGATATCCACGTATTCTTTGTCACTGCGGATGATCGAAAAGATAGGCTATTGGGATACAGATATAATTCCGGAAGACTGGCATGTATTCCTCCAGGCGTTTTTTACCTTTGGAGATAAAGTCAAAACACTGCCGATCTATCTGATAATTTCCCGTGACGCAGTCAACAGCACATCTCTTTTCAGAACGTTTAAATCGCGCTACGAACAGGAAAAAAGATGGGCATGGGGAGTTACGGATGTTCCGTACGCTTTGTACAAACTGTTTACAAGTTCTGATATTTCCTTTCTTTCCAGGTTATACAGAGTTTTATATGTCGTGGAAACCCATCTTTTCTGGCCAACTTCGTTTTTTATCCTCACCTTAGGCGCCTCAATTCCGGCCCTTATCAACCCGGTTTTCGGCAGAACGGCTCTCGGGCATAATCTTCCCCGGATGTCAGGATTTATTTTAACCATTACTACTCTATTTCTGATTGTTTTGATTATTATCGATGCTAAATCCAGACCGAAAAGGCCGGAAGGATATTCTGTCGCCAAAACTCCGCTTCTTCTTTTCCAGTGGATACTTCTTCCTCTGGTCTCGTTCTTTTTTTCCTCACTCCCGGCACTTGAAGCCCATACTCGACTGCTTTTGGGTAAAAGATTAGAATATAAAGTAACGGAAAAAATTTAAGCTATGCCAACAATTCTCAACTTTTTAATTTATCATACTCCGCTTTTTTATCTTGTGCAGTCACTCTGGCGCGATGAAGCTTTTTCCTTCTTTATGGCTAAACCCGGTCCTCTCCAAATAATCATCAATACCGCCAATGATTTCAACCCTCCTCTCTATTATCTGCTTTTGCATTTCTGGATGATCGTTGCCGGTCACCGTGATGAGGCTTTAAGGCTTCTATCATTAGTCTTTCATATACTTACGGCCTATACCGCGTTTAAATTTTCCCAAAAGGTTTTTTCCCGGCGGTTTGCTTATTTTGTCCTGCTGTTTACTCTTTTTAATCCAATGCTTGTTTATTACGCTTTCGAAATGCGCATGTACTCACTTTATGCCTTTTTAACCATTGCCAGTCTTTATTTTATTTATTTTAAAAATTGGAAATGGTACACATTATCAGCGGTTATGGGGCTTTATACCCATTCTTTTTTCCCGCTAATTATTGCCTCTTATACTATTTATTATTGGGCAACTAAACAGCTCAATAAAAAAAACTTCCTCCTGATTTTTAAGCCTGTCCTGTTTTATCTTCCCTGGCTGCCGGTTATTATCAGTCAATTTTTTCATTCTCAAAATTCATGGCTTTTTCCGGTTGACCTTCAACTTGTCACATCAGTTTTAGGAAATTTGTTTACCAACTATGAAGGCACGCCCGGCGGATTATGGAGATACACTTTTTTCCTTTCTTTGCTTATTTTTTATTTTCTTTATCTTGCCCGGAAAAGATTCCAAAAAAAATCCTTGATTTTCTTAATCCCGATATTTATTCCTTTAGCTTTAATTCTTGGCTATTCCTCAATCAAACAACCTCTTTATGTCAACCGCTACCTGATTTTCGTTACTGTATTTGAAATTATGGGAATTTCTTTGGGAGTCTGGAGTATAAAAAATAAATTAACCCGATCCGTATGGGCAGCGTTTTGGCTAATGTTAGTTGTTTACGTTAATCTTTTTCTGCCCCGGTATTTGAAAAAAACTGACTTCAAATCGACTTTTCTGGAAATCAATAGAATTTCTACCCGGAGCGACAGTGTGTTTGCAAAAACCCCGATCGGGTTTTTAGAGTCAGCATACTATAATAATTTTCCTGAGAAAACTTACATATATAATCCTGATAATATCAAAATACCAAACTACATAGGAACCACACTTGTTTTTCCTAACGCTTCGAAATCATCTTTCCCTCCTTCTCCGTCAAGAACTTTTTTGATTCAGGATGATGCCGGTTTTGAGGTAGTCATCAATAATTAAATAATGAGTTTTACCATCCCGTTATGAAGCTTAAAATAAAAATTCTTTTTCAGGATCAATTGGTGCTAAGGATTTCTAAACTGTTTATTTTAGTTTTTGTTACTTTCCTCATAATTATTATCTGGAAATGGAAATCTCTTCCTCCGGATCTCCCTTTATTTTATTCCCTGCCTCGGGGCAATTCGCAACTGGGATCGCCGCTTCTTCTTTTACTCTTGCCTGGCTTTTCCGTACTTGTGTTTGTCATTAATCTGATTCTCTCGGCTTTATTTTATGGTGAAGAAAAGCTTATTGCTAAAATGCTCATAATCACAGGTATGGTTGTCACCATACTTTTTCTGATCACTTTTATCAAAATTGTATTTTTAATCAGCTGATGTACCTTTCTATAATTATTCTGATTTTTTTATCTTTTGCGATCACTTATTTTGTGACGCCAAAAGTTATAAAATTTGCCAATAAATCAGGCCTTGTAGATAATCCTAAAGTCAGACCTCATCCGGCACATATCCACCAAGGCATTATTCCACGCGCAGGCGGATTGGGCCTGCTTTTGGGAATTATCATACCCTCTTTTCTGGTCTTTCCCTTCAATCGGTTACTTTTTGGCATCATTGTATCAACATCACTTCTGGTTGCAATCGGCTTATGGGATGATAAAAAAGACAGATCACCTTATATCAGGCTTTTCACTAATACTTTAGCAGCTTTAATTATGATCTTGGTCGGAATTAATATTCCTTATATCACCAACCCTTTTGGCGGAATATGGCATCTGGATACAATACCATTCTTATCCTACCTGGCTGCTTTTATCTGGATTCTCTGGACTACCAATATTATTGGCTGGTCCGGTGGTGTGGACGGTCAGCTTCCGGGTTTCGTCGCTATTTCGGCATTTATAATCGGTTTATTATCTCTCCGTTTTGCGGCACAGGACCCTAAACAAATTCAGGTTACCTACCTGTCTTTCATCACCGGAGGAGCATTTCTGGGTTTTTTGCCGTGGAATGTTTATCCTCAAAAAATAATGCCGGGCTACGGAGGTAAAACCTTGGCCGGATTCATGCTGGCAGTTTTATCCATTCTTACTTTCAGCAAATTGGGTACGGCACTTTTGGTCCTCATCATCCCCATGACTGATGCTGTTTTTATGCTGTCGAAAAGAATACTATCCAAAAAATCACCGGTTCTTGCCACTAATGATCATCTTCATCATCATCTGTTGTCACTGGGATGGAGTAAAAAAAAAGTGGCGGTTTTTTATTGGTTAATATCGCTTATCACAGGCCTTATTGCTTTATCTCTCAATGTTAAACAAAAAATATTTGCCATGGCGGTAATCGTCGTCGTTATATTGGGATTTATTATTCTGATAGACTATATTCGCAAACTGTCAAAGATTTCACAGGAGGAATGAAGACTCCCCGACCTGACGTCGGGACATCTTTAAGGTGAGTCTGAAACCCCGTACCGAAAACCCTAAAAGCCATCCATCTCATGATGTTCATTGGGGGTTTTCTGGTACTGGGGTAAAAACACTCTACTCCGTTTTTTCAGCGTATTTTGCAGAAATCCAGCCGTCTTTCCCGGTATCATAGCTTATTTTATACCACCCGCTGTCTTCACCAAGGAAAGAATATTTATCGCCGGGCTTAATCTGAGCTGTTTCGGTCGCGGTTGTCGATGGTCCGCTTCTGACTCTTAAAAAACCGGTAGGCGTATCTTTAATCACTACATACGGCTTGGCAGGATCTGTGCTTTCTCCTATACTGGTAGAGGGGGGTGATGACGTAGAGTTGTTCTCTGCCAGAATTGACAGCTGATACTCAACTGTCAATTTGTAACCTGTCACAGCCTGGATTCTGACTGTTCTGCTGGTAAAACCCGGTGATGAGACGGCCACATCATGTTCGCCGGCGACGACATCTCTTAGAACCAATGGAGAGACACCTTTTTCCTGACCGTCCAAAATTACAGTTGCGGAATCCGGAGTCGAAAAGATCGCAACCTGTGCTTCTTTATCGGTAATCTTTTCCAGAAACAAAATATCCCCTGATGAAGAAAGTTCACTGGCTCCCAATTCACGGTTAACATAGGTAAGAAGTGAAGGGGAAATATTAATTTTTTTCTGCCATGAAGCCGCTGAGGTAGATGTATCTTCAGGAATCAGCTTCATAATATACTCACCGGCAGGATATTTATCATCATAGGGAGTTTTACCAAGGAGTTTGTCATTGAGAAAAATGCTGGATTTAGGATTTGAGACGACTTTCAATCCTCCGACATTGGCAATTCTGGAAAAGAAAAATTTATAACCGGCAAAAGACAAAACAGCAACAATAATTACAACAACAAGAAGCGCCCTCTTATTCATGGGTTAAATATAACACCCAGACGTTCCTTTTACAAGAGAAACGGGTAATCTCCACTAAGACAACAAAGCAAGCCAGGCATATACAAGATAAGACATTAGTTGATTACAATAATTTCACTAACATATAAATGAAGGGTGGAGTTTCGTTAAGTTTATTATTTGCCAAACTTAAAAAGTTTATAACCTTCCGGGCCGTATAATTCTTCGTTAAAAAACTTGATGAGTTTTGGCTCTATCTTATAAATTCTTCCGTTAATTTTGTTGCTTTGAATATTTTTGAGATTAATGATTGACTCAAATCCGGGATTGAGTTTATTCCACATTTTGAGCATCCACTTGATACTGGAAAGATTTTTTACCAGTGAAGCAGTTCCATACAGCTGTACTCCGATTTTTTTGTCAACTACCTTTTGACTGGTATCAGCAACTGCACACGCCACTTCTGGATTTGATTTTATGGCTCGACAATGTTGGCTTTTAGGTTCGCTTAAAAAGTATAAATTAAACATTTCATCAGTCACAAAGTAAACATTGCTTACCCAAAGATGCTGATTTTGCGTTGCCAATGTCATCAGGTTTTGGGACTGAAGAAATTTTAACAGTAATGTTTTGTCTTTAGACTTCATAAATAATTAAACTGATTTTACCATAGAATATCAAAAAGCCCCGAGCGCACTCGGGGCTTTAAATTTGTTTATTGGATTATTGGTTTATTGGATAATTGGTTAATTTAATAGTCTCCCATTCCACCCATTCCTCCGCCCGGAGGCATGGACGGCGCTTCCTTTTTCTCGGGAATATCGGTTATCAAAGCCTCTGTAGTCAGAACCATTGAACCGATGGAAACCGCGTTCTGTAAGGCAAGTCTGGTCACTTTAGCCGGATCTACAATTCCAGCTTTCAACATGGAACCAAATTCCAACGTCAGGGCGTTAAAGCCGTAATCGGCGTCGGATGCCTCTTCGACTTTATTGAGCACCCATCCGGCATCAACCCCTGCATTTTGAGCAATCAGTCTGAGCGGTTGCGCTAATGCTCTATAAAGAATTTCAAGACCTGTTTTTTCGTCAGCCACATCAACCTCTTTTTTAAGTTTTAAAAGAACGGCTCTGGCGCGAAGCAGTGCCACTCCTCCACCGGGAACAATACCTTCCTCGATAGCTGCCTTAGTGGCTGACACTGCGTCATTGACTCTTTCTTTCTTCTCTTTCATCTCCACCTCGGTTGCAGCTCCGACATTAATTACCGCCACACCTCCTGAAAGTTTGGCTAATCTTTCCTGCAATTTCTCACGGTCAAATTCAGAAGTATTTTCTTCTACTTCCCGTCTGATCTGAGCAATTCTGGCGGTAATCGCTTTTTTATCACCCTTGCCGCCTATAATTCTGCAGTTTTCTTTGTCTGCCCAAACTTTGTCGGCCCGACCGCAGTCTTCGATGGTAACGCTGTCAAGCTTGCGTCCCATGTCTTCGGAAATGACTGTTCCACCGGTCAGGATGGCAATATCTTCCAGCATAGATTTTCTTCTGTCACCAAATCCTGGTGCTTTAACTGCCATAGCATTGAAAGTGCCGCGAAGCTTATTGACTACCAGTGTCGCTAAAGCCTCACCGTCAATTTCATCAGCAATAATGACTAAGTTTTTGGAGACTTTCACAAAATTTTCCAAAAACGGCAGAAGATCCTGCACTGACGAGATTTTTTTGTCGGTAATCAGAATATAAACATCAGCTACTTCAGCTTCCATACGATCCGCATTGGTCACAAAGTAAGGGGAAGCAAATCCTTTGTCAAACTCCATCCCTTCCTTATAATCAATCTCCATCGCCAAACCCTTCCCTTCCTCGACAGTCACCACTCCATCTTTACCGACTTTTTCCAGCGCTTCGGCAATAAGATCACCTATGGCCGGATCTGCGGCGGAAATTGTGGCAACCTGGCTTATTTCATCTTTGCCCTTAACTTTCTTGGCCATTTTTTTCACTTCGGCTACGATTTCGGCAACACCCTTTTCCAAACCCAGCTTTAGTATCATGGGGTTAGCGCCGGCGGTAATGTTTTTCAGTCCTTCATTAATAATCGATTGTGCTAAAAGTGTGGCTGTTGTTGTGCCGTCACCTGTATCGTCGTTAGTTTTACTGGCCGCTTCTTTGATCAGCTGAGCACCCATGTTTTCAAATGGATCTTCAAGCTCAATATCTTTAGCGACTGTCACTCCGTCATGAACGACATTGGGAGCACCCCATTTGCGATCCAGCGCGACGTTTCTTCCTTTGGGACCAAGAGTGGTGACAACAGCTTTTGCTAAAATGTTGACGCCTGTCAATAATTTTTGCCTGGCGTCTTCGGCAAATCTAAGTTGTTTAGCCATATTTTAAGCCTTTCTAGAAGCTCTTTCCCTATTCTAAATCGGGATTAGAGATTCTTGAACCCGCCGATCAAGCGCTCTTTGCGACGTCCCCGAGTAAATCCGGGATGAAAAGTCGCAAAGCAAGCTTAGGCGGGCTATTCAATAACTGCTAAGATGTCTTTTTGTTCAACTAGAAGCCATTCTTCAGTTTCGACCTTAATTTCATTTCCGCCCCATTTTTTGTACATTACTTTTTGTCCGACCTTGATAACCATAGGGATTTTTTTACCGTCATCTGTTATACCACCAGTCCCAACTGCCATAACTTTACCTATTTGTGGTTTTTCTTTGGCTGTTTCCGGAAGAAGAATTCCTGATGGAGTTTTAGTTTCTCCCTCAAGAGGTTTGATTAAAACATAATCAAATAAAGGTTTTATAGATTTTGATTGCATTGGCATAGCAACCTCCTTTCTAAATATTTGGCACTTATTTTAAGTGACTGCTATTTTAAATAAAAGAAAAAAACTTGTCAAGAGGTGAGATGGGGGGGAGCAAATTATAACCCTTGCAAATTTTGATCGATCTGCTGGACATCCTGATCCATTGATGTTAGATCTGTTGCGTTGACATCATTTTGAAGAGATTCTAT
>MFJN01000045.1:4990-5605 GCA_001779235.1 Candidatus Gottesmanbacteria bacterium RIFCSPHIGHO2_02_FULL_40_13 | reverse complement strand
CTACAGTCAGATGCTGAGCGATATTTAAGGCAAGAGCGGTTTTTCCCTGACCGGGACGGGCTGCCAGAATCAGAAGGTTTGAAGCCTGCATGCCCGCAAGTTTGTTGTCTAAATCCACAAACCCGGTAGAAAGCCCTCTAAGACCTGATCCTCTTTTATGAAGTTCATCTAACCTGTCAAAGCTTTCCGCCAGAGCGTCTTTAACAGGAATAAAATCACGATGGCTTCTGTGCTGGGAAATTGTAAGAATCTCCGCCTCAGCCCTATCCAAAACTAATTTTGCCTCTTCTTTTTCAGAAAAAGCTTCCTCAGTAATTTTCCCCGAAGCTTCTATAAGTTTGCGTTTCAGGTAGTGGTCGGAGATGATTTTACCGTAGATCTCAATATGCGCAGAAGTCGGAACTATATTCGTCAGTTCCGTAAGATAAGAAGCTCCGCCTACGTCTTTATATTTACCCATCTTTTTTAATTGTGCGGTAACGGTAACTATATCCACGGGTTCATGTTTTTCAAAAAGCAGCATCATAGCGGAAAAAATGGCATGGTGGTTTTCTTTGTAAAACGAATCAGGGCGAAGAAAATCTACAACATCGGACAAAGCGTCGCGATCTATAA
>MFJN01000045.1:2825-4981 GCA_001779235.1 Candidatus Gottesmanbacteria bacterium RIFCSPHIGHO2_02_FULL_40_13 | reverse complement strand
CTAAAACTGAGGCTTCTGCCTGCTCATCATGGGGAGGAATTCTTGCTTGAGGCATAGATAAAATTTAAAATTAAAAATGTAAAATTAAAAATAATTTTGAATTATTCTACTCTAGAACAATAACAGTTGGCTCTGTCGGCAGTTTATCTTTTGTAATGTTTAATTTCGGTTGTGGCTGTAACCCTTCTTTCCCCATTTCTTTAAGAAATAGATTTAGATCAGCCAAACTATCATTCAATTCGTTTTTCAGATTAACTGACTTGTAATGCATGGGTATAACGATTCTTGGCTCAAGCTGAGTTACTATCCCGCATGCCTCCTCATGATTAATTGTGTAAGTTCCTCCAACCGGAATCAATAAAACGTCACAACCTGTCAAAACCTCTTTCTGACTATCTTCCAGCTTATGCCCCAGATCGCCACAATGGACTATGGTAATACCGTCCATGATGATTTTATACACGGTATTTTTACCACTCTTACTTCCCTTTGAGTTATCGTGATAAGTCACTATACCCAATATGCTGACGCCTTTAATTTCATATTCGCCCGGACCGGTAACTATCACTTTCTCACCTTCTATTCCATCGGTAAAATCATGATCTGGATGTCGATGGGAAACCGTAACAACGTCGCTTTCCGATTTTGGGAATTTTATTCCCAGCATTTCAGAATCAAACGGATCAGTTATGAGCGTCGCTATGCGTCCGCGAAGCTTAAAACATGAGTGACCTAAGTGAGTAATTTCCATAACTAATTTAGTGTTCTATTTTTAACACTTTTATTTTATCTTGACAAGTACTACAACGGACGCTAAGATGTTTGTGTGAAAAAAGACGTAATTGCCGCTGTAGTATCGGGGTTTATTTTGGGTGGATTAGTAGCTGTAGCGGCGGTCAATCTACCTTCAATCTTTAAAATCAGCACAAATAATACGGCAGAACAAACTACCCAAGAAACAATTCCTATACCTACTTCTATTGAAGCTGAAATAAAAGAAAACCTGGAAATAACCGAGCCCAAAGATGAAAGCATAGTTACCGAAAAAGAATTGAAAATCACAGGACGAACCAAAACAGGAGATGCCGTATTGGTTGAAAGCGAATCTGACATAAGTGAAGCGAAAGTCGAAAATGATGGCACTTTCACTAGCTCCATTACACTTACCGAAGGCGGAAATCAAATCATAATTTATTCTATCAATGAAAACGGGGAAGAATCAAAAACATTTACTGTGTATTACACGTCGGATAAATTATGAAATTCAAAATTCAAAAGTTATTCATAACAATAGTTATTTTTTCAACATTTGCGTCCGTTACTTATGCTGCTACTCCGAGCAGTCAACCCACATCTTCGATATCAACGGAATCATCAGATTTGATAGATAAACTCAAACAGATAGAAATCTTTAAAGAGAAAATCGCTACAAAAGTCGCGGAAATAAGAAATAACGAAAAAGCAGCACGTTTCGGAAACATAAAAAAGATTGACAAAAACACACTAACCCTAAGTACAAAAAAAGGAGATCAAACTGTTTATTATTCCGACGATACAGAAATTTATACGCTGGCAAAATCGGATAAAACAAAAATTCAAGCAAATAAACTCGCGGAAGGCGATCGGATTACTGCCTTCGGATATTTTGATACCGACAAAATTACATTAAATGCTAAATATATTTATGTTATGCCGAATACCTTATCGTTACTTGGCAAGATCACAGATAAGGACTCTAAAAACTTTACAATTTCCCTGAATACAAATGAAGGACAAACTATCATTGTTGATATAGAAACTTATACCAAGTCTTATTCACTTGATTTAGTAAAAAAAGCATTGGTTAAAATCGGCTTTTCCAAACTGAATAAGGAAGATATTATCCGTGTAATCGGTACGCCAAACGAAAAAGAAGACAACCGTATATCCGCTACTAGAATACTACTAACTACGACAACTCCGAAAAGTACACCTTCTGAATCTGCGACTCCTTCTGCGACACCTAATCCATCCCCAAATGAATAAAATAGTTAAAATCCGAAAAAAACTGGCTGGTTTAATATTAGACGCTCTATTTATCAGTAACCAGTATAATGTTTCATATCTCACCGGATTTGCCGGACTTTCCCCCAACGAAAGAGAAGGATTTTTATTTG
>MFJN01000045.1:1357-2710 GCA_001779235.1 Candidatus Gottesmanbacteria bacterium RIFCSPHIGHO2_02_FULL_40_13 | reverse complement strand
CCTGACTGAAATTATCAAAAGAGAAAAAATCAATAAAATAGGATTTGAGAAGGACAATCTGACCGTTTCCGAATATGAATCGCTAAAAACAAAATTGCCCTCTTTTCTTACCCCCACCGAAAATATCGTCGAAGAAGAACGCTTAACCAAGGATAATGATGAAATCACCAAGATTAAAAGTGCGGCTAAAATGACTGATATGGCTTTTGAATATATTAAAGAGAAAATAAAAAAAGGCGTAAGTGAAAAAGACTTAGCTCTTGAACTGGAGTTTTTCCTTAAAAAAAATGCCGGAGATATCGCCTTTCCTCCAATCGTCGCCTATGATGAAAACGCCGCCATCCCCCATTATCTTTCATCTAACGACCAACGACTAACGACTAATAGCCTTATCCTCTTGGATTTCGGAGCCAAAGTAGAAGGATATTGCGCTGACATGACGAGAGTAGTCTTTTTCGGCAGCCCGGATAATAATCAGGTTAAAATATATAACACGGTTTACAAAGCTCAAGAATTAGCCCTTAAAAAGATTAAAAGCGGATTAAAAACAGCTGAAATCGACAAAGTTGCCCGCGAATACATTAAATCGGCAGGATTTCCTGAATATCCTCACGGTCTGGGTCACGGAGTGGGCCTGGCTATCCATGAAGCACCAAGACTGAAACCTGAAAGCTTAGAAGTTCTGAAAGAAAATATGGTTGTGACAGTTGAGCCGGGAATATATCTTGAAGGAAATTGTGGCGTAAGGATCGAGGATTTGGTAGTATTGACTAAAGAAGGCTGTGAAATTTTATCCAAGTCCAGCAAAGATATAACGATTTTATGATCACTCCTCAAACGCTAAAAGGATTTCGGGATTTTCTGCCGGAAGAAGCTAAGAAACGTCAGTATGTCATTGATATCATAAGGAAAACTTTCGAACTCTACGGTTTTGAACCGATTGAAACTCCGGCAATCGAATACCTCGAAGTTTTTACCGGCAATATCGGCGAGGACGAAAAGCTGTTTTACAAATTCACCGATACCGGCGGAAGAAAAGTTGCTCTTCGATATGACCAGACAGTACCAACCTGCAGACTGATCGCCCAGTATCCCGATAAAATTACTCTTCCATTCAAACGCTACCAGATCCAAACCGTCTGGCGGGCGGAAAAACCCCAGAAAGGAAGATACAGGGAGTTTCTCCAATGCGACGCAGATATTTTTGGAGTCGATGACAGAACCGCAGATGGTGAAACAATTGCTTTAACTATCGATATTTATAAAAATTTAGGATTCAAAAAACCCATCGCAATCATCAACGACCGTGAACTTTATCAAGATATTCCATATAAAGCTATCGTTGCCGTTGAT
>MFJN01000045.1:996-1143 GCA_001779235.1 Candidatus Gottesmanbacteria bacterium RIFCSPHIGHO2_02_FULL_40_13 | reverse complement strand
AGTCGCAAAAAATTACGAAGCTACTTCGAGAAAAACATATAAACACCGACCTCTATCCTGATCCTAATGACAAACTGGACAAACAGCTGAAATATGCCAACAAGAAAAATATACCTTTTGTTTTAATAATCGGACCGGACGAAGCAA
>MFJN01000045.1:526-900 GCA_001779235.1 Candidatus Gottesmanbacteria bacterium RIFCSPHIGHO2_02_FULL_40_13 | reverse complement strand
AAAGCGGTATTTGCCCTTATTATTGCCAATCTCATTTGGGGAGCAGCTTCTCCGGTTTTTAAATTGTCGCTTCAAAATATAACTCCCTTTACACTTGCCTTCATCAGATTTTTCGGCGCCATGCTTCTTATTCTTCCTTTCTCCATATCGAATTGTCATATAGAGAAAAAGGACTGGTCTAAATTAGTCCTGCTTTCGATCTTTGGCATTACTATAAATATCTCTTTTTTCTTTCTGGGATTAAAATACGCTCCTTCCATAAACGCTCCCATCATCGCCTCCTCCGGACCGGTATTTCTTTATCTATTTTCTATCCTGATTCTTCATGAGAAACGCCATAATAAAGTCTTAATCGGGACAATTATCAGTTTGCT
>MFJN01000045.1:0-474 GCA_001779235.1 Candidatus Gottesmanbacteria bacterium RIFCSPHIGHO2_02_FULL_40_13 | reverse complement strand
CAAATTCTGGGGAATTTATTTTTTGTCCTTGCTATGTTCGGAGCTATCGGACATGCGATCATGAGTAAAGAAATACTTCCGAAATATCCTGCCCAATCAATTACTTTCTGGTCATTTTTGATCGGAAGTATTACTTTTTTACCAATGGCTTTATCTGAAATGTTAAACGGTAACTCTATAGCATACCTTGATTACAGAGGTTGGACAGGAATAATTTACGGCATTTTTCTTTCTTCGGCAGCAGGATACTTTCTGTTTGAGTGGGCAGTAAAAAATATGGACGTTCAGGAAGTAGGAATTTTCACTTATCTTGACCCTATCGTTGCAATTCTTATAGCAATGCCTCTTCTTGGCGAATCTATCACCCCAATTTTTTTAGTTGGAAGCATTCTGGTTTTCGGCGGCATAATAATTGCCGAAGGCCGCCTCAACTTTCACCCGATACATAAACTAAGGAAATTTTAGAAAATTAAA
>MFJN01000044.1:56794-58520 GCA_001779235.1 Candidatus Gottesmanbacteria bacterium RIFCSPHIGHO2_02_FULL_40_13 | reverse complement strand
GTAGCCAGATATGCTCTGCCAACCAACTATCATGTCTTGATATAGGGACCGATCTTTTAGGGTCCAATAATCTTATTCTTAATAGTACCGGCCCCACCTGTTATAGTTCCAGTAATAAGAACTGTTCAACCGTCGTCTTGAATACCGGGATACAATGCTCCGGTAAAACGGCTATGTGGACCTACTGTCAATGCCAGGCCAATACCGATGATCAGTAGTTCAGTCTTTGACCCGAAGTCAAGTCTGACTTGACGAAGCTTTTGAAACGAGGTGCAACCTCGTATTAAACCTCGTATTAACCTTGTATTAAAAACGTTCCAACTTCATCCCTCGCTCTCTGCAAATTAATTAATAAGTTGTTATTATGCTCCAAAACGAGGTTTCACCTCGTAATTAGGAACTGGACAACCCTGAATCTGGAATATTATTACTTTCAAATATTGCCAAAGGCATGACATTCATTCATAATTAATCCTGAAATTATGAATCCCACGATTTCCATTATTGCGGCAATTTCCAAAAACAGAGTAATCGGAAACAACAACAAACTGCTCTGGCATATCAGGGAAGATTTTGCCCGCTTTAAAAAAATCACCTCCGGTCACCCTGTCATTATGGGAAGAAAAACTTTCGAGTCGATCGGTAAACCATTATCCAATCGAACAAATATTATCATTACTCATGATGTAAATTATAAAACTGAAGGATGTTTAGTTGTACATTCATTAAAAGAGGCAATTGAGATAGCAAAGGGTAAAGAAATATTTATTATCGGCGGAGGTCAGATTTACAAACAGGCAATAGCACTTGCTGATAAATTATATTTAACTGTCATAAAAAAAGACTTTACGGGTGATACCTATTTTCCTGATTATTCAAGATTTAAAAAAGTAATTTATCAAAAGGATGGCAAAAGCGGGGATTTGGAATATACTTTTCTGGAATTGACAACTTAGGTTATTAAACCTTGATCAAGACGGCGATAATCAACGGCCGGCGGTGGGTTTCCTTATATAGAAAATTTGCCAGTTTTTCTTCAACCCGCCTTCTGAAAAACTGCCAGTCGGCGATTCTACCCTGATTTAGCGTCATGACCTCCATGATGATTTTTTTCGCTTTGCCAATAAGCTCACCCGAATCTTTCATATAAACAAATCCCCGGGAAATAATGTCAGGCTCTGCCGTAACTTTACCGTTGTTTTGGTCTACCGGCACAACAACGATGACAATTCCGTCGCTCGCCATAGTCTGGCGGTCTCTTAAAACTACATTACCAATATCACCGACTCCCAGCCCGTCGATCATGATGTTTTTGAGGTCAATTCTGCCGGCCAGTTTAAAGTGATTCGGAGTGAATTCGATAATACTTCCGTCTGCAGGTAGAATTACCTGGCTTTCCCGGTAACCCATACTTTGGGCGAGACGGCAGTAGTGCCTCATATGTCTGATAGTTCCTCCAATTGGAATGATGAATTGCGGCGAGGTCAACCCAAGCATTAAAGAAAGGTCATTGGCGGCTCCGTGTCCTGAGACATGAAGTTCGTCGACGATGTCAGAATACGATACCCGTGACCCATCTGCAGTCAGAGCGTCTATAAGTCCGTGTACAGCATTTTCGTAGCCGGGGATGGGGTCTGCTGAGAAAATCACCACGTCATCTTTTTTTATTTTGACATATTTATGAAGTCCTTCGGCGATTCTGGATAGTGCAGAGTGAGGTTGTGCC
>MFJN01000044.1:24111-56780 GCA_001779235.1 Candidatus Gottesmanbacteria bacterium RIFCSPHIGHO2_02_FULL_40_13 | reverse complement strand
CATCAAGGCCAGTTCCCGGTCCTGATATTTATAAAGATCCTTTTCGGGGACGATGTGGATATCGGGAAAGTTGATGTAACCCAGTTTACGCGAAACTGTGACATTTTTCTCAATTGAACGGCCCAGAAATGCTATTTTTCTGTTGTGTCTTATCGCTACATTAACCGCCAGTTGAATACGTGAAATATTTGAAGACTGGGTGGTAAAAATAAACTTTCCCGGACAGTTTCTGATTTCTTTTTCGAGAGTGTCCTCAATAACCCGTTCAGACAAGGTGTAACCAGGAGATTCCACCCTGACGCAATCTGACAGCAGGCATAAAATACCCGTCTTTGAAGCCTGGGCTATTTTACCGACCTCCGTAATTTTGCCATCAAGCGGGGTCCAGTCAAATTTATAATCACTGCCATGGTAAAAAGTGCCAACTGGAGTCTTGATGATTAGATTACAGGCGTCCGGAATGGAATGGGTGACGTGGATAAATTCAATATTAAAAGGCCCGATTCTTAAAATATCATCTGTATTGATAGTTTTTACCTGATTATGCAACCCTAATTCCTCAAGTTTTACTTCTGCTAACGCGGCGGTAAGTTTTGAGCCGTATACCGGTACTTTCAGTTCCGGCAGTATGTAGGGGAGTGCTGCGATATGGTCGTCATGGCCGTGTGTCAGAACAATTCCTCTAATTTTATCTTTTTTATCGCGCAGATAGGAAATATCAGGAATTACGATATCAATTCCATACATGTTTTCTTCAGGGAATCCTATTCCGCAGTCGACTATCAGGATATCGGAGATGATACCTGGCGAGGTATGATATTCGTAGAGATACATATTTTTGGTGACATCGCCAACCCCGCCCAGAGGTATTATTCGAACCGATTCTTGTGAAGTGTTAGGAGAGCTAGTAAGCATTAAATTATTATTATTGTATCATGATTTACCCCAGTACCAAAAAGCCCCGCCTTCTCAATGCGGTGATGAATGGCTTCTTGGGGCTTTTGGTACGGGGTTTCAGACTCTACCTTAAAGAAGCCCCGGACTTCAGTCCGGGGAGTCTTCACCATTTTGGTAAGAATTGTTTGATGTTTTCGCCTGTTATATGAAAACTGTTGCCTTTATTTTCCACAATCATCCTGGCAACTTTACGGCAGATGCCGTTAATTGTCCGCTCAAGAGTCCGGATGCCCGAATCAAATCCTAAAGGTCTGACAATCAAAGACCAGACTTCGTCATCTATCTGAAGCTGTGAACCGTTTAATCCGGAATTTACTATTACTTTAGGAAAAACATAACTCTTTCCGATAACAATTTTTTCTTCATCATTATAGGATGGCATTTGAATTGGTTCCAGCCTGTCCATGACGGCTGTTGAAACATTGGTTGTATTGTTTGCCGTGGCGATAAACAGTACCTCCGAAAGATCAAAAGGATAATCAATAAAGTGATCGACAAAGGCCGCATTTTGTTCAGGGTCAAGAATCTCAATGAGGACTCCCATAATATCAGCTCTGGCATGGTCGGCGACGCGGTCAATTTCATCAAGTAGGATAACAGGATTTTTAGTGCCGGCTCGTTTCAGAGCCTTAATTAACTGACCTACTTCGGCGTCGGGATGGATTCTGGATTGTCCCCTCAAATCAAGAGCTGATCCCATACCTCCAAAAGGGATTCTGACAAAGGTTCTCTGCATAGCCTGGGCAATCGAGGCGGCAATAGTCGTTTTTCCGGTGCCGACTAACCCTACAAAAAAAAGAATAGGCGCCCGCATGAAATTGTGAACATTTTTGTCCTGATTTGTTTGAGTAAGATTGAGCTTCATGACTGATAGATATTCCAAAATTCTGTCTTTAATCTGTTCCAAGCCGTAATGATATTTATCGAGCACCTGTTTTGCCTGTACAATATCCAAAAGATCACTGCTTCTTTTCATCCAAGGGATATTGACTATCCAGTCAATATATTTGGCTGCCTGTTCAAAACCAGACAGCTGGCCGTTATACTTATAACTGAGGGAAGCCTGTACAATCATTGCTGTAGCCTTATCCCGCAGATCATCAGGCAGAGAAGCACCGGTTAGCTTCTCCTGAAGCTTAGTCAACTCTATCAATTCCTGAGGCTGGGCAGTATTATTCATGATATCTAAAATTATATCAGTACTTACATAAGCTTGTATACTCATCTTACTCCTGACCTTACCCCACTTTGTGGTTGTCATTGCGAGGACCCCGATGTCACATCGGGAGACGTGGCAATCCCATCAGGAAAAAAGAGATTGCTTCGCCAGGTACCGGACGGTACTTGGCTTCGCGGAGTTTACACTGAGCTTGTCGAATGTGCTTGCAATGACATGGGTGTTTTGAAGCTAAACTGGGGTAATCTCAGATTTTTTACTTCTTGACAATAGTCATAAAAAAGTAATAAATTAATAATAGAGCAAACACGAATAAAAGTCAATACATCTATGGTAATAACGCCGAAGCAAAAACAAGTACTGGACTTCATCAAGATTTTCGTTAAAGACAATGGTTATTCTCCGTCGCTTCATGAGATAGCGAGACATTTTCGAAAGTCCGTCAGTACCGCCCAGCATTTCGTAGAAGAGCTTGAAACGAGGGGATTTCTCCAGAAAACCGATAACATAGCGCGCGGAATCAGCACAACAATTCGACAATTTGGACGCATCTTCAAGCTTGGCGTCATCGCCGCAGGCATTCCAATAGAGCCGATTGAAAATCCGGAGCCAATCGACGTTCCATTGTCTATGATAAGCAGAAAAGGCGATTATTATGCTCTTGAAGTACTAGGGACGAGCATGAAGGATGATAATATTCTTGATGGGGATATTATCGTTGTTAGACATCAGAAAACTGCAGAAGATGGTGACAGGGTGGTTGCAGTTACAGAAAAAGGCGCAACACTAAAAGTTTATCGCAATAGAAATGGAAAAGTCTATCTAGAGCCTCGAAATAAATCGATAATCAATATCTATCCAAAAGAGCTCGAGATTCGCGGCAAGTTTTGTGGTTTAATAAGAAGAGGAGATTAATATAAATTTATTGTTATGAATTTTAAAATAAACGAGAGCGAACAAAAATTACGTGGAGGTTATTATACACCCTTTGATCTAGCGGTTTTTTTAACAAAGTGGGTTAGAAGTATAAAACCGAGAACTATCCTTGAGCCTAGTTGTGGAGACGGTATTTTTTTTGAAGCTATTGATAAAGTTCATGGAATGAAAGGTGTTTCTGTATTGGGTTTTGAAATTAATGAAAATGAAGCCAAAAAAGCCCAAATAAGAGCAAAAAATATTTCTGCTCATATAGATATACAAATAGGCGATTTTCTTAAGTGGTCACTAAATAATATTCGAAATAATAAACTATCTTATGACGCAGTAGTTGGTAATCCACCTTTCATTAGATATCAATATCTTCCAAAAGAGTTTCAACAAAGATCAGAGGAAATTTTTAATGAACTTAATTTATCCTTTACCAAGCACACGAATGCATGGGTTCCATTTGTTCTAGCTTCTTTAGCAATGTTGCGACCTGGAGGTCGATTAGCAATGGTGGTTCCAGCAGAAATTATTCATATTATTCATGCTCAATCTCTCCGGACATATCTTGGAAGAGAATGCAAAAGGTTAGTGATCATCGATCCAGAGGAGCTTTGGTTTAAAAATACTCTTCAGGGGGCAGTACTACTTCTCGCGGAAAAAAGAAGCAGTACTAGTGCTAAAGCTGAGGGCGTTGGTATTTATCCTGTCAAACAAAAAGAATTTCTTGATATAGATCCCGACATTATTTTTTCTTCTCCTAAATCATTAAATGGTAGAACTGTAGCTGGAAAATGGACCTATGCTCTGTTAGACCTATCAACCCGTAACTTAATAGATCGACTTGCTGAGCATCCAGATATATATCGTTTTAATGATATCGCGGAAGTTGATGTTGGCATTGTGACTGGAGCAAATGACTATTTTCTTGTTTCCGATGAAACAGTTCAAAAATATGACCTATCAAAATGGGCTCATCCAATGTTTGGACGAAGTGATCATTGTCATGGCATCATTTATGATGAACGACAGCATCAAGAAAATAGAAAAAACGGAAAACCAACTAACTTAATATGGTTTTCTAATAAACCAACAAACAATTCCATCGCTAAAAAATATATCCAGTATGGAGAAGAACAAGGTCTCCATTTACGCTATAAATGTAGTGTTCGAAGTCCTTGGTATTCCGTGCCGTCCGTTTACGCAACAGAGATAGGGATGTTAAAAAGATCTCATGATATTCCTCGCTTAATATTTAATAAAATTGGAGCATTCACTACTGATACAGCCTACAGAATTCGTGTTCACAATAAAGCCAGTAAACAACTAGTTGGTTTTTTTCTAAACTCATTGACTGCATTAAGTGCAGAATTAGAAGGAAGACACTATGGAGGAGGGGTGCTAGAGCTGGTTCCTTCTGAGATTGAAAAGTTGCTTATTCCATTGCCAAAGAAACTAACCGTAAATCTTGCTAATCTAGATACGGCTGTCAAAACATTATCGGCCAGAGAGGTTTTAGAAAAGCAGGATCATGCTGTTTTAAAAGCGTTGAGGATAAGTTTATCAGATCAACAACAGTTGTTAAATAATTGGCAAAAACTTCATGACAGAAGACAGAGAATATCAACCGATGTAGGAATTAATTAATCAATTTCGAGTATAAATCTTTTCGGATCAGTTTCGTCTCTAAAGAGTGACAAAGTGCGACTCAGTAAGTCTTTTCGTTTCACATGGTCTCCAATTGATCCCCAGCTTAATCGAGTCATAGCATTGTGTTGTTTATAAGTTTCACTATTTGTGTCTGTGCTATGCCGTATTTGTAGTGGAAATTCACCATAATAGATTCCTTTAATAACCAACTGAAAACGAACTTCAGTTTCTTCTACCGTACCTGATTGTCGAGGCTCCCATTGGAGATGAGCAAAGACCGCATCACGAAAATAATGTCTGTGGTCTATATTATCTTCAAGAAGCCCTTTGTCTAAGTTGATTGAACCAGTGGCGTGTGTACCTCTCTCTTTGGGAATATTAAGATCACGTTCGGTTAAGGGCTTGCTTTGCCATACAAGTTCTAGATTAGTTGAGACTTGTGACTGTTTTTGAGTTTGAGGGGTTCCACTGATCCTACGATGAGTAGTGGGTTGAGCTTTTGCGCGACGAGACGATCGATGTAATGGTAAAACTTTTAGTTTAATACGTGGAATCAGATCTGTTGAAGGTGCGAAAGCCGTGGTGGTTGGGTGTGGCGGTGAGGCTTCTGATTCATCAAGTAGCCGTCCGCTTGTTTGTAAAGCGAGCAGTTGAGGCTCGGATTCAATCAAGAAAACATGGTCATTATATAAACCTGGTAGCTTAAGAAGTTGATTTACAATTTTTGATACAAACTTTCTGTCAGAGAAATTATCAAGATCCAGATCTAGAATTAGGCTAGCCTCGATATTATTGTTTAGACCACCAAGCGTTAAATTAGCACTGCCAATAAGTAATCGAGCTTGTTCACTTCCTCGTACTAAGTATAGTTTTGGATGAAAAACAATATTGCGAGCTCCTGTATCTACAGCGTATACAGAAACCCCTAATCCTAATAGTCGACTTAGTCCTTGACGAGACGTTATATCATTTCTAATACCTGAAAATACTTTCGTTTTGTTTGCGTATTTGTGTAACTTGCTTTCTATTAAGCGAACTCCGTCTTCAGTTACGAAAGCAACGCTCAGAATGACTTCTTCAACGTTTTTAATATCAAATAAACGCAGAATTGCTTTTGTATGCGTACGTTCAGTAAATCCTTGAAGGATAAAATCTTTTTTTGCCATATACACTAGTTTAGAAAATAGTCAATTGATTTTTTATAAATATCAGCAAGGCTTTTCAACTGGACTATATCAACCCTGCGCTGTCCGGATTCCATTTTTGAAATATAGGACTGAGACTTGTTCAGCAGTTTTGCCGCAGTTTTCTGATCAAGTTTGGCTGACAGTCTTGCTGATTTTAGCTTTTCGATCAGATGTTTATGTTCTTTTGTGTATATAGCTTTGGACATAATCTTCTTAACTTATTGTATGTTATATTCCAAAATAGAATATGCCAAAATGGAATATAAATACAGAAATTTCTGCGGGGTCTTTTCCTTCTTTTTGTCTTTCGAATTCGTTTTACTGTTCCTATAGATTACGAACAGGAGTAAGATGGGTATACTTATGACATGAATATTATTCAAGATAATCATCTTAGTGTGAACGATTGTATGCAATGCTTCGAAAATTGTACATACTTCGCTAATAAATAATGAAACAAAAAACCACTGCTCCTATTTTTATGAAATTAAAACCTGCATTATTTTGGATTGTAACTTTTCTTCCCCTCATTATTCTTACAATATTAATCTTTAAATATTATGTCGGTGTGCCCTTTTGGGATGAATGGGATTTTGTCGGATTACTGCAAAAATCCTATCTTAGCAAGGTAAATTTTTCAGATTTCAGTTCTTATCACAACGAGCACAGACCATTTTTTCCGCGTCTTATTCTGCTTGGTTTGGCGTACCTGACGGGCTACAGGATTTTACCCGAATTGATCTTAAATCTTCTTTTAGCGATTGGAATATTTATCAGTTTATTTTATTTATTCAAGTTGATTTTTTCCGCTTTTAGGATAAAAAATTATCTGCAATTTGTTCCCGTGATTTCTCTGGTGGTATTTTCCCTGACCCAGTGGGAAAACTGGCTGTGGGGCTGGCAGGTGCAGATTTTTTTAAATCTTTTTACAGTAGTTACAGGACTTAAAATTTTAAGCCTCCGAAAAATAAAGTCGAGTAATTTATTGAAAGGCATGTTTTTAGGAATAGTCGCTACGTTTTCTTTTGCCAACGGGTTAATTTACTGGATTATTGGATTAATTATTCTGAAATTTAAAAAGCAAAAGAATAAAAATATAATCTTAATTTTTTGGTCAGCTTTTTCGATTTTAGTTTTTTTTCTTTACACTCATCTTTCCCCGGGCTCCGAGGCGCTTAAAGCAAATTTTTCGGTGCAAAATATATTTTTGCTGACGATTTATATATTCGCTTTTATTGGCGCGCCCCTTGTCAGCATGAACGGAGCCGGCGCCTTAGTGGCCGGACTTACCGGAGTATTATTTTTCATATATTTAATCATTATTGCAAGAAAATTATTATTACAAAAAATAACGTTATTTATGCCGATTATCGCTTTAAGTAGTTATTCCTTGATGAGCGCTTTTCTGACAAGTTTAGGACGATACAGATTAGGACTACTTCAGGCGATCAGTTCCAGATATGTTTCATTCTCCAATCTCTTCTGGCTGTCATTATTAGCAATTTTGTTCATTATTAAAGAAAATACGTTTTTAAGTCAGCGCAAACAGGGTAAAAAGACAGTAAAGATGGCCAAAATATTATATTTTTTAATTATTTTGGCGATATTTATTAATTCCATCCTGCGCAGCCGTAACTTTTCCAAACAGTATCATTATTTAGCCCCCGCGCGAGGAGCATTAATTAACGGTGAAAATGATGAAATGTTGGGTAGACTTTATCACAATATTGAAGAGCTTAAATTAAAAAGAGAGTTTCTGAAAAAATATAAGTTAAACGTATTCTGAGAATAACAGAAGTTATACAAGGTAGGACGCTACTGCTTTAGCGAAGGTTTCAAAATCTCCGAGGCGGCTATTGAGATAATCTGCTACTTTTGTATAATCGATGGCGATATAGTCATGGACAAGAATATTTCGAAATCCCGCCATAGGGGCAAATTGATTGGCAAACTCTTTCTTCAACACCCCTTCTTCTCCAAGGATGATAATACTTTCTTTTGCATCATTTGCCGGTCGAAATCGAAACTCGGCATTGAGAAGATTGGCGATATCAATAACCACTTCGCATGCAAGCTGGAAATATCGTTCTATCATCACCCGACGATCCTCATCTGCTAAAAGATCCTCCTCTGTCAAACGCTCAAAGCGAGAAAGCTTCTTCATATAGGATCGTAATAACTTCAGGCGTATGTGTATTCGATCAATAGCGTCCATAAATAATTCCTTTTTCTGCATTACCGGATTATAGCGGCTAATCCGACACTCGTATTTGTTTTAATAAAATAGACGTAATCAAAAAACTTCGACATCACTCGAGCCTCAAATAGTACTTGCCGAGTACGGTTTTTTACAAACAATTCCTGACGCGGGGCAATGGCTTGATATTGCAGGGCAAGAGGCACGTTGTCCAGATCAACAACTTCAGCATTGTCATAAAAGTGAGAGATCTTACCCACATCGCTCATCATTGAGAGACGCAAGTCAAACCGCTGCCTATCGTCGAGTCCTTCACTAAACAGTACTGCCACGTCAATGTCACTTAACTTGTTTCCTTTTCCCGTGGCTTGCGAGCCGAACAAATAGACCGCATCCACGGGTTGGCCGGAAAAGTAAGCGGAAAGCTCATGCTTCTGGGTATTCGAAATCATAGCATTATTATACCACCCTCGACAGTAGGATTATATTTTTTGCAGAGCCTGATCCAAATCACCGATGATATCCTCCACGTCTTCAATACCGACTGACAGTCTGATGAGCGTATCGCTGAGCCCGATTTTTTCCCGGTCTTTTTTGGGAACTGAGCTGTGGGTCATGGATGCAGGGTGTTCTATCAGCGATTCCACCACTCCCAGACTTTCAGCAATAGAGATAAGTTTGAGAGACTCTAAAAATTTGACAGCCGTCTTAAGATTGCCTTGAAGTTCAAAAGAAACCATACCTGCGTATCCTGACATTTGTTTTTCGGCTATTTTGTGCCCCTTGTGGTAGATCAGTCCCGGATAATAAATTTTTTTGATCCTTGAGTGGCGGGACAAAAACCCGACGACTTTTTTGGCGTTTTCTTCATGAGTGTGCATGCGAAGAGATAAAGTTTTGATGCCCTTTAATATTTGAAAGCTGTCAAAGGGAGATAGAATTGCTCCAACCGCATTTTGCAGGAATTTGAAACTTTCGGCCAGATGATCATCATTTACCATGACACACCCGGCAATCGCATCAGAATGCCCTCCGATATATTTTGTCATGGAGTGGATGACAATATCAGCTCCAAGATCCAGCGGTTTTTGAAAGAAAGGGGAGGCGAAAGTATTGTCAACAACTGTCAGGATTTTCATTGTTCTTGCCAGTTTACTCACGGAGGCAATGTCAATAATTTTCAATAAAGGATTGGTGGGTGATTCCATCCAGACAATTTTCGTCGCAGGTTTCAGAAATTTGCTTAAATCAGCACTATTTGAAAAGTCGGCAAAAGTAAAATCTACCCCGCACTTTGCAAAAACCTGCGTAAAAAGCCTTCTGGTTCCTCCATAAACATCATCAATTGATACCACATGATCACCTTTTTGTAAGAGAAAAAGTATATTGGTTATGGCAGCCAGTCCCGAGGAAAAAGCAAAGCCGAATTTGCCATTTTCCAAAGCCGCCAGATTTTTCTCCAGAGCAAAGCGGGTTGGATTTCCTGACCTGGAATATTCGAGTCCCTGAGTAGGCCGGTTGACCTTTTTTCTGGCAAAGGTTGTCGAGAGGTGAATTGGTATGACTACATCACCACTCCCGCCCGGTTGCAGATTCGGCTCATTTCCGATATGTATGGCATATGTCGAAAATTTCATGAAAAGCCAGTTTAATATCTCCGGCGGGGCCTGTCAAACCTTCCTTCTCTTCTTTCCGGTTTGTTGTCAGGCCTTTTTTTGGCGTCTTCGCCAAAGAGCATGGAGAGGTTGATTCTTCCCATATTGTCAACCTCAATCACTCTAACTTTTACTCTTTGATCTATTTTAACTATTGTATTGGGATCGGAAACAAATCCAATTGACATTTGCGACACGTGTACCATACCTTCTTTACCGGGAAGAATTTCGATAAACGCACCAAAGGGAAGAATTCTTTTGACAATTCCTTCATATATCTCTTCGGGCTGGACGTCTTTGACTATTCCTGAAATCCAGCGGTGTGCCATTTCCACTTTAACGGGATCAGTTCCGGTGATAGTGACATTACCGTCATCGTCCACATTGACTTCACATCCGGTTTCGGCAATGATATGGCGGATTACTTTTCCTCCGGGTCCGATAACCTCTCCGATTTTTTCCTGAGGTACCTTGATTATCGATACTCTTGGTGCGTATTGGGAAAGATTTGTTCTTGGTGTTTTGATGGTTTGGCTCATTTTATCGAGAATTAGCATTCTTGCCTTGTTTGCCAGCACAAAGGTTTCTTCAATTATTTCGTCGGTAATACCATGATTTTTGACATCCAGTTGAATTGCAGTAATACCTTTGGCGGTTCCTGCTACCTTGAAATCCATCTCGCCGCTGAAATCTTCTATTCCGGCGATATCTGTCAAAAGGATATATTTTTTATCTGATTCTGAAACCAAACCGATCGAAATTCCGGCAACCGGACTTTTGATAGGCACACCTGCGTCCATCAAGGCAAGGGTGGAACCACAGGTTGAGGCCATCGAAGTTGAACCGTTGGATGACATGATTTCTGAAACAAGGCGGATTGTATAGGGGAATATTTCCTGAGAAGGAATGACCGGTAAAAGTGCCCGTTCAGCTAAAGCTCCATGCCCTACTTCACGCCTGCTTGGTGTACCGATTCTGCCAGTTTCGCCGACAGAGTAAGGCGGCATTGAATAGTGATGCATGTATCTTTTGGATGTCTCACCTTCAGGACTTTCGATCAACTGTTCCAGAGAAGGTGAACCGAGTGTGGCAATAGTCAGTACCTGGGTTTCTCCTCTTTTAAATATCGCCGACCCGTGTGTGCGGGGAAGTATGCTCACTTCAGAACTAATTGGTCTTATTTCATCTACTCCTCTTTTGTCATGGCGGATTTTCTTTTTTAATATATCTTCACGGATTTTTTCTTCAAAAAGCGTATCCAGCACTTTTTCGATGGCGTTTTTATCATATTTTTCATTCAGGTCTTTTTGGATATCGGCGGAAATCAAGGAAAGATCTTCACTGTCTTCAGATTTATTGGCTTTTGCCAGCGTGCTTTTCTCAATGCGGCTGTAGTATTTCTTTTTAATCAAATCGTATAAAACATTTTCCTCACCTGTTTTTTCCATTACTATTTTCTTTTGTCCGACTTCCTTAACCAGATCACGGATGCAGCTGATTATCTTCACGATATCTGTTTTGGCAAATTTTATTGCCTCAAATACTGCTGCTTCAGGAATTTCATTGCTGCCCGCCTCCAACATAACCACCTTTTTATCTGTGGAGGACACGATCAGGTCAAGTTCGGAAAATTCATACTCTTTTAGCCGGGGATTAATAAAAAAACCGGGATCCCCGTTTTTAGGAGGGACATATCCTACCCTGACCGCGCCAATTGGTCCATCCCAGGGGATTGGCGAAATGGCAAGAGCGGCGGAGGTTGCAACCAGCCCTAAAATATCCGGTTCGTTTTCACCGTCTATCGAAAGTATGGTGATGATGACTTGAATATCGTGATGGTAATTTTTGTCAAAAAGGGGCCTGATTGACCGGTCGATAACTCTTCCTTTTAAAATTGCGTCATCAGACGGCCTGCCTTCTCTTTTTACCCAGCGGCTGCCTTTGATTCTGCCTCCGGCATAAAGCCTCTCGATAT
Source organism: Candidatus Gottesmanbacteria bacterium RIFCSPHIGHO2_02_FULL_40_13 (assembly GCA_001779235.1). Taxonomy (GTDB): domain Bacteria; phylum Patescibacteriota; class Microgenomatia; order 2-02-FULL-39-11; family 2-02-FULL-39-11; genus 2-02-FULL-40-13. Next base: position 45,058 of record MFJN01000044.1, on the reverse strand, counting down.
ATTCAACTGATAAGGGAAAATAGGATAAATTTGAAGGCTGTTTAGAGGCAACAACAGTTGCCAAGACCATCGTGTCACCGTATTTAGCCAAAACCGAGGCGGTTGCTTGTTCTGCCAGACGTCCGACTTCCAAAGTCAATAATCGCCCGCCTATTTCAACGGATTTGGAGGTAGTTTTCATATTTCACTTTGACAACTTTAATTTTTTAATGATATCTTTGTACCGGTCACTTGCTTTTTTTTGAAGATATGTAAGCAGTCTTCTTCTTTTGGAAATTACCCCAAGAAGTCCGCGTCTGGAGTGATTATCTTTAGGATTTTGTTTGAGATGGGAAACCAGATTGTCAATTTTATGGGATAAAAGAGCAACCTGTACTTCTGGACTACCGGTGTCACCACTTTTGGTGGCGAATTCTTTAATAATCTTATTTTTATCGCTGTTTTGGACAACCATGATTTCTAAAATAATTTAACTTTGTATGGAGTATTTAAGTTCTAGATAAAATCGTTGATTAGATCGGTGAAACGAATATTAAGTTTAATCTAAGATGTCTCATTATACAATATAGGGAGTTTTTCTACAATGAGCAGTTATCTCAGGGTACGGGGTTTTACAGCAGTCCTCCAGAACCCTTGTAAATTTTTGGTTTCAGCCAGTCGGGTGGAGGGTTGTTATTCTGGTTTGGTGAAGTATTCACCGGACCGGATTTATTTGGAGAAGGATTTATCTGAGTACCCAAAAAAGGAGTAGGTGGCTTCATTTTAGGGAGATTTGGCATTAATTTTGGCTGGTTGCCGTACTGACCTTGACCAAACTGATCTGTCATATCAGAAAAAGAATTTTGTCCGTCCCTCTTTTTAGCTCCATTTCTTAAACAGATGGCGGCAGCCTCAAATGTGGCGGCCGATGTTTTTGCGGAGGTGAAGTTTGCACTTCCTGAGGAAAGACCAAGCAGGAGATTAGAGGCAGTGTCAGGGTCAATTTTTATCCCAAGTCCTGATAAAAATGATAAAACGACTTCACTGGTTGAGGAGGCTGTAGTATCTACGGCATTAACCCTGCCGTAATTAGTATTTTGATTGTGGCTGTCGATGTTGATAATATTTTTGGCATTAAACAGAGACTGGTTATTTTGGTAAATCTGATCCAGATCCGTGAGGCGGGGAGAGTCGACAACAATGATCAGATCTGTATCTCCGTTGCCATAGGTATAGTTGATGGCATCCTGAGTTATTTGAGGAAAACCTTCTCTTGGCTCAATGACTAAATTAAAAGTATCATTTTCAATATTGTAGCTGACTTTTTCGATAGAACCTTCCTGATAAGGAAAAGAGATGACCAGATTTTTACCAGAGGACTTGGTCAATTCATTGGTAATTTTATCTACACCCACCAGATGACTGTATTCGACGGTCATCTCCGACGGGCAAATAATACTCACTTGTTTACCTAAAGCCGATAATGATAAATATAATGACAAACTGGCCGCCACACCGTCCAGGGTTGGCCGTATATGGGTGGCTATGAGAATTGATTTAGAGTTATCTAGTAATGATCTTGCCTGATTAACATTACTTCCTGCTGTGTTATTCATAAGTTTTAAAAAATCCCCTTATCAAAGGGGTTTTTATCCTATAGCTATTATACTATCACCTGTCAAAAAGTCAAGTTTTTGGGATAATATTACACCTCCGTCTTTTCCCTGTTCGACTTTGGAAATGTCTTCTTTACCATGGCGAAGAGATTTAATTTTAGCGCGGCCGATTTCTTCTTCACCCCGGACCAGCTTTATCTGATCACCGCGGGCAATCCGTCCTGAAATCACTTTCACGCCGGCAATTTTATCTTCTTTATAAGAAAAAATTTCTATAATTTTTGCCTCTCCGAGTATTGATACCAGATTTCCTTTTTTAATCGCTTCAATCACTTCATCTAATTCTTCAAACAACTTATAGATAAGATGAAAGGTTTTGATTAAAACTTTTTCCGAGTTAGCCAGCTTGACGACGTTTTGCGAAGGTTCGATATTAAAACCAACAATGATGGTCTTGGCTGTTTTAGCAAGAAGTATATCGGATTCGGAAATATTGCCTACACCTGATAAGATGATATCCACCTTGGAAGATAAGACCACAGTTAAAGCTTCCAGGGATCCGGCCGTATCAGCTTTAAGAATCAGCTTTATTTTTTCTTCCCCGGGATTATCAGACGGCGTGATTATTTGCTTATTTACCTGAGCAGCTTCTATGACCGGCTCATTTTTTTTATAAATTCTGCTGCCAATTGCCGGAAGTATTTTCCAGCCCAAAATTTCGACAGGATCACCATTTGTCGCCTGAGAGATATTTTGTCCAAGAAAATTAATGAGAGCTCTGATTTTGAATTCCCTGCCTTCATTGACGACCTCTTCCCCTCTGGTCAGAGTGCCGTTTCTGATGATTACGGTTGCGATTGGACCTTTAGATTTTGACAGCTGTGACTCAATCACTACAGCTTCAAAATTAGCTGTCGGAGGCTTTTTCCGGTATAGTTCATAAACCAAGGTAATGGTACTTAAAAGTTTATCCAGTCCCTGACCGGTTTTGGCAGAGATAGGAATAAGGGGAGTTTCACCGCCATATTCTTCTAGAGACAATCCTTCCCGGGTAAGTTGTTTTTTTATTTTCTCGACATTAATTCCCGGCAGGTCGATTTTGTTAAGGGCAACAATTGAAGGTATTTTGGCAGATTGGATGTGTTTTATTGATTCAACTGTTTGCGGTTGAACTCCGTCATTGGCTGCGACAACCAGTATGGCTACATCAGCGGCCATGGCACCACGCTCTCTCATTTTGGCAAAAGCTTCATGTCCCGGAGTATCGATAAAGGTGATTTTGTGTCCCGCAGACACAAAATCATCCTGAGCCTGTCGAAGGATCTCTTCTTTGTGTTCGGAGGGGATTCCTCGACTCCCCCGACGTAACGTCGGGGTCGCTTGGGATGACGGTTCGCCCTTCGGGCTTATCCGTATTTGATAGGCACCTATATGCTGGGTAATCCCGCCGGCTTCTTTCTGGGCTACTTTGGTTTTACGGATCAGATCAAGCAGAGTAGTTTTACCATGATCCACATGGCCAAGTATGGTCACGACAGGAGGCGGTAATAAAACGGGCTGAATTTTTGTTTTTGATTTGGGCATAATAAGATAAGTAAAACTTCATGGACATTTTTTTCACTTCTTGGAAGCTGCGGGCGTTTTTGCCGCCTTTTTAGCAGTTTTTTTCACTTTTTTCACTTTTTCAGGTATTTTTGCAGATGTTTTGACCTTGACTGCTTCAGATTTGCCAATTATATCGATTTTCCAGCCGGTAAGTTTGGCCGCCAGACGGACGTTTTGACCTTCCCGGCCGATAGCAAGAGACAGCTGATCATCAGGTACAAAGGCCTGGGCTGAGTTTTTCTTATCATTAGTTATGATATCTATATCTTTGGCCGGGGCAAGAGCCGATTGTATAAAAAACTTGATATCCTCACTCCATTGAACAATATCAATTTTTTCCAGTCCTCCAAGCTCATTAATGACAGATTGAACCCTGACTCCTTTTTGACCAACACAGCTTCCGACAGGGTCCACTCCTGACTGTGTGGAACTGACGGCAATTTTTGTCCTGTTGCCGGGTTCACGGGCAATTACTTTGATAACCACAGCAGAATTTGCAACTTCAGGGACTTCCCGCGCAAACAACCCCAAAATCAAACCTTTATGTGCCCGGGAAACGATGACTTCTTCTCCCCGCATGGTTTGTTTAATTCCTTCTAAATAAAAAGTCAAACGCTGGTTTAGCCTGTAATGCTCGTTCGGGATTTGTTCCTGCGGAGGCATGACGCCTTCTGCCCGACCGATATCCACGATGACATTGGGGCCGTCAAAACGAAGCACCATTCCGTTGGTGATGGTACCTACTTTAGTGACGAAATCGGAGATAATAGCTTTTTTCTCTGCTTCCCTGATGCGCTGCAGGATAACCTGTTTGGCAGTTTGGGTGGCAATTCTGCCAAAACCCGGCGGGGTAATATCTTTTTTTTCTTTAATGACTTTTGCTTCCCCGGTGTTTGGGTCAATAGTAACACTCAGTTCTTCCAAATCCTGCGACCCGTAGTCTTTGCGGAAAGCAGCCAGAATTGCCGCTTTAATAGTTTCCAATACCACCTCAGGGTCTATACCCCGTTCGGTAGCGACCTGATTTAAAGCTAAGGCAAACTCGGTTCGGACTATTGCCGGCATATTATAAAAATGGTGGGAACCTCCCACCACAAAAAACTCATTAACTGACAAAGATCTTATCACAAACGAACGTGAATTGCAATATGAGGTGGATTGAAGTATGTCAGATAGTGTTTCGATTATTGACCATTACTTACCAGCAAAGTTGCTACCATGCTCAGATATCTCAAACCGTGGACTAAATAAGTTTTCATATCAGGACATGTTTTAGATAGACCTTTTACCCGGGAAACACAGGTAAATGGAACTTCAACTATCTTTTTTTGTCTTCTTTGGTTTCTCACTAAAAAATCTATACAGTATTCGCCGTAATTTCCGCGGAGGGGCTGTTCCTCAAGAACTGATTTTTTAGTCAGAATATATCCCGATGTATAAGTGTGAATCGTTGAAGAAAAGAGAATCCGGCATAGATAATTGACAAACGCGCTAATCAGTCGATGGAGTTTTTCCGTTCTGTTATCGCGTCCATTTGTGATGTGCCACGAGCCCACAACAATGTCAGCATTTTTGATTGCATTTAACATTATTGGCAGAAGGTCTGGCGGATGGGAAAAGTCCGCGTCCATCCATGCGATATACTTTCCCGCCGCTTCATCAATTCCCCTTTGAAGCGATTTAGTTAATCCCAGGCGCGGGTTGTTTTCTATAAGGGCAACATCCCTGTGGGTACGGCAATAGCCAGACACAATCGAGCCGGTTTCATCTGTTGAGTTATCGTCGACCACAATGATTTCATCAGGATGGGCGAGAGATCGGATTTGATGAATTATCGGTATAATATTATTTATTTCATTATATGTAGGCAGAATAACACTTAGTGATTTGGTGTTCATTGTTTGACAGCAACCACAAGTATAGATGAGCCGATCGGAAAATTCAAATAAGGAAGAAGCTTACTTTCCAGAAAACAGAGAAACAATAGTAATGTATTTATCGGTGCAGGTACTTTTGCGACTGTATTAAGCGGAATATATTTGTCAATCAGGCGTACCAGGATAAACAACGGAAACGTGAAAAAGTAAATATATGTTGCCTTTTGAATATTTAATTTTGCTTTTAAAATGATACTGACAAGCTCCGAATGTTTATACCGTTTTCTGGCGTGCATAACCTGATCATGATGGCTGAAAAGAGACGGTACTGCACAGTCAGTTACACAAAGCATACCCCCAGGCTTTAGCCATGAGCGGAATTTATGAATAAGTTGTTCGTCATTATGAATTGATTTGTGGTACAGAACATCAAACGCACAAATAAGATCAAATGAATCGGGTTTAAAGGAACACATCTCTACAGAAGACTTTATATAATCCACCCCTCGTTTTTTGAGATAAGGTATGGCATATTTTGAATTTTCAACAGCCAGCACTTTACCCCAGGCACCCAAGAAGACACTCATGCCTCCGGTGCCTGCTCCAACGTCAAGAATCTTTAGGTTTTGTTGCGGTTTAGGAAGAAGAGAAGTGATAAAATCACGTTTTGCCAGAAACCACCAATGGGTATCTTCGTGTTCGTACATGGCTTTGTATTGGTCTGCGCGCATAGATTACGCATGGAAATAGTTTTGCACAAGATTAATTATACAAAAAAACTGATGTTTGTTTTATTATGTATTATAGATAGGTTCAAAAGAGTAAGGTGTATACCCATCTTACTCCGGTTTGCAACCCGAAGGGGCAGCAAAGCGGATTACCTGCCTGCCTGCCGGCAGGCAGGGAGGGGTATATACTGAGTAACTCAGTTGCAAATCTGAGTTACGTGGGTATATACTAAGGCGACGTTAGTAAATAACTTATATCGGTTATTTACTATTACGTATTTTTGTGGTGTATTATACGATATTAAAGTTGATACTATTATTTTCTAATACGCCCTAAACTGATAAACAGAGAGAATTCTTTGAGAAGAAGTATATTACATGAGTTTCGCAGTTGTCATTGCGAGCCTGCCTGCGCAGGCAGGGACCCCGAAGTTGTGTCGGGGTACGCGGCAATCTGATGAAAGATTCCCACGCTCTCCCGACTGAGTCGGGATCGCTCGGAATGACAGAGGTGCAAATCTTAAAACATATATCGTAAAATTTGTTTGGAGCATGAAAACAATTCTGTCAAAAAAAACTGCTGAATTGGTTCTTTTAATCTTCTTCAGCCTGAGTATGGTTATTTTAACCTCACCAAGATTTAGTTCCCGTTTCATGCGACAAACGTCAGACTCTGTCTTTATAGGTATGCCGGGATATTTTGAAGATTATTATTACTATCTGGACCAGTTCTATCAGGGAAAAGAAGGAAAATGGCTCACGGAAAACCGATTTTCCATCGAAAGGTTTCCCTCAACCCTCATCTATTTCAATCATCTTTTGATGGGGAGAATAGGCGGGTTATTGGGATGGGAATCATATCAGTCATTAAATTATTTCGGATTACTTTTTAAATTTCTTTTTATCGGGGCAAGTTATCTTCTTCTGGTTCGTTACATTAATATTCCGGTCAAACAGAGAATTATTGCCTTTTTGCTCTTTTTATTTTCCTCAAGTTTTCCCTCGTTTATCATCAAACAAGGTTCGCTGGTTTTGACAGAGTCGGTTGATATCTGGCGGACTTCCAACAGAATTTTATCGCGTTTCGGCACATCACCGCCGAATTATGCATTGGTTAATTTTCTCTTTATCTGCCTTTTAATTATTTTACTCGGCATCTTTCAATCCGAATTTACGGCAATAAGCAAAAGTAAGAATAAGAGTCTCAAGTTAGACGCGGTACTTGGTAGCCTGATGCTGATAATCTTTGTGTCGTCAGCCTATATTTTTTTGGCTCTTGGCGATTTAGTCGTTTCATTTATTTTGCTGGCCACATGCATCTCACTGTTATTTATCCGAAAAATTCCGTTAACTAAATTTTCTGTGATGCCGGTATCCAAAACTATAGTCATGTTGTTTTTTTTCATATTTATTATTACCGGTTTGACGATGCTCCGGTCCGTTGCTTTCGATCCGGTCTATAAACAGGCCAATAACTGGGACATTTATCAATATCACCAGCAAATAAAAACAATAGGTATCGTGAAGTTCATCAAAGGATTTGGACTACTGCTGCCGTTGTTTCTTGGCGGGTTGGGGTTGCTTCTTCGCAGAAAAAACAGATCTGTTTATGATGATTCGGCAATCGTGATCGTTTCCCTGGGTTGGTCAGGTTATCTGATTCCTCTCTTATTCCGGCTACCCATACCCGGATTCAGGTTTCTCTTCCCCGCGGTCTATATTTTTATGGGCGTTATGGGGATGTATGCCTTAATTGCTATAGCCAGACGAATTCGCCTGACCTATGCATTGCCATTACTGGTAGTGTTGTATGTTTGTATGAATCTGCTGTCTTTTTATCCTGGATGGGCAATTGCAGTTCGACCCGTACCTGAACCTGACTATCATTTTGCTTATATCCCCGATAATCTATATCAAGGATTGGTGTTTCTTCGTACAGCAGAGCCAGTAGATAGTAACGTTCTTGCTTCACCCGCAACTGCAATTGATTTGATGATTCCCGGTATTTCCGGACGGTATGTTTATACCGGACATTTTCTTACAACCTATAATTCCAAAGAAAAAGATATACAGGCAAATGAGTTTATGTTCGCGCAAAAAGAAAGTTTAATGGCGCAAAATTTTTTGAAAGAAAATAACATCGGTTTTATTGTAGCAACTAAATATGTGGGAGCTTCCCGGGAAACATTAAAAACTAAATACCCCTTTTTAAAAAAAGTTTTCGAAAATCCCATGGTAACTATTTTCCAATATGATCCGGAGGATATAAATTGATATCAACAGGCTCGAACAGGCTCGAATTCGGAGGCTTGACAAGTAATTCAGACGTGTTATAATTTAGGATAATTATTTATAGAAATGAGGCGTACGTCGCTATTAGTACGCTTCTTTTGTTGTTTTCTCTCCATTTTAAAAAAGAATAATTCCCGATGGCAAAGCAAAACAGTTCTAAATCCGACGAAGCAGGTGGTATTAAGCGCGTCAATTGGGGAAGTGAAACTGCCAATTTACCCATCCTTGATTTAATTGCTGTTCAGAAAGAATCTTATGATTGGTTTATAAATACAGGACTTCAAGAACTTCTGAATGAAATTTCTCCCGTAGAAGACTTTACAGGTAAAAACTGGATACTCGAATTTGACAAATATTATTTTGATGAAGCCAGATATACACCGGCAGAATGCCTGATTAAGGGTTTAACTTTTGACGCGCCTCTCAAAGCCGAAACAAAACTCACCAACAAACAAACCGGTAGATCGGTCAGGCAAGACGTATTCCTGGGTGATATTCCCAGGATGACTGATAACGGTACCTTTATCATCAACGGTGTGGAAAGATGTATCGTCAATCAACTTGTCCGTTCACCCGGAGCATATTTTACAGGAACGACCGATCCTTCAACCGGAAAAATCCTTTATTCAGCCGAAGTAAGACCTTTGTTCGGATCCTGGCTTGATTTTTCCATCAGTAGGCATGGCGTTCTCACAGTACGCATCGACAGGAGACGAAAGTATGCAGCCACAACTCTTCTGCGGGCAGTAGGAATATCGAAGGACGAGGAATTACTTCATATATTTGCAGATACCGAAAAAACCCATCCCTATATTTCAGCCACTATCGAAAAAGACACCACTAAATCATATGAGGAAGCGGTAGTGGAAATTTACCGCAAAATGCGACCGGGGGAGCCGGCAGTATTAGATAATGCGGAAGATTTGTTGAAAAATTTATTTTTTAACCCCCGGCGTTACAGTTTGGGATCCGTCGGGCGCTATAAATTAAACAAAAAGCTCGATCTTAATATTCCCAATAATCCGGAGAATTGGATATTAACCAAAGAAGATATTATCGGCATCATTAAATACCTGATCCGTTTATCCATTGGACAGGGAAATATAGATGATATTGATCATTTAGCCAACAGAAGAATTAGAAGAGTGGGAGAACTGGTTGCCAACAGCGCTTTTAAAGTAGGACTGATGAGACTAGAAAGATCAATCAAAGAGAGAATGAGTTTAGCCGGTACACAGATGGATTTGACCCCCAGTCAGATCGTCAATGCCAGACCTATTATTGCCTCAATCAATGATTTTTTCCGAACCTCCCAATTATCAACAATTCTTGATCAGACAAATCCTTTATCTGAGCTAGATAATTTACGAAGACTGACTGTCATGGGAGTGGGGGGAATATCCAGAGAAAGAGCTTCATTTTCCATCAGAGACATCAACTCATCCCAATATTCCAGAATCTGTCCGGTACGAAGCCCTGAAGGACCAAATATCGGTTTAGTTACTTATCTGGCTTTATATGCGCGGGTCAATGAATACGGATTTTTGGAAGCCCCATACAGAAAAGTTTATCAGGATAAGAATTCCGGTAAAAGCAGAGTTAGTGAAGAAATAGTATATTTGTCAGCTGAAGATGAGCAGAATTATTACGTTACTCATGCCGGGGTGACGACCGACAAAAAAGGCTTTTTCACTGAAGACAGGATTCCCGCCAGATATAAAGGTGAGTTTTTGGAAACTGAAGCCAAAAACATCAGTTTTATAGATGTAGTGCCCCGACAGGTGGTGGGAATTGCCGCATCACTAGTGCCATTTATTGCACATGATGAAGCGAACAGAGCTCTCATGGGTACGCACATGCAGTGTCAGGCTGTGCCTTTGGTAATTCCAGCCTCCCCGGTGGTCGGAACCGGTATGGAATATGTTATTCCGCAAGCCTTGAAGCGTGCGGTATATTCGCCTGAAGACGGGAAAGTCATTTATATTGACGCCAGCAAGGTTACTATTAAAGGTAAAAGCGGAAAAGAATACGTTTATATCATAGAAAAATTTAAGAGAACATCACAAAACACCTGTTTTTCCCAAAATCCGGTAGTATCCCTGGGAAGTAAAGTTAAAAAGGGTCAGTTAATAATCGACGGGCCGGCATCTGAGGCGGGAGAATTAGCTTTGGGCCAGAATCTGGTGATTGCTTACTCTTCATTTGACGGTATGGGTTATGAGGATGCAATTGTTATTTCCGATCGTCTGGTAAAAGAGGATATATTGACCTCGATCAGTATTGAAGAATACGAAACTGAGGTGGTTGATACCAAACTTGGACCGGAGGAAACCACCCGCGATATTCCCAATGTTGGAGAGGAAGCGTTGGCTAACTTGGATGAAAAAGGCATCGTCGTCATTGGTGCTGATGTTGTGCCCAACGATATACTGGTTGGTAAAATTGCTCCAAAAGGCGAGACTGAACTGACAGCCGAAGAAAGATTGCTTCGGGCGATTTTTGGAGAGAAGGCCAGGGAGGTCAGAGATACGTCACTGCGCATGCCGCATGGCGAAAAAGGTACTGTCATAGAGGTCAAAATTTTAGATAGGGAAAAAGGCGACGAACTGCATCCGGGTACCATCAAAAAAATAATCGTGAAAGTAGCCCAGATCAGAAAAGTGGTGGTGGGAGATAAATTAGCCGGAAGGCATGGCAATAAAGGAGTTATCAGTAAAATTGTTCCTGTTTCCGATATGCCGTATCTTGGAAACGGAGAGCCGGTGGATATCATCATTTCTCCTTTATCAGTTTTATCCAGAATGAACTTGGGACAGCTTTTGGAAGCACATCTTGGTTGGGCTGCCAGTCACGGAAATTACAAAGTGGCAGTACCGGTTTTTGAGCCAATTCTTGAAGAAAATATTGTTAATGAACTTAAAAAATATAATCTACCCATCGATGGTAAAACAGTACTTTATGATGGCAGAACAGGTAAACCTTTTCAGGAAAGAATCGTTGTGGGAATAGGTTACATCATGAAACTTATCCACATGGTGGAGGACAAAACCCACGCCAGATCAACAGGTCCCTATTCTTTGGTTACTCAACAACCTTTGGGCGGCAAAGCCCAGATGGGAGGTCAGAGGCTGGGAGAAATGGAAGTTTGGGCGCTGGAGGCCCATCGGGCTGCTTATACGCTGCAGGAGATGCTGACAATAAAATCCGATGACGTAGTGGGACGGGCCCGGGCATTTGAAGCGATTGTCAAAGGAAATGATATTCCGGCATCCACCATTCCTGAATCATTTAAAGTTTTGGTGAAAGAACTGCAGGCGTTGGGATTAAAGGTCAATCCCATTGGTGTTGTGACCGCTTTACCAAAGAAGTTAACAGATAAGGTAGCGGACGATGCTGTTGTACCTGATGCAGGTCAGGAAGACAAGGATAAAAAATCTGAGAGTGTTGTCCAAACAGCTGAGTTACAGGCAGTAGTTGAGGAACCAAATACAAAGGAAGACAAAGCTGAAAAAAAAGCTCAGTAATTATTAAAGTAATTTGTTTGAACATATGGATAAAAAAGGAAATTTCGGCAATATAATTGATTTTTCAGGTTTAAAAATCACTCTGGCTTCAGATCAGGATATATTAGCCTGGTCATACGGAGAGATTACTAAACCCGAGACTATCAATTACCGCACTCTCAAACCGGAGAAAGACGGTTTGTTCGATGAAAGAATTTTTGGTCCTACCAAGGATTGGGAATGTTACTGCGGTAAATATAAAAGGATAAGATATAGGGGAATTATTTGCGATAAATGCGGAGTGGAGGTGACCCAAAGTAAAGTCAGGCGGGAAAGAATGGGCCATATCAAACTCGCAGCTCCTGTTGTCCATGTCTGGTTTTTTAAAGGAGCTCCTTCAAAACTTTCACTTATCCTGGATATAAGCCCCAAAGCTTTGGAATCAATTATTTATTTTGCTTCTTACCTCGTGATTGATGTCAATAAGAGTAAACAGAAACAGGCCCAGGAAGCGCTTTCAACAATTTTTGACAAAAGAAAAGAAGCCAGATTAAAACTGTCTAAAAACAAAATTGAGGAAGTGGAGAAAGAATACGACGGAAAGAAATCTGATACCAAAAATAAAATAAAAAATAAGGAAGCCTATGATTTAGCTATTGAAGAGTTGGAATTCAGAAAAAACCAGGTGATTACCTCCATCAAAGAAGAAAGTTCTGCTGAAGATATTACAGCCAAAGAAATTTTTAACACAATTGCAGATTTAGCACGCAAACTCCGTCCGTTAGCGGTCATATCCGAAGATGAGTATTTGAAGTTAAGAGAATATGAAGTTACCTCATTTTTTGAAGTGGGGATGGGAGCTGAATGCATTCTCAATGTTCTTAAAAAAATAGATTTAGCCAAACTGACTGCGGATCTTCATAAAGAGGTGCAGGAAACTTCCGGACAAAGAAAAGTAAAAGTTACCAAGAGGCTTAGAATTATTGAAGGATTAAAAAAAGCAAGTTTAAATCCTGCCTGGACTATTTTAAACGTACTTCCGGTGATTCCGCCGGATCTTCGTCCCATGGTACAGCTGACCGGCGGAAAATTTGCGACCTCTGATTTGAATGATTTGTACCGGAGAGTAATCAACCGCAATAACCGTTTGAAGCACTTGATAGAGCTCGGAGCCCCGGAAATTATTTTAAGAAATGAAAAAAGAATGCTGCAGGAAGCCGTGGATTCTCTCATCGATGCCAGCCAAAGAAAAACAGGCAGGGCGTCAAGCCAGGTGCTTCGTTCTCTTTCTGATATGCTGCGGGGCAAACAGGGAAGATTCCGGCAAAATCTTTTGGGCAAGAGAGTAGATTATTCCGGCAGATCGGTTATCGTGGTTGGTCCTGAACTCAATCTTTCCCAGTGCGGTCTTCCCAAAGATATGGCTTTGGAACTTTTCAAGCCGTTTGTCCTCCGGGAGCTTATCAATAGGCAGCTGGCGCCCAACGTCAAAAATGCTAAAAACATCCTGGAGAGAAAAGATGCCGAAGTTTTTGATATTCTGGAAGAAATTACTAAAAACCATCCTGTTTTATTAAACAGAGCTCCAACCCTGCATAAACTGGGTATCCAGGCTTTTTATCCGATCCTGATCGAAGGATCGGCAATAAGAATACATCCTTGTGTCTGTGCCGGATATAATGCTGATTTCGACGGCGACCAGATGGCGGTACATGTACCGCTTTCAGCAGTTTCACAAAAAGAAGCTGTTGACCTGATGTTGCCGGTCAATAACCTTTTAAAACCTGCGGACGGTACTCCCATTACTGTACCAAATAAAGAGATGGCCTTAGGATGTTATTACATCACCAGTTTTTCTGAGGAATCTGAAAAAACAGAAGATAACAAACTCAAAGTTTTTGCTGACGGGAAAGATGCCATACAGGCATATCAGTGCGAAAAAGCAGGACTGCGCCAGCCCATATTGGTTAATATCGACGGAAAACTAGTTAGAACAAGTGTCGGACGCATTCTCTTAAACGAGATTCTTCCGCCTGATATGAGATTTTTTAATGAACCCATTAAAGCAGCTACCATCAAATCTCTTGTAACGAAAGTCTATGATTTTTATCCAAAGGAAGAAGTTGCCGCCTTGATCGACAAATTCAAGAATTTGGGATTTTTTGGAGCCACTTTAGCCGGCGGAGTTTCAGTCTCGGTTTTTGACAATAAGATAATTCCTGAGAAAAAAATTATGCTGGAAGATGCAGAAGAAAAGATAAAAAAGGTAGAAGAAAATTACCAGCAGGGTTTAATTACCGATGAAGAAAGAAAAAGGCTGGAAAATGATATTTGGATAGATATTACGGAAAATCTGGCTGATAAAACATGGGAATCGATGAGTCTGGACAATCCGGTGAAAATCATCATTAATTCAGGCGGAGCCAGAGCTTCTAAAGATCAGTTAAAACAGCTGTCAGCTATCAAAGGACTGGTGGTTGATCCTTTAGGCAAAATTGTTGAGCTGCCGACGAAATCAAATTATCGGGAAGGATTGTCAATTTTTGAGTATGTTACTTCCTCCAGAGGTTCGAGAAAAGGTTTGACTGATTCGGCTCTGAAAACAGCTGATGCCGGATATTTGACCCGGAGACTGATTGATGTGGCCCATGACGCTATTATCAGAGAGGAAGACTGTAAAACAGTGAAAGGAATTAAAATCGTCCGCTCTGATAAAAGACAGGCCTTATTTGAAAATCGGGTTTTAGGAAGAGTCTTAGCGCATGATGTCTTCAAGACAAAATCCAAGAAAGCAGTTTTGAAAAAAGGTGAACTTGTCACTGAAGACAAGTTGCCTCTTCTCAAAGAAGTTGAGAGTATGATAGTAAGATCCCCCCTAACCTGTGAATCTGTTTACGGATTATGCGCTTCCTGTTACGGAATTGATTTGTCAAACAAAAAATATGTGGAAATTGGTACTCCTGTCGGGATTATCGCTGCCCAATCCATCGGCGAACCCGGAACCCAGCTGACAATGAGAGTCAGACATGCAGGAGGAATTGTCGGATTAGATGTCACGCAGGGGCTTCCCAGAGTGGAAGAGTTGTTTGAAGCAAGAACCCCTAAAGTGCATGCGCCTCTTGCAGAAATTGCCGGAAAAGTAAAAGTTGAAGACTCGGAAGACGGAACAAAAATAATTATCAAAAGTCTTGGCATCAAACCAGTTGAAGAAAGAAGTTATAATGTACCAAAAGGTTCAGAAATTCTCGTGAAAACCGGTGATTTGGTAGCCACAGGAGACCAGCTTATTACAGGACCTCTGGATACAAAAGAAGTTCTCATGATAAGAGATTTGGTGGGAACGCAAAGGTACCTCATGACCGAAATTCAAAGAGTGTACGAATCACAGGGAATTCCGATCCATGACAAGCATTTTGAAGTGATTATTAGAAAGATGAGCGATAAAGTCAGGATTGAAACTGCAGGTGATACGATCCTGCTTGCGGGTGAACTGATTGACAAAAGGCGTTTTGAGGAAGAAAATGCTAAAATACTGGCTGAAGGAGGAGAGCCTGCCACAGCAAAAGTTGTTATCCTGGGTATTACCCGTGCTTCTCTTTATACTGAATCGTGGCTGTCTGCAGCTTCATTTCAGGAAACAACCACTGTCTTGACTGATGCTTCCTTACAAGGAAAGGAAGATAACTTGTTGGGTCTGAAGGAAAATGTTATAATCGGCAGACTTATTCCAGTCTCTGCGGACAGAGCAAGGATAACTAATTAATTTTTAGCCGCGGGAATTTTACCCAAAAATTAGTGATACCGTATTAAATTTTTTGGAAATAATCAATATGCCAACCATTAATCAACTGATCAATAAAGGCCGAAGAAAAACAGCAAAAAAAATTAAAGCCACAGCTTTAAGAAGATACTTTAATGCCAAAGACCGCGAGATGAAACAGCTGGCGGCTCCCTTTAAACGGGGTGTAGTCACACTGGTAAAAACCATGACACCGAAAAAACCCAATTCTGCTTTGAGAAAAGTAGCAAGAGTCAGACTTTCCAACAAACAGGAAGTAACAGCTTATATTCCCGGAATCGGACATGAATTGACAGAGCATGCCATAGTTTTAATCAGAGGCGGACGGGTTAAAGATTTACCAGGAGTGAAATACCATATCGTACGGGGAAAATTTGACATGCAGGGAGTTGTCGGACGTAAACAGGGCCGTTCTAGATATGGTACTAAATTATCAGCTGCGTCTGGAGTAAAAGCGCCTGCCGCTCCGCCCGTTACTGCGGCTCCGCCGGCAGCATAATATTATTATTAAAATTAACAAATTTTATGTCGAGAACTGGTAAAATAAAAAACAGATTAATTGAACCGGAATCGCTGTATGATAATAAATTACTGGCAAAATTTATCAATAATGTCATGAAAAACGGTAAAAAATCAACCGCGCAGAAGCTTGTATATGATGCCTTCAAAAGAATAGAAACACAAAAACTGAAACCTCTGGAAATTTTTCAAGCAGCCATCCAAAATGTCAGTCCCAGGATGGAAGTTAAATCACGTCGTGTTGGAGGAGCTTCTTATCAGGTTCCAACAGAAGTCCGTGGAGAAAGAAGAATTTCACTGGCTATCCGCTGGATAATTGCTGCTGCGCACGCACGTTCCAGCAAGCAGTATCATACATTCGGAGAGAAACTGGCAGCAGAACTTATTGATTCAAATAATAATGCCGGAGAAGCAATTAGAAAAAGGGACCTGATGCATCGCAATGCCGAAGCCAATAAGGCCTTTTCTCACTTCAGATGGTAAGGTAAAAAATCTATGGCAGGACAGGTAATCGTCACCAAAAACAGAAACGTTCCCCTTGATAAAATCCGCAACATCGGAATTATCGCGCATATCGACGCGGGTAAAACCACCACAACCGAGCGCATTCTTTATTACACCGGCAAATCATACAAAATCGGAGATATCGATGAAGGGACAACCCAGATGGACTGGATGCCGCAGGAAAAAGAAAGAGGTATAACCATCACCGCAGCAGCCACTACCACTTTTTGGAAAGGTTTACGGATCAACATCATCGATACCCCCGGGCATGTAGATTTTACAGCCGAAGTAGAGAGGTCGCTCAGGGTTCTGGACGGCGGGGTAACAGTTTTGGATGCAGAAGAAGGTGTTCAATCCCAGTCTGAAACTGTCTGGCATCAGGCTGATAAATACAACGTTCCCAGAATTTGCTTTATTAATAAGATGGATAAACTGGGTGCCGATTTCCACAGAACTGTTGGGATGATTAAATCCAGGCTCGGCGCAAACCCTGCCATCATGACACTTCCGATCGGCAAAGAACACTCATTTACTGGTGTCATCGACCTTTTGACGCAAAAAAGTCTGATATGGGGCAGTGATGAATTAGGGGCGGAATATGATATTAAGGATGAGATTCCGGACGATATGAAACAAGATGTCACAGAGTACCGGCATAAGTTGATCGAGCAGATCTGCGAACAGGATGATTCTCTTTTGGAAAAATACCTGGAGGGGAAAGAACCAACCCTTGCGGAATTGAAAAAGGTTTTAAGAAAAGCAACAATTGCTTATAAATTAGTGCCAATTTACTGCGGAACTTCTTTGAGAAATAAAGGGGTCCAGCCTTTGCTTGATGCCATAGTTGATTATCTTCCATCTCCACTTGATGTTCCATCGATTAGGGGAGTTAATCCTAAAACCAAAGCCGGGGAAATCAGAAAAAACAATGCG
This sequence comes from Candidatus Gottesmanbacteria bacterium RIFCSPHIGHO2_02_FULL_40_13, assembly GCA_001779235.1. Lineage (GTDB taxonomy): Bacteria > Patescibacteriota > Microgenomatia > 2-02-FULL-39-11 > 2-02-FULL-39-11 > 2-02-FULL-40-13. The sequence goes on along the minus strand of MFJN01000044.1, from coordinate 27,703 downwards.
GATGATCCGTTTTCAGGTCTGGCCTTTAAAGTCCAACTTGACCCTCATGTAGGTAAACTGACTTATATCCGCGTCTATTCCGGCAAATTAAGTTCCGGTTCGTATACATATAATCCTGCTCATGGTAATCAGGAAAGAATCGGCAGGATACTTCTGATGCATGCAAATCAAAGAGAGGATGTTAACGAGGCTTATGCAGGAGAAATTGTAGCCATAGTAGGATTTAAAGATACCGGAACTGGCGATACGGTTTGTGATCAGGCTCATCCCATACTACTGGAACAAATTTCCTTTCCGGAGCCTGTAATATCACTGGCAATTGAACCTAAGACCAAAATAGACCAGGAAAAAATGGGTATGGCTTTGCAAAGACTGACAGAGGAAGATCCGACCTTTAAAGTAAAATCAAATCCGGAAACAGGACAAACCATAATTTGGGGTATGGGAGAACTGCATCTGGATGTTTTGGTTGACCGCATGAAAAGAGAGTTCAAAGTTGCGGCCAATGTCGGAGCGCCGCAGGTAGCTTATAAAGAAACCATCAAAGCCAAGGCACAGGGGGAGGGTAAGTATATCAGGCAAACCGGAGGAAGAGGACAGTATGGACATTGTTTACTCCGTGTTGAACCAAAAAACCGCGGTGAAGGGTTTGAATTTGAAGATGCGATTAAGGGAGCGGCGATTCCCAATGAGTTTATTCCGTCTGTGGAAAAAGGAGTGAAGGAAGCCCTGGATAAAGGTGTTTTGGCAGGTTACATCCTGACAGATATAAAAGTTACACTTTATGACGGAAGTTATCATGATGTTGACTCATCAGACATAGCTTTTAAAATTGCAGGAAGTATGGCACTCCAATCCGCTGTAAAACAGGCAGGACTTATTTTGCTTGAGCCTATCATGAAGGTGGAAGTAACAACCCCTGACGAGTTTATGGGTACGATTATCGGCGATCTATCCAGTAAAAGGGCACAGATTCTGGGAACCGAAAAACGAGGTACCGTAACGATTATTATTGCTATGGTGCCATTATCGGAACTTTCGGGATATGCTACAACTATTCGCAGTCTGTCGCAAGGAAGATCATCATATTACATGGAACCTTCCCACTATGAGGAAGTTCCCAAAAATATCACAGAAAAAATCGTCGCGGCAAAAGTATAATTTTTCCAACCTATTGCATGGAAAAATTTCATAGTGTATAATCCTTTTACTCCATTTTAGTGGTAGATATTCTTAATTTAATATTAAATTTTTAAAAAACATTAATTAAATCATTCTCAGGAAAGGAGATTATATATGGCAACCGGAGTTTACAAAAGAACCAAGCCACATATTAATATCGGTACTATCGGTCATGTTGATCACGGTAAAACCACCCTAACCTCAGCGATAACCCATGTTTTAGCTCAAAAAGGTTTAGCCAAAGCCTTAAAATACGAAGAAATCGATAACGCACCCGAAGAAAAAGCCAGAGGTGTGACGATTAATGTCCATCACAGCGAATACGAAACCGAAAAAAGGCATTATGCTCACATAGATGCTCCGGGACATGCAGATTACATCAAAAACATGATTACCGGCGCAGCCCAAATGGATGGAGCCATACTGGTGGTGTCTGCTCCTGACGGCCCTATGCCTCAAACCAGAGAGCATATACTTCTGGCCAAACAGGTAAACGTACCGGCCATCGTAGTTTTTATGAATAAAGTTGATATGGTACAGGATAAAGAGTTGCTTGAACTGGTAGAAATGGAAGTCCGTGAGCTTTTGACCAAGTATGGTTTTGAAGGGGATAAAATCAAAATTGTCAGAGGAAGCGCTTTGAAAGCTCTGCAGGGAGACGCTGAAGGTATCAAATCAATTGAAGAATTGATGACAGCTGTTGATGAAAATATTCCTGAGCCTAAGAGGGAAATGGATAAACCGTTCTTAATGCCGGTTGAAGACGTCTTTTCCATTAAAGGCAGGGGAACAGTTGCGACAGGCAGGGTGGAAAGAGGAAAAATAAAAGTCAATGAAGAGATAGAAATCGTCGGTATTAAAGCCACTCAAAAAACGGTTGTTACAGGGGTAGAGATGTTTAAAAAAACCATGGATGAAGCCATAGCCGGAGATAATGTGGGTCTTTTACTTCGGGGAATGGAAAAACATCAGATAGAGAGAGGTCAAGTTATTGCCAAACCGGGCAGCACTACTCCACACACCGAATTTGAGGCGGAAATTTACATCCTGAATAAAGACGAGGGTGGAAGACATACTCCATTTTTTACCGGATACAGACCTCAATTTTACATTAGAACTACAGACGTGACCGGTGAAGTTACTCTGCCAAAGGGAGTGGAAATGGTAGTTCCGGGAGACAGTACAAAAATGACTGCCAAACTGATTGTGCCGGTGGCACTTGAACAGGGACAGAGATTTGCCATCAGAGAAGGCGGACATACGGTTGGAGCCGGTGCAATTACCAAGATAATCAAATAATTACTCAACTAGTAAAAAGTAAATTTGCTGTCTTTGAGACAGCGATTTACTTTTTACCTTGAAAATATCCAAAAATGCCAAAAGGAAGAATTCGCGTACGTTTAAAAGCTTACGACGGGAGAATCATTGACGATTCCTGTCAAAAAATACTGGACACAGCGATCAGAACCGGAGCGCGTGTAGTAGGTCCGATTCCCTTGCCGACCGATAAACAGCATTATTCAGTGGGGCGTTCTCCCTTTACCGATAAAGACAGCCGTGAGGATTTCATGCTGAAAACCCATAAAAGGCTTATTGACATCATCGAGCCAACTGACAAAACAATTGATTCACTTATGCATTTGGAATTGCCGGCAGGAGTGGATATTGAGATAAAGATGTAGACGGGCACATTGCAATTAAATCATCAGCCGGGTATAATTATATTAAATCATGAGGGTGATTAAACGCCAATCATAAATAAATATTCGGATTTTGGGAAAAATAAGCCCCGATAATCCGGGGCTAATTTTTTTGTCTTTAAATGTTAAACGCCGTAATCGGGACGAAAATAAATCAGTCCCAGATATTTGACCAAAAGGGAAATTTAGTGCCTGTAACCAATATTAAAACAGGACCTCTTCGTGTGGTTTGCGTCAAAAATGTCCAAAAAGACGGTTACAGTGCAATCCAGCTTGGACTAGGAGAAAGAAGAGCAAAGACTATTTCACAAGCTGAGAGGGGACATTTGAAAAAGCCGGGGCTGGAAAAAAATCCGCCCCGTTTTTTAAGGGAAATTCGTTTAAGTGACTTAAGTAACTTAGGTGACTTAAAACCAGGAACGGAAGTAAAAATAGGTGAGATTTTCACAGTTGGAGACCTGGTGGCAGTGACGGGAACAAGCAAAGGTAAAGGATTTCAGGGGGGAGTGAAACGCCATAATTTCAAGGGAGGACCAAGAACTCACGGACAATCAGACCGGGAAAGAGCGCCGGGATCTATCGGACAGACGACCACTCCCGGAAGGGTATATAAAGGTAAAAGGATGGCCGGGAGGATGGGAAATACGAGAGTAAGAATAGAAAACCTTGAAGTAGTGGCAGTTGACGATGAACATAACATTTTAACCATA
>MFJN01000044.1:20629-23944 GCA_001779235.1 Candidatus Gottesmanbacteria bacterium RIFCSPHIGHO2_02_FULL_40_13 | reverse complement strand
GCCAAAGGAAATTTTTGCCGCCAAATCATCCCCGCAAATATTGGCACAGGCGGTCAGAGTTTATTTAGCAAATCAGAGAAGCGGAACTGTGTCGACCAAATCCCGCGGGCAGGTTACAGGATCAACCAGAAAAATATACCGGCAAAAAGGAACAGGACGGGCCCGGCACGGAGACATCAAGGCCCCCATTTTTGTGGGAGGCGGAGTTGCTCATGGTCCGCACCCCCGGGACTATTCTTTGGAATTCCCAAAGAAGATGAAAAAACTGGCACTTTTTGCCGCTTTGACAGACAAATTTGCCGAGCAAAAATTATTTATTATGAGAGGTTTGGATAAATTGGCAATAAAATCCAAAAAGTTAAATCAGGTTTTGGCAGACGTAAAACTTAAAGAAAAAGGTCAAAAGCCTAACAAAATTCTTCTGGTGACAGGTAATTACAATAAAAATCTTTATTTAAGCGGAAGAAATATTGAAAATCTTACTGTTAGAGAGGCGCAATTATTAAATCCGTATGATATACTTTCCCACTCGAGCCTTTTAATGATGGAAGAAGCAGTTGAAGCGCTAAGACACTCAGCTACAGTAAAGACACCCGATATTATAAAGACTGTAAAGAGCCGTAAAAAGCCGTCAGTAAAAAGGCCTGGAAAATCGCCCGTGAAAAAAATATGATTCAACAATCGTTAGTATTAAAAAAACCGGTCATCACAGAAAAATCAATTAATGATGCGGCGCGTGGAGTTTATACCTTTGAGGTGGATGTTAAAGCCGACAAAAATATTATCAGGAAAACCATAAATGAAATGTTTAACGTCCATGTGACAAAAATTACCACCGTGAGAATTAAAGGGAAAAAAAGATCAGCCGGCAAAAAAAGAATAGCTGTTTTTCAGCCGGATAGAAAAAAAGCCAGAGTACGGCTTAAAAGCGGTGAAAAAATATCACTTTTTGAAGTAGGGCAAACAAAATGAAGCTGGAAACTACACAACATCCGGAAAAAACTTTAATGAAAATATTGCCGAAAAAATCTGGCAGGAATAATACCGGTAAAATTACAGCCCGTCACATCGGCGGCAGGCAAAAAAGGTATTACCGCGAAATTGATTTCAAAAGACAAAAATTAAATGTGACAGGCAAAGTTGTTTCGTTCGAGTATGATCCCAATCGTAATGTTCAGATTGCGCTTATAAACTATAGCGATGGAGATAAAAGATATATTTTAGCCCCTCTCGGACTGCAGATTGGGGACCGCGTGGTTTCAGGAAGTGATGTGGAGTTGAAGCCCGGCAACTGCCTGCCTGTCGTCAAAATTCCTGTAGGAACTCCAATCCATAATATTGAATTGCACGAGGGAAAAGGCGGCCAATTAGTCCGGGGAGCAGGATCGGTTGCTTCAATACTTGCCAAAGAAGAAAAATTTGTTCATGTCAAGCTTCCGTCCGGGGAAGTAAGAAAGATTGCCAACGATTGTTTGGCTACAATCGGACAGCTTGCTAATGTGGAGTGGAAATCAATAATTATTGGAAGTGCCGGCCGGAATCGAAGATTGGGAGTAAGGCCAAAAGTACGCGGAACTGCTCAAAATCCGCGCTCCCATCCTCATGGGGGAGGTGAAGGCAGAAGCGGAGAAGGTATGCATCCGAAAACTCCCTGGGGCAAGCCGGCCAGAGGAACAAAAACCAGAAAAAGAAATAAGTACAGTAACAAATATATTATTCAAAAAAGGAAATAAAATATGTCAAGATCATCAAAAAAAGGACCATATATTGATAAGAGAGTCTTGAAAAAAGTCATGGAGCAAAAAAATACCGGGAAAAGAGATGTTATAAAAACCTGGTCGCGGCCCTGTCAGATACCGCCTGAATTTGTGGGCCACAAGTTTGGTGTCCATAACGGCAGAAACTTTATCGAAATATTCGTCAGTGAAGAGATGGTTGGACACCGTTTGGGGGAATTTTCGCCAACCCGTACGTTTAGAGGCCATGGACAGGTTACTAAAAGAATATTAGAAAAAACTTAAACTATGTCAATCACAACCGATACTAAATATTTGAGGATTTCACCTAAGAAAGTAAAATCGACAGCTAGAAATATTTCCGGATTAAATACCCGGGCGGCACTGGCAAGATTGTTATTTGCCAACACAAAAGCCTCCAGGATTTTGATCAAAACAATTAATTCGGCTGTGGCCAATGCGGTCAATAATCTTAAAAAAAATGCTGATAATCTGATTATCAGATCCATATCAGTCAATAAAGGGCCTGCGTTTAAAAGATGGCAGCCTGTCTCACGAGGCATGGCACATAAAATTAAAAAACCCACCTCTCATATTAAGATAGTTCTAGAAGAAATCCAGGCTGTTAAAAAATTACTGTCGGCTTCATCAGAAAAAAATAAAGATATTCAAAAAATAGAAGATATTACAAAGATCAAAGACAGCGAGATAAAAAAATAAAAGTATATGGGACAAAAAATTAATCCAAAAGGTTTTAGAATAGGCGGGGTTTTCGGCTGGGATTCCAGATGGTATGCCAGTGGAATCAGATACAGCACCTTTGTTTTGGAAGATGAAAAGATCAGGAGGTCATTGCTTGAGAAATTGCGCAGGGCAGGAATCACCAAGGTGGAAATAGAGAGGTCTATAAATAAAATAAATATTATTCTTCATGTGGTCAGGCCGGGTATGGTTATCGGACGAGGCGGTCAGGGTATGGATGAGATTAAGCATTATGTAACTGATCTAATACTTTCTCACCGTAAGAAAATAGGCCGCGCGGAGAAAAAAACTAATTTAAAGATGGACCTCAAAGTTGAACCCGTCAAGGAACCGAATTTGTCTGCCTACTTTATGGCATCCCAAATCGTCGACCAGCTGGCAAAAAGACTTAATCATAAAAGAGTGGTAAATTTTGCCATGGATAAAATCATGAGTTCAGGAGCGAAGGGGGTTAAAATCATTCTTTCAGGGAGAATTGCAGGAGCTGAAATTTCCAGACGCGAGACTTATAAAAAAGGCTCAATGCCTTTATCAACGCTTCGTGAAGAAATAGATTTCGTCGCTATGCCGTCTCTTACGAAATCCGGTTATATCGGAGTGAAAGTATGGATCTGCAAATAAAATTTTACTTATAAAAAATATGTTAGTACCAAAAAGAGCAAAATTCAGAAAACAGTTCAGGGGAAAAATGGGAGGAATTTCTGAAAGGGGATCAGAAATAACCTTCGGAGAATACGGTTTGAAAGCGTTTTCCGCCGGTTGGGTATCTTCCCGTCAAATTGAAGCAGGACGAAAAGTCCTGACAAGATATACCCAA
>MFJN01000044.1:0-20605 GCA_001779235.1 Candidatus Gottesmanbacteria bacterium RIFCSPHIGHO2_02_FULL_40_13 | reverse complement strand
ATTTTTCCCGATAAACCCGTTTCCGATAAACCTCCGGAGGTCAGAATGGGCGGAGGAAAAGGCGATGTAGTTGATTATGTAGCGGTCGTGCGACCCGGAAGAATTGTTTATGAGATGGGTGGAGTCACGGAGGAAATGGCTAAAGAAGCCTTAAGGAGAGCCTCCGACAAACTGCCGATAAAAGCAAAATTTATCAAAAGAGCCTGATATGAAAAAAAATGAACTTAAGGAATATAAGAATAAATCCGTCAAAGATCTTTCGACCGAAGCGGACAAATTACATAAGGAAATAGCTAAGATAATCGTGGAAAAAACTACCGCCAAAGACAAAAAGACCGATCAGATCGGAAAACGGAGAAAAGCATTAGCAGTAGTGTTAACATTTATCCGCCAAAAGGAGCTGGAAATAAAATGAAAATAATAACCGGAAAAGTAGTTTCTGCAAAAATGCATAAAACAGTGGTAGTTGAGGTTCTGAAGCAGCGGCTTCATCCTCTTTACAAGAAGGTTATGAGAAGTGAAAAAAGATACAAGGCGCATTTCGAAGGAATGGAATTGAAAGAGGGTGATATGGTAAAAATTATTCAGGTCAGGCCAATTTCCAAAGACAAACATTATAAGGTCGTTGAAGTCATCAAAATAAAAAAATTATGATCCAATTAAGAAGCCAGGTTATCGCTGCAGACAATACAGGAGCGCATATCCTGTCGGTAATTCAGGTCTACAGAAGAGGTAATAAAAAAATCGCTTATGTAGGTGATATGATTAACTGCGTCGTAAAAAAAGCCGATCCGCTAGGCGTGGTCAAAACGCATGAGATTGTAAAAGCCGTGGTAGTTCGCGCCAGAAAAGAAACCAGAAGAAAAGACGGATCATACATCAGATTTGACGATAATGCTGTGGTTATTATTGATACTCTGGCAGATAAAAACCCGAGAGGAACAAGAATTTTCGGTCCCGTGGCCCGGGAAGTAAAAGAATTAGGTTTTAATAAAATTGCTTCGATGGCAACCGAAGTATATTGATAAGTATATGTCAGATAAAATAAAATTCAAAAAAGGCGACCAGGTAATTATTACTTCAGGCAAAGACAAAGGAAAAAAAGCCAAAATTGACAGGATATTTAGGAAAAAGGGATCAGTCTTGCTGCCGGGACTAAATGTTTACAAAAAACACATGAAGAAAAAGGATGAAAAACAGCCGGGCGGGATTATTGAATTCAGCCGTCCAGTACTATTTTCGAACCTTGCTTTGATTTGTCCCAAATGCGCAAAGCCAACCAGAATTGGCTGGCAATTAAGCGCCAAAGATAAAATCAGGGTTTGCAGGAAATGTTACGGGAGGATATAATATGCAAAATTTTTATCAACAATTCCAAAAAGAAGGCATAGCCAAATTAAAAAAAGAGCTGGGCCTCAAAAATACTCTGGCTTTGCCCAAGCTTTTAAAAATTGTCATCAACGTCAGTTTGGGGGAAGCCCTGACAAATAAAAACGCCATTGAACATACAGTCAAACAAATTGCAGTCATTACCGGACAAAAACCCATTGTCACTCATGCCAAGAGGGACATCTCTTCCTTCAAGTTAAGAAAGGGTGATGCGATCGGCGTCAAAGTCACTTTAAGAGGATCAAGAATGTATGATTTTTTAGAAAAACTGATTAAAATTACACTACCCAGAATAAGGGATTTCCGGGGACTGCCTTTAAGCAGTTTTGACGGAAAAGGTAATTATACGCTTGGCATTTCCGAACAGATAGTCTTTCCGGAAATAGAATACAGCGAAGTAGATAAAGCCAGAGGCCTTGAGATATCAATCGTGACTACAGGCCGCGACAAAAATCAGACAAGGAAACTCTTAGAAATTTTTGGTTTACCGTTAGTAAAAAATTAATAAACAGAAAGACGCAAATGGCAAAAGTATCAGATATCGTCAAATTTCAAAAAAAGCAAAAATATACGGTCCGGGATCACAACAGATGTTCTCTCTGCGGTAGAAGCCGGGGTTTTATGAGAAAATTCGGCCTTTGCAGATTATGTTTTCGTGAAAGAGCCCATCGCGGTGAACTGCCCGGCATTATGAAAGGAAGCTGGTAACTATGACAAGCGACCCTATTTCTGATTTATTAGCAACCGTGAAAAACGGTTATATGGCCCACAAAAAAGAGGTCTCTATTCCTTATTCCAAACTTAAAGAAGTATTGGCAAAGGTGTTATACCAAAACGGCTATTTGGCAAAAGTGACGATCAGTGAAACCGGAGTAAGAAAAAAAATTAAAGCCGGCCTGAAATATAAAGATAAAAAAGCAGTATTAGAGCAAATTATCAGAGTCAGCAAGCCCGGACGGCGTGTTTATGTCAAGTGGAACAATATCCCCCGCGTCCTGGGAGGATTAGGCTGTGTGATATTATCCACTCCTTTTGGACTTATCACAGGAGATCAGGCAAAAATCAAAAAAATAGGCGGAGAAATTATTTGTAAAATTTGGTAATATACTTCTCGCATTTGATTATGCGATCAGTATATACCCTTCTAATCTGATTATTGCTTATAATTATTCGCAAAATCAGTTAAGAATGGTATAAATATGTCGAGAATCGGAAGACAGCTAATAAATATAGAAAATGACATCAAATTGGTTTATCAAAACAACCAATTGGAAGTTAACGGCCCTAAAGGCAGATTGACTCTGTCTATTCATCCTCAGGTAATACTGACAATAACGACTAGTGAGGTAAAGGTTAGTCTTGTCAAGAAAGCGGAAACAACCGCATTACAGGGACTATACCGGACACTTATTCAAAACGCGGTTAAAGGGGTGAAAGACGGGTGGACAAAAACTCTGGAATTAGTAGGAGTAGGTTACAGGGCACAAACCACCGGCCGCGAATTGACGCTGAGTTTAGGTTTTTCTCACCCGGTGATCATAAAAGAGGCGGAAGGAATATCTTTTACGGTGGCCGAAAATAAAATTACAGTTATAGGATGTGATAAGTATATGGTAGGTGAAATTGCCGCCAAGATTAGAAAACTAAAACCACCCGAGCCTTATAAAGGCAAGGGTATCAGATATCAGGGTGAACACATCCGTAAAAAGATAGGTAAAGCCGCCAAAGCAGTAGGAGGATCAGGAGGAGCAAAATAATATGATAAATTTCAGGCAAAACCGGCTAAAAAGAAAAATCAGAATTAAAAATAAAATAAATCGGGACAAATCCAGAGTACGGTTGACAGTCTTCCGGTCGGGTAAGCATCTTTACGCTCAGGTGATTGATGATGTCAAAAATAAAACGCTTTTTTCGGTTAACGACAAAGATTTGCAGGATAATAAATCAAAATCCAACAAAACGGATAAAGCCAAAATGGCGGGAGAAATACTTGGAGAAAAAATAGTCAAAGGAAAGATTAAAGATTTAGTTTTTGACAGAAACGGTTACAAATATCACGGTAGAGTTAAAGCCCTGGCAGAAGGAGTGAGATCCAAAGGTCTCAAATTTTAAAATAAATATGAATGAAGAATTTACGGAAAAAGTCATCCAAGTCAACCGGGTTTCCAAAAAAACTACCGGAGGCAATAAAATAGGCTTTTCGGTGCTGATGGTTGTTGGCGACAGAAAAGGCAAAGTAGGAGTAGGGCTTGGAAAGGCGGGAGACGTGGCTTCGGCTATCAGAAAAGGCTCAACCTATGCCAAAAAACATATGATTCAGGTACCAATCGTCAAAACAACCATTCCTCATGAAGTCAGGTTGAAAAAAGGAGCGGCCAGAATTATCCTCAAGCCTGCTCCACCCGGAACAGGTATCAGAGCCGGCGGAGCTGTCAGATCAGTAGTTGAAGCGGCAGGAATAAGGGATATTGTCTCCAAAATACTGGGAACCGACAATAAAGCATCCAACGTCTATGCGACTTTTGCAGCATTACAAAGATTTAAAACAAAATGATAAAATTACATCAACTTCCAAAAACAGCAACTATAGGGAAAAAACGGCTTGGACAGGGATTGGGCAGCGGCAAGGGTAAAACTTCAGGCCGCGGCACAAAAGGGCAAAGTTCAAGAGGAAAAATTGCCAAGGCGCTCGGGGCGGCAGGAACCATTTTAGTCAGGCGGCTGCCTCTTTACAGGGGTAAATACAGAAATAAGCCCCGCGGTCACAAAGCATATGAGGTCAACATCAAATATTTAAACATCCTTCCGAAAGATTCAGTAGTTGATGTTGAAACCCTAAAAAAATATCACATTTTGGACGCAAATTTTCCTGCTCATCATAATGTGAAAATACTGGGAGAAGGCAAACTTGAAGTAGTTCTCTGTGTTAATTTACCTGTTTCCAAAGGCGCGGCTAAAAAAATTACGGATGCAGGGGGAAAAGTGAATCGGGATAAAAAGTCCAACAGTAAAACTTCATGAATAAATACCTGCAATCAATAAAGAATGCTTTCAAGTCTCCTGAGATTAAGAAAAAACTTCTTTTTACCGCCTTTATCTTTGCCGTATTTCGCATTTTTGCCTATACGCCATTGCCGGGAGTGGATTTAGTAAGGTTGAAAGATCTATTTTCAAAAAGTGAATTTTTAGGACTCCTTGATATTTTTTCCGGCGGAACTCTGGTGAATTTTTCGGTGATGGCAATAGGTTTGAACCCATACATCAACGCCTCAATTATTTTACAGCTTTTAACCATAGTTTTTCCAAAACTGGAAGAATTATCCAAAGAAGGTGAATATGGCCGCGAAAAAATCAACCAGTACACCAGATTTCTGACCGTGCCTTTGGCGGCTGTTCAATCTCTTGGTATGTATGCACTTCTCCATAATCAGGGAATTATCACCACGCTTTCTCCGTTTATGCTGATTTCTCTTATTTTATCGATGACAGCAGGCACGATGCTTCTGATGTGGCTTGGCGAACTGATTTCCGAATTTGGCATAGGTAACGGCATATCTGTCCTGATTTTTGCCGGTATAGTCGGCAGACTGCCTTTATCGATTGGCCGGACTATTGCAGTAGTTAATCAGGAGTTACTTCTGAATGTCTTAGTGATCGTCGTAATATCTTTTATCGTGATTGCGGCGATAGTTTTTATCAACGAAGCAGTCCGTCAGGTGCCGGTCCATTATGCCAAAAGAGTGCGGGGCAACAAAATCTACGGCGGATCATCGACTTATCTGCCCTTGAGGTTAAATCAGGCAGGCGTCATACCTATAATTTTTGCCGTTTCACTGGTTCTCTTGCCGTCCATGTTTGGACAGTTTGCAGAGCAGCTGCCCAATAAATTCATCGCCGGCTTCTCCAAAATATTGGTTAACATTTTTCAGACAGACGGAATAGTCTATAATTCAGCCTATTTTTTACTTGTCATCGGTTTTACTTATTTTTATACCGCCATCACCTTCAATCCGCAAAAAATTGCCGCTGAAATTCAAAAATACGGAGGGTTTATCCCGGGAATCCGCCCGGGGAGTTCTACCGCCAGCTACCTGAATTATATTCTGACCAGAATAACACTCGCCGGCGCAATTTTTCTTGGTACAATTGCCATTTTTCCATCTCTCATGAAACATATTACCGGAATATCAGCTTTGACCGTAGGAGGCACCAGTGTTTTAATCGTCGTTTCGGTGGTTCTGGAAACCGTCAAGCAAATTGAGGCTCAGCTTGTGATGCGTAATTATGAAGGTTTTCTGAAATAATGCATCTTATTATTTATGGCTCCGAAGGCTCCGGCAAGGGAACACAAGCCAAACTACTTTCCGGAAAATATCGTCTGGGAATTATTACTTCAGGAGATTTAGTCAGAAACGAAGCTTTGACTGACGCCAATCATTTGGGAAAGGTTTGCCAAGATGCTTTGGAGTCAGGTAAGTATGTTCCGGACGAGGAAATGTTTAACCTCTGGAGTAAAAAGTTAAATAGCAGAGAGGCAAAGAAGGGTTTTATCCTGGATGGATTCCCCAGAAATGTTCATCAGGCTGAATTTTTACTCAGCAAGGTCAAAGAATCCGGCTATTCAATCGACCGGGTGATTTATTTAAAAATTGGCGATGAGGAAGCGATTAAGAGACTTAGTCTTCGTAAAAGACAGCTGTTTGCAGGAAGCTCTGTCGTACACGATACTCCGGAGAGGATAAAAAGCAGGCTGTCTGTTTATAGAGAGAAAGAAAAAGACCTGCTGGATTTTTTCCGCCGGAAGAAAAAATTAACGGAAATAAACGGCGAACAGGAAATTGAGAAAATTTTTCAGGATATAGTCACGGGACTTCGGGATTTTTAATGAAGAGATTATTGTTGATTCTTATCGGATTACCGGGTTCAGGCAAGACAACAGCCGCTGATTTTTTAGCCAGCCATAAAATTCCGGTCGTCAGAATGGGACAAATAACCGATGAAGTGCTTCGGAAAGGAAAAATTAGTTTTTCAGAAATTAATGAAAATTACATTAGACGGAGTTTACGAAAACAATACGGGGATGACATTTACGCCCGTCTTACCAGTCACATAATCAAAGAATTGTTTTTAACCCACCTTGTTGTGGCGGTAGACGGATTAAGAACACAGTCTGAATACCAATTTTACCTGAAACTTTTTAAAAATTTGAAGCTCGTACTTATCGAAAGTGATACGAAATGGCGTTATAAAAGGCTCATGAAGCGATTAGTCAGATCCATGTCCAAAATTGAGGCGGCAAAAAGGGATAAGTGGGAAAAGGAAATAGGTCTGGCGAAACTCAAAAAACGCGCGGATTATTTAATAACCAATAATAAAAGCAAAAAAGAATTAGAGACAGCTATGAGGGCAATTCTTGCATCTTTAATAGACCAAAATGATTAAACTTAAAACACCGAAGGATTTAGAAATTATGAAAAAAGGAGGAGAAATCCTCTCAGAAATACTTTTTCTGACTTTATCTAAGGTGCGGGCAGGAGTAAGCCTTTTGGAACTTGATAAATTCGCTGAAAATGAAATCCTGAAAAGGAATGCCCAGCCTGCTTTCAAGAGGGTTAAAGGCTATCAATGGACAATTTGCGCTTGCGTCAATGACGTGGTAGTACATGGCATTCCTGATCCTTATATTATTCAGCCGGGTGATGTAGTGGGAGTGGATTGCGGAGTTTATTTCCTGGGCTTTAATACCGATGCCTCCTGGACGATCAGGGTAGAGGGCGGTGAAAACGCAGTTCTCAAAGACCGTTTTTTAGCCGCGGGCCAAAACGCGCTGTTATCAGCTCTTAAAAAAGTCACCATCGGCAATTATATTTATGATATTTCCAGATCTATGCAGGACTCTATCGAAAAAGAAGGCTACAGTATCGTCCGAACACTGGTTGGTCACGGGGTAGGCAGAGATCTTCATGAAGAACCTGAAATACCGAACTTCGTCACTCTCGATCGGGAAAAAACTCCCCTTATCAAAGAAGGAATGACACTGGCGGTTGAGATAATTTACAATCTTGGGGGCAGAGACGTGGTTTATAAAGGAAATGACGGATGGACAATTGCCACGAAAGATGGTAGAATATCTGGACTTTTTGAGGCGACCGTGGTACCGACTTTCCACGGTTGTCTTGTTTTGACTAAATTAGATTCTATATTGGAAAAGTTTAGTTACCATTAAAAACTATGGTTCATCAGGGATCTTTTGAAGTAATAGGTCAAGTATTTGAGGCTTTGCCCAACACCCTTTTCAGGGTTCAGTTGACGGATGGAAGTAAAATATTATGCCACCTGTCAGGCAAAATGAGAATTAACTATATCAAAATACTGCCAGGGGACAAGGTGAAGATTGAGATGACGCCATATGATAAAACCAAAGGCAGGATAGTCTATAGAATTGGATAAAGAATATGAAAGTAAATGCATCAGTCAAAAAACGCTGTAATAAATGCTCCGTTGTCAAACGACGCGGAAAATTATTTATCATTTGCGAAAATCCAAAACACAAGCAAAGACAAGGATAATTTATGTCAAGAATAGCCGGAGTTGATTTAATAGACAGTAAAAGAGTAGATATTGCTTTGACCGTGATTTATGGAATTGGACGGAACAATGTGGTTGATATTCTTGATAAAGCTGATGTGAAGAACGCCAAGAGGGTAAAAGATTTAACCGAAGATGAATTAAACAGATTGCAGAAGATTGTCGATAAAGAGTATAAAGTAGAGGGAGATTTGAAGGAAGAAGTCACGGGAAACATCAAAAGATTAAAGCAAATTGGAGCCTACCGGGGGTTGCGGCACGCCAGAAATTTACCATCTCGTGGTCAGAGGACCAGATCAAACGCCCGGACCAAACGAGGCAAAAGACAAACTGTTGGTGCATTAAGAAAAGAAACCAGGGCTAAGCTGGATACTCCCGCTGCCAAAACAAGCGAAAGCAAATAAATATTTATGAAAGAGAAAAAAATCCATAAAAACGTAGAAAAGGGCAGAGTTTATGTCGCTGCAACTTTCAATAACACCATTATTACCATCACTGATGAAAAAGGCAATACTTTGGGATGGGGAACGTCAGGCTCAGTCGGCTTTAAGGGAACAAGAAAATCCACACCCTTTGCCGCAACCAGCGCTGTCGACCAGGTGGCCCGGAAAGTCATCTCAGCCTATGGACTCCGATCTGTTGAAGTTTTCATTAAAGGACCCGGCTCAGGCAGGGATGCGGCCTTAAGAGGTTTAAAAAGCGCAGGGTTGTCCATCAGTATGATTGCTGATGTGACGCCGATACCGCATAACGGAGCCAGGCCGAAGAAAAAAAGAAGAGTGTAACAATAAAGTTCTGAGTTATAAAGTTTGTAAAGTGCTTTATAACTTTATAAACATAGTACTTTATAACTAAATTATGGCAAGATATCGAGGACCAAAAAACAGATTAGCACGAAGAGAAGGAATAGACTTGGGGCTCAAAACCGCAGGAAGTCACGCTCATGCCTCACTTCTTCGCCGGCTGAAAATTACCCCAGGACAGCATGGTCAAAAGCGGGGCCGCAAACCATCAGATTACGGAATTCAGCTGCGGGAAAAACAGAAAGTAAGAAGAATATACGGGGTACTGGAAAAACAATTCCGAAAATATTTTGATACAGCCAGCCGTGATAAAGGCAATACGGGAGAGGCGTTAATGGTTGCTCTGGAAAGAAGGCTGGATAATGTTATTTACAGGTTAAATCTTGCTCCCACCAGAACATCCGCCAGACAGTTTATCTCACACGGACATGTTACAGTTGACGGAAAAAAAGTGAACATCCCTTCCTTTTTAGTAGAAAAAGATATGGTTATTTCCTACAAACCGAAATTTACAGGAAATCCCCTGATCAAAAAAATGCTTGAAGATAAAAGTCCCAACATTGCTGCCTGGCTGGAAAAAAAGGGTCCTGCGGGCAAGGTGTCAAGACTGCCGACACGCGCTGATATCGGAGAAGACATTAATGAACAGCTTATTATAGAATTCTATTCCCGATAAGGAGGAAAAAATGATAGAACCTTCATTTTCTGTTAAAAAAGATGTAGAAAAGGATAGCTTTGGCCGATTTATTATCGAGCCATTGGAACAGGGTTACGGCCATACACTGGGAAATAGCCTTCGCCGGGTTCTTTTGACTTCACTCAAAGGAGCTGCTGTCACCAAGGTACATATCGACGGGGTGAAGCATTTATTTTCCACCGTCCCGGGCTTGAAGGAAGATATAGTTCAGCTTCTTTTGAATATTAAAAAATTACGCTTTAGCCTGAAGACAGACAAAATGGCCAAGGTAACGTTATCAGTTAAAGGGATTACCAAAGTGACAGCCAAAGATATTAAAGGCGTGGACGCGGAAGTAGTCAACCCGGAGTTGTATATTGGGGAACTTACTTCCAAAACAGCCAAACTGTCAATTGAATTTACCGTGGAACCGGGTTACGGATATGTGTTGGTCGAGGAATTTGAGGCGACAAAAGAACTGGGATCCATTATGGTTGATGCATCATTTTCACCAGTCGTAAGAGTCAATTATAAAGTGGAATCTACCCGTGTTGGCCGGATGACGGATCTCGATAAACTCATTATCGAAATCTGGACTGACGGGACGATAACACCGACAGACGCATTGAAAGAAGCAGCCAGAACCATGGTTACCTATTTCATGCAGGTTTATGAACCAAAAGCTAAGTCGGTTGATAATGTTGCCGTCACGCCGGCAGTTTCCGATGAAATTTTAAAAATGACCTTGGAGGAACTGGATCTGCCAACCAGAATAGTTAACGCTCTCCAAAACGGAAGCATTGAGACAGTCGGGCAGCTTCTGGGAACGCCCAAGAAAGAATTATATAAGATTAAAAATTTAGGTACCAAATCGATCACTCACATCGAAAATATCCTGCGGGAGAAAGGTATTGCTTTAACTGTTTAAACACTTATGAGACATCAGGTTTTCGGCCGGAAGTTAAATAGGGACGTCAAGGAAAGGAAGGCTTTATTCAGAAGCCTTGTTTCTGCTTTGATAACAAAAGGCAAAATTAAGACTACTCTTGCCAAAGCCAAAGCTATCAGGGGCCTTGCTGAAAAACTGGTAACTTTAGCTAAAAAGGAATCGTCTGCCGGCCGGATGAAACTTACCTCATTTTTGATAAAAAGTGATCTGGTGAAAAAAATAATCCAGGATATCGCACCAAAATTTTTAGACAGAAAGGGAGGTTACGTCAGAATCAGAAGGATCGGGCAAAGAATAGGTGATAACGCAGAGGAAGTTTTTTTGGAGTGGACATTTAACAAAGAGGAAGTAAAAGACCTAAAAACGGGGAAAAAGCCGGTTAAAAAACAGGAGAAAAACGAGGAAAATAAAAAAGGTAAAATATAATGAAGATAAATTCGACCAACACCAAAACAAAAGATATAGAAAAACACTGGCAGCTGTTTGATGTTAAGGGAAAAATATTAGGCCGCGTGTCGACCGAAATAGCAAGGTGTTTAATCGGTAAAACCAAGCCTTACTTCGTGAATCATCTCGACTGCGGAGATTATGTGGTGGTGGTGAACGCTAAAGATATTGTGGTAACCGGCAATAAAGCAAATCAAAAAATTTACGAGCATTTTTCCGGTTACCCCGGAGGGTTGAAGAAAAAAACTTTTGCCCGGGTTTTACAGGAAAACCCCACACGCATTATCAGGGAAGCTGTAACAGGAATGTTGCCCAACAATAAGCTTCGTGATTCCATGCTCAGGAGACTTTTAATTTATCCGGATTTCAACCATCCGTACAAAAATAAGTTCAAAGTTCAAAGTTAAAAGTTCAAAGTTTTTATTATGCCAAGAATAAAAAAAGAGAAAACAGAGATAAAAATTAGAAAACCCGCTGAAAAGAAGACAACCAAACAACCGGAGTTTTATCAGGCTGTGGGACGAAGAAAAGAATCTACCGCCCGCGTCAGGCTTTATACCACAACCAAAGATGAAATTATTCTTGACGAAAAAAAGGTAAAAAAAGGCGAGATGGTAGTGAATAAACGCCCCGTACAGCAATATTTTTCAGGTGTTGTCAGTGAGAAATTGTATATGGAGCCTTTCCGCACCACCAATACTGCGGGCAGGTTTGTAGTTTCAGCCATAATATCAGGCGGAGGATTATACGGGCAACTGGGAGCCTTTATCCACGGGATTTCCAGGGCTTTGGAAAAAGTGGACAAAGAGAAATTCCGTCCGATTCTTAAAAAGAAAAACCTTCTTACCCGCGACCCCAGACGCAAAGAAAGAAGAAAAGCAGGTAATGCCCAAAAAGCACGGGCCAAAAAACAGAGTCCAAAACGTTAATCATTTTGGCTCGAAGCCCCGTCAATCGCTCCCTAAGTCGTGTACGAACAGTACCTAAAAGACGAATGGTAAGATTGTTTAAGGGCGAGGGCAAAAAAACAGTCACCAAAGCGTTAAAAGATACTTTATCACCCAAAATCCAAGTGCAAGGGAAGTATATGCTAAAGGTGATAAAGAAGATCAATTAAATCCCCTCAAAACCAATTTTCAAAGATCCGCCGAAAACTCGTACGAACCTTTTTAAAAAAGAAATAGTGGGGGTCGTTTGCGCGGTTTCCACTCTGGAGATGACAGATTGTTTAGTTTTTAACCTCCTGGCGAGTTCTTTTTGTGTCATTTTATTTTTTATCCGTGCAAGGATCATGGCTCGGGCAATTTCGTATTCCGGCATGGTTTCTTCAAGAGATTTCCTAAACTCCGGATCATTTAAAAGTAATTTTTTGTGTGTATTCCAGTCCATATTAAATATAAAATATCACAATTTTGCGATATTGTCAATGGCGCACTGTATATTCTCTCAGTCTTGTTAAAGCGAGTTTCAATTCTTTTCGCGGTGTTTTTTGAGTTTTTTTATGAAATCCATGTAAAATAAGAAAAGATTTACCAATTAAAGCTATATAGAAAAATCTTAGCGATGCTTCGCCTAAGATTCGCAGTTCCCAAAGCGGTGTCCCAATTAATTTTTTCGTATGAGGCATGCGAAGTCCTGGACCAAATTCGGCTAAAAGTTCGAAGGAATTATATACTTTTGCTCTAGATTTATTTTCTAAGTCGTCTATAAATTTCTGAATCGGATTTTTACCTGAGCTTTGAGAATAATACTGGATTCTCCAGCTGTTCATAATGTAATTATACATTTAACCATAAATTCATATACTAGATACAGCTTACTATTTTTTGTTTTCTGCCTACTGCCTATTGCCTATTGCCTATGGCCTCATACCCAATACTTCCTACTTTCTACTTACTACTTACTACTTTACACAAACTACTATTCGTAAATCCCTCGCTTCAGATACTGTTGCAACGAGGTGCAACCTCGAATTAATCCGGGAATGTATGGCTACAGACAGGGTGAATTAGAAGACACACTTGACAAATAGTGTTACTTTATGTAAAGTAGTATTTGCATATGGTATATCCACGCAAAATCTATCCGGAACTCTATTCTCACGCTCAAACCAACCTCGTAACTGTCCTCACAGGTATGAGAAGAACCGGAAAAACCACGCTGATTCAGCAACTGCTTGCAGATTTACCCAATAAAAATTCGATTTATTTGGATTTACAGCGTCCTGATAATAGAGAGCTTTTTGAGCAGAAAAATTACGATACCATTCGCGAGACCTTTATAGCTCGGGGTATATTGCCAGACTTGCCCATGATCGTGGCTCTTGATGAGATGCAACTTGCCCCGGAGAGTCCGAGCGCGATAAAATACTTATCTGACCATCATAAGATTAAGTTCATTGTCACCGGGTCAAGTTCATATTATCTGAAAAATTTATTTTCAGAATCTTTATCCGGCAGAAAAAAATTGTTTGAATTGTTTCCCCTGGATTTTGGAGAATACCTGACATTTAAAGAGGTTCAGCATTCACCGTTAGACTGGAGAGAGGGTCAATTCAATAATTTAGAGTACAACCGTCTTTCTTCTTACTATGAGGATTACATCCGTTTTGGTGGATTCCCCCAAGTAGTGCTAGCCCAATCCGAAGCCGAAAAGCGGGATATTTTATCAGATATCATGTCTTCATATGTAAATATCGATATTCGTTCTTTGGCTGATTTTTCTGATGAGCGTAATCTTTATGCTTTAGCTAAACTTTTGGCAGGCAGAGTCGGAAATAGGGTTGAATATAGCAATCTTTCGAGGCTCATTGGGTTATCCCGCCCTACGGTTACCAACTATGTACAGTTTTTTGAAAAGACTTATTTGATCAGAACGATTGGTGTGTATACCAGAAGTATCGATCGCGAGATTGTAAAATCCCGAAAGCTTTACTTTTGTGATACCGGGCTGGCCAATACTCTCTCGGATCTCTCAAGCGGAGCACAATTTGAAAACACTTTGTTTAATCAACTTGCCAGAATAAGACAAGTTCAATACTTTGCTTTGAAAAGCGGCCAGGAAATAGATTTTGTTCTAAACGATGATTTCGCCATAGAAGCAAAAGAGACTCCTTTGGAAGCTGACTTATCATATTTAAAAAGAATTGCAGCCACAGCCGGGGTGACAAATGTGAGGCTTGTGGGCAGACGTGAATCTCCAAAATTTAAAAATTATGCATGGGCCGGCTCTATAATTTAAAAGTAAACAGATTGTGAAAGTTCCCAATACGCTTCGGAAGTGGGACAGGAAAGGGGTACTGAAGGCAGTGCATTTTGGACCTAGAAGAGAAGAGCTACAATCATTGGTGATTTAGAACAATCATCGTTTCCAACAGAAGAAATCCTTCGTTTCAAACAAGGTTCACAAGTAATGCTCCTTAGAAACGACAAAGAGAAGCGGTGGGTTAATGGCTCCATAGGACAGATAACCTCATTAAACAGCGACGAGATAAAAGTAAATATCGACGGATATACTTATTCTGTTCCACCGGAAACGTGGAGCAAAATTCGCTATACCTATAACTCAGAGACAAAGAAAATCGAAGAAGAGATAGTAAGCTCATTTACGCAATTTCCACTTCGACTTGCATGGGCAATTACTATCCACAAATCACAGGGGCACACTTATGGTAGTGTTGCTGTTGACATGGGGAAGGAGTATTCGCTTGTCAACGATATTGGCAAAAAATGGATTTAGTGATGAGACGATTGCTGCCGGATATTGCCACGATTTGCTTGAAGATACTAAATGTTCAGAACAGGAAATAAAAAAATCTTGCGGAGAGAAGGTGTTAGAAATTGTAAAGGCCGTAAGCAATGAAAAAATAAAGGATTGGAAAGAAAAAAAGCGAAGATATATAAAATCAGTAAGGATTAGTCCGGTAGAGGCAAAAGCAGTTTGTTGCGCTGATAAGATTCACAATCTTCAATCAACTCTTATTGCGTATCCTAAGTATCAACCCGAAGTCTTTTGGGCCAAGTTCAATGCTTCAAAGGAGGGAAAGGAGTGGTTCGAAGAAGAAGTTTTGAAAATGCTGAAAGAAACCTGGCATCATCCGCTAGTTGATGAATATGAAAAGTAACTTCTAGAATCGGTGAAGTTAATATAAAATACACACAGGGTGTGGATGTTAGTGGATGTTTAATTATTTGAAGTGCTCAACTGAAGAATTATTGATAAAGATTATAGATACGGGTAATATGTATTCATGCCCGGTACTGCCGAAATACTAAGCAGAAAATCTCTTGTTCTGGTGCTGGCGTATGCGCCGACCGGCCTTGGACATCTGCGTGTAACTTATGCCTTAAATAACGGACTTCCGGAAGGAGTTTTGCCAGTTCTTTTGGGATCGCAGGACGACTCACTAACATACCTGCATCGTTTGGCCAGCTCTAATACCTGGGGCAGAAAAATTCAGGAAATTATTCAGTCGCCGCCTGTCGAATCCATTTTTATCCCTCTTTACCGGTTCTTTTTAAAATTACATACAGAAGAATTGTATAAAAAGCTACTAACTATTCTTGACCAACGCATTACAGAACCAAAATCCATTTTAGTTGTATCTACCCATTTTGGACTCGGGCATCAGTTAGTAGAGTTGAAAAAGAGATTAGCTAAAGAAAGAGGAGTCAAAATGTTCGTCGTGGTTGTAGTAACTGATGATACAGTACAGCAAATTTGGTATGTAAACGGTGCAGATCTTACTTTCGTCCCGTCGGAAACAACAAAAAAAGGGATGATTGAATTTGCAGAAAAACATCATTTGGCTAAAATTCCCATAGTCGTATCACCCTATCCGGTAAGTCCTAAATCGACCAAGCCTATTTCCTCTGAGGAGTTTGCAACACGAAAAAAACAGGTTACAGAAGCGCAGCAGACTAAAATTCACATGGCTATTCCTATATCAGGAGCTGCGGTGTGGTTGGATTTTTATACAAGACTGATTTTAGGACTGCACGTATATTCCGACAGGTTTCTATTTCATGTTGTTTCCAAGGAGGCGCCCTACACGTACGGATTTTTGAAGATGATATTAAAATATCCATTTATCCGGCAGTATACAAGCATTCATGACCGGGAGGTAATAAATCTTTATGAGGATGTTTACCGTACAAATATTATCTCACTTGAAGTTACCAAACCCAGTGAACAGGCATTTAAGGCGCTTATTAACCCAGATCAATCAGGAGGATCACTCTTACTGCTGTCCTCTCCCGTTGGCAGACAGGAATACGATAACCTTGCTTTTTTGCGCCGCCACTTCTTACTTCCCTCAAAAGAAGAAAAACAGTTACTCTGGAGACTGTCGTTGAGAAAGGCAAGACTTAAAGATGAATCGAATGGGATTCAACTAATCCAATCTGCAAAAAGTTGGCGCTCTGTTGAGCTGCCACAAAATCCTCTGGAGGCGGCGTTTTTTATTTGGTGGATGCTAAAAGAGGGGATATTTTCATCCATGATGGAGTGCCGAACAGAGGTGGATGTTACCACGCGCCATGGCAGGGAACTTGGGTTTGACGGTGTCCAAAAAATTTGGAATCGCGTAGCACAACTGATAGAAACTTCTTACAACCCGTCGGGTTAATTAGCTTTAAACATCTTCTTTACCTTTCTATCCGACGGGTTGAGAACGTCAGGAAAATATTGCATTACTATACTCACCCGTCAAAGACGGGTAGGCACGTTTGGAAGGTATTTATAATCCAAAACCGGTTCTAAATTTATCCATTTTTAGATTAAAAAATGGTATAATACATTTATGTACAACTGGTCAGTCGATGAGAAGAAGTTCAAAAAAGACAATCCCAAGGAATACCGTCTCTGGCGTTTAACACAGCTTATCAATTACGGGTTGGATGGGGAAAAGCTCGATAAAAAAGAAGTAAAACAAGTCTGGGAAACAATTAAAGATAGACTTGATCCCAACACCAAGGTCTATTTGGAATATCTATTATGGGAAAAGCATCCGTCCTCAAAAGACATCATAAAGAATTATTGGAGCTTGTCCTAAAAGAACCGTATCTGCTGAAACGGTTTTATTGGACAGGCGGAACTGTTCTTGCAGAGTTTTACCTGCACCATAGAGAGTCTGAAGATATTGATCTTTTTTCAGAAAACCAAGAAATACATCTTCCCAGTATAAACAAGTTCATCGGTATTGCCGGAACGAAATTACACGCCAAAAAAATTGTTCACAGACAATTTCTAGGGCTGCATACGTACATTTTTACGCTTTCCACCATACAGCTTAAAGTTGACTTCAATTATTATCCGTTTCCCAGAATTGAAAAAGGCCGCAAATGGAAAGGACTGGAGATAGATAGCTTACTAGACATAACGGTCAATAAACTGCATACAATATCGACAAAGGCAAGAGAAAGGGATTTTGTAGACCTATATTTCATTCTCAAAAATGAAAACTGGAATCTCAAAGAACTCATTATTCTTGCCAAATCAAAGTTTGATTGGCATATTGACCCCATACAGCTGGGTCAGACGTTTACCCAAGTAGTTGCATTAAAAGATGTTCCCAAAATGCTTGTTCCATTTGACAGAGAAGACATGGAACGATGCTTTTTGAAAGAGGCAAAAAAACTGGCAAAAGATATTTTTAAGTAGAACAAGAGGACCTCTTGTAAATGTTCTTAAAAGGCTATATCTATGTTGAAAAATGTTATAGTCGGGATTTACGAAAAAATTCGAACCTCTTTTAAAAATTTATAAACCTTTGCGTCGACGCGTCTGACGCTGCGAGTCCGCTATTTTTTTGGAAAGTCTGACTTACCAGTCACATTTGACGTAGCGCGCGCGATTTTCTCGTCCAGAGGACGAAAGGTATGCTTTTCCATATTACATGATCAAATAATCAACATTGATGAAAAATCATATCTTAGTATCGATGGAAAAAGTGGTTCGTTTTCAATCTGTTTACATTTTATCGGTTTCTGTTTTAAAATCTTTTCTAGATAATTGATGAGAACTGTGCGTTTATCTATTTTTATATTTCCTAACATATGGCCAGGAATTTCAAGAGGGTAGATAAATACTTTGTTGTTCGAAAGTTTACATTCAAAATAAGGAGTGTGTTCTCTAAACCCACCTCTATATCTCCGAATAATTGTTCTAATACCCCATTCTTTCACTTTGCTACTATCAATTTTTAATACTCGAAATAACTTATAAAAATGTATTGAGTTATGATCAAAATCAAATTTAATCTTTATGTTAAGAATTGGTACTAAGACTAAGAAAACTAACAAAAAAAACAAGATCCCACCGTAAAAATAATAATCTCTCTCCCATGGTTTTGTTAAATACCAATAAAATAAAGAAGAATTTAGCGTTAAAACAATAAAAGCAACGATCTTAATTTTTAGATCCAGAGATTTTGTTATTATCATATACGAATAAAATTCACTCCCGGTGCGTATTAGATTGACACATCCGGATATATACCGTTTGCACTTAAGATTACGAAATATAATAGCGGTATAACCCACCGTACGTTCACTTTGCTTCGCGAATAGATTTACGATGGGTAAAAATAGACGGACTCCAAATTTTTTCTGTCGGGGATACCCGATTTGAACGGGTGACCTCACGCACCCCATGCGTGCGTTCTACCAACTGAACTAATCCCCGATATTTATGTTTATCTTTTCTACGATAGCGTATTTAACTTGTTTACCAATTCCTGTTTTGTAAAATGATTCACGATTAAGAACGTCACGTTTACAATGGTATTTTTCAAAGTATTTTAAAATAAATGGACCATTATACTTTGACCAGGTATTAGATCCTTGATTATGCTCTCTTACTCTATCTTGTGGTTCTTTTTCTGTCGACCCTACGTAAACTTTTCCATTCTTTTGGCTTTTCATGAAGTATACGTAATACATACCCAACTGTCAGCCAAAGGCTTCATCCAAGGGATGATAGTGCCTTTGGGCTAGATCGGCCTATGGCCGAAACTAATCCCCGAGACGACCATTTTGTCCTATTTTAATCTAGTTAAACCCATTGTATTTTAGCATATCTTGTGAAAGAATGTGTAAGGTTTTAACCGATCTGAAAGGAAAGAAAGATATGGTGGTCAGTCAAAAACTCCAGGCAATAAAAATTGCTATGGAGCAGATAGAAAAACAATACGGGCGGGGAGCCATCATGAAGCTTGGCGAACAGACAGCAGGAAAGATGGTAATTGATGTTATCTCTACCGGTATTTTACCCCTAGACCTAGGGCTTGGCGTGGGCGGTCTTCCGCGCGGTAGGGTCATAGAAATCTACGGGCCTGAAGCGTCCGGTAAAACCACGGTCTGTCTTTCCACTATCGCGGAAGCACAAAAAGCCGGGGGGGTGGCAGCATTTATCGACGCAGAACATGCCCTCGACCCCCAATGGGCTGAAATACTCGGCGTTAAACTTGATGATCTTCTTATCTCTCAACCCGATACCGGGGAGCAGGGACTTGAGATTGCTGAAACTCTAATCCGAAGCGGTGGGATAGATATCATCGTTATCGATTCCGTGGCCGCTCTTGTCCCGCGGGCAGAAATCGAAGGAGAGATGGGGGATAGCATGATGGGAGTTCATGCCCGACTAATGTCCCAGGCTCTCCGAAAATTAACGGCGGTGATCTCGAAATCCAAAACGATTGTGATTTTTACCAATCAACTCCGCCAGAAAATCGGCATCATGTTTGGTAATCCCGAGACGACGACCGGAGGGATGGCGCTTAAGTTTTATGCAAGCATCCGCATGGACAGCCGCAAAATTGAGAGCCTCAAAGACGGTGATCGCGTCATCGGGAGCCGCCACCGGGTACGGATAGTGAAAAATAAAGTTTCCCCTCCGTTTCGGGTAGCAGAGTTTGACGTGATGCATGACGGCGTATCCCATGAAGGGGGTCTTATTGACGTCGGGTTGGAACTTAATGTGCTCACTAAGTCCGGCTCATTTCTCAAGTATGGCCAACAAATGCTCGGACAAGGAAGGGAAGCAGCGAAGCTTTTCCTCAAGGAAAATGCTAAGTTGACCAAGGAGATTACCGACGCCATCTGGAAAGCCGTCAAAACCGGCCAAGTCCACACAAAAGTCGCGATGGGAGTGGAGGAGGAAGAATAATTACCCGATTTGCCCAATGGACGATCTATATCAATCACTGTTAGAGGCCTCATTTCATTTTATCTCCTTCCGCCCGAGGAGTGAAAAAGAAATTCGAGATTTCCTTACCAAGAAGGTTCATGGAAAGAATGTTGACAACGGCAAGCGTATTGAACAAGTTTTGGAGCGTCTTCGTGAGTTAGAGTATCTGGATGACGCCAAGTTTATACGCTGGTGGGTCGAACAGCGCTCTAGGTATAGACCAAAGGGAAGGCGACTTCTCAAGCAGGAGCTTCTCGAAAAAGGCATTGATAAAAGTCTCATTGTCGAGTGCCTGAACACTTTGTTAACCGCTTCCCCGGCTGGGGGTGAAGAGCTCATGAACGAGATAGATTTGGCAAAGAAAGCGCTAGAAAAAAAGCTTAAACTCTGGGAAAAACTTTCCCGGTTAGCATTCAGGCAGAAAGCTTACACCTACCTTTCCCGACGCGGGTTTTCATGGGATATAATTCACCAAGCCATGTCAAGCCAATATAGAAACGTCCCCAATTTTCCAATTTAGAAATGTCCCCTTTTTCATAAATAATTCTCAGTTAACCGCTGGTCTGT
>MFJN01000043.1:4688-6341 GCA_001779235.1 Candidatus Gottesmanbacteria bacterium RIFCSPHIGHO2_02_FULL_40_13 | reverse complement strand
TATTATGCTTTTGAAATGCGGATGTATTCTTTTTACGCTTTCTTTACGTTGCTTTCTCTTTATTTTATCTATCAAAAAAGATGGACCGGATACCTTATTGCTGGTGTTCTAGGACTTTATTCTCATTCTTTCTATCCTTTAGTAATAATCTCCTACCTTGCGGTACTTTTTCTTACCAAACAATTAAATAAAAAAAATGCCGTCAACATACTCAAACCGTTTATTTTTTATCTTCCATGGATGTATGTTCTTATCAACCAATTTCAAAGGTCTCAAAATTCATGGATCTATCCTGTTGATATCCAACTCATTAAATCAGTATTAGGCAATCTCTTTATCAATTATGAAGGAACTCCTGGAGATCTTTGGGGTATAACTACGATTTTATCCTTCATTATTTTATTTTTCCTAATTATTCCTCTTTACAACAAAAAAAATTTAAAAAAGGCGTACTGGGCTATAATTCCAATAGTTTTACCCTTATTTTTGATACTGGGTTTCTCTATCCTCCGAAGACCAATCTTTGTCAACCGTTATATGATTTTTGTCACAGTATTTGAAGTAATTGGCATATCTTGGGGAATTTGGAGTATTAAAAATAACAGACTCCGTGCTGCTACCGCCGCTTTGTGGACCGCATTTATCGTTCTTGTGAACCTGATTTCACCTCCTTATCACAAAAAAACTGATTATAAATCTACTTTTGCAGAAATCAATAGACTTGCAAACACTTCAGATTTTATATATTCAAAAACACCTATTTCATATCTTGAATCGGTATATTATTACCGTAATTCAGATCATGTATTTATACATAATCCGGACAATATCAGTATTCCTTACTATATAGGCATTACGGTTGTTTTTCCTAACGCCTCCAGACTCTCTTTTCCCCCTAAACCATCAAAAACATATCTTATTTCGGACAATGCCGGCTACGAAATTTATATAAACCAGTAGAACCTATGAAAAATAGACTAGCAAAATTAATTCAGGAAAAATCCGTTATTGTATGTTATAAAATATTTTTTGTCTTAATGTTTATTTTTTTGGGAATAGGTCTTTGGAAATGGAAAAATCTACCGCCGGAGTTACCACTTTTTTACTCTCTTCCTAGAAGCAGTGATCAGTTGGGAACACCTTTTGCCTTATTACTGCTTCCTATGATTTCTTTGTTTTTGTTTGCACTTAACCTGATATTTGCCGCTTTAATTTACGAAAAATCCAAACTTGCGTCCGATATTCTCACTATAACAGGTCTTATTGCATCATTATTACTCCTTATGACCTATATTAAAATTATTTTTCTAGTAACTTAAATGGTAGAAAATATACTTCTTTTGACTATTTTTTCAGCTTTGATTACTTTCTTCTTTACTCCGGTCACTATATTGTTGGCGAAAAAATACGGTTTGGTAGATAATCCCAAGGTCCGTCCGCATCCTGCGCATACGCATAGCGGAATAATTCCTAGAGCCGGAGGCTTACCAATATTTTTGGGGATAATTATACCGCTTGTTTTACTTTTTCCTATAACTAAACAGCTATTAGGTATAGCATTTGGCGCCCTTATTCTTATATTAATAGGTCTTTGGGATGATAAAAAAAACCGATCACCCTATATTCGCTTTTTCACCAATAGTATCGCAGCCC
>MFJN01000043.1:1854-4643 GCA_001779235.1 Candidatus Gottesmanbacteria bacterium RIFCSPHIGHO2_02_FULL_40_13 | reverse complement strand
CGTTTGGAAATATAATACACCTTGATAATTTAGTCATAAACCTGGATCTTTTTGGGAATCATAATATCTACATTCTGGCTGATATTTTTGCCTTTCTGTGGATTATATGGACGACAAATATAATCGGTTGGTCCGGCGGCGTTGACGGTCAACTACCTGGTTTTGTCTCTATATCTGCAATAATCATAGGCATACTTTCAATAAGATTTGTTGTTCCGGATCCCATACAACTTCAGGTAACTTATCTATCATTTCTTACAGCAGGAGCTTTTTTGGGATTTTTGCCTTGGAACTTCTTTCCCCAAAAAATTATGCCGGGTTATGGAGGCAAAACTCTTGCTGGTTTCATGCTCGGTATCCTTTCTATCTTAGCCTATAGTAAAGTTGGGACAGCTATTTTAGTCTTGGCTGTTCCTATGTGTGACGCGGTTTTCATATTACTCAAACGAATAATTAACAGAAAATCATTAGTAGAAGCAACATCAGGCCACCTTCATCACCATTTACTGGTTTTAGGTTGGGGAAGAAGAAGAATCGCAGTATTTTACTGGATTATTTCGGCTGTTTTTGGAATTCTGGCGTTGGTATTAAACAGTAAACAAAAAGTCTTCGCGGCAATTTTGATTTTGGTTGCAATCGGAGGATTTCTATTTCTTATTAACGGAATAATCAGGCTTACTAAGACTTCTGAAAACGAGGAATTCTAATCTACTTTATCTGCATAACGGGCTGCTATCCAACCTTCTTTTCCTACATCATATGTGATTTTATACCATCCGTTTTTTTCTTCCAAGAAAGTATATTTTTCTGCAGGTTTTATTTGGACTAGCTCCAGAGCTGAAGTACTTGGATTATTTCTTACCCTCAAAAAGCCTGTAGGAGTATCTTTTATCACTACGTATGGTTTAGCAGGTTCCTTAGATACCGTCTCATTTACAGTACCTGCAGGTACTGCTGAAGATGTTGCTTCACTGCTACTGGATAAAGCCAACTGGAAGTTAACCGTCACTTTGTAACCGGATTTCACTGAGACTCTCACGGTTCTTCCGTTAAAACCGGGTGAAGTTATAGCAACATCATGCTCTCCGGGAACTACATCACGAAGCAAATATGGCGTCGAACCTTTTTCCTGACCGTCAAATACAAAAACTGCTGCATCAGGCTGGGAAAAAACAGCTATTTGTGCATCGCTGCTATTTATAGTCTCCATCGAAACAATTTCACCGCTTGAGGTTAATTCGCTACTACCTAAATCTCGTCTGACATAAGTCAAAATAGTAGGCGCCAAAATTATTTTTCCCTGCCAGGAGGCTACTGAACTAGCAGTCTCGTCTGGTACAAGCTTGAGAATATATTCACCGGGCGGCTGCTTATCATCATACGGGGTATAACCAAGTGACTTATCATTAAGAAAAATATTTGTGGGAGGATTTGAAACTATTTTTAATCCAGAAATACCGTTAATTTGTGTTGTGTAAAACTTGTATCCGCCGAAACCTAAAGCCAGAACTATAATTACTACAACTATCAAAGCCTTTCTACTCATGGAAATAATATAGCATTACCTTGCCTTTTTTTCAATTGATAACAAAACCCCGACTTAGTCGGGGCTTTTTATAAATAATGTTATTTAGAATTGCTTTATTAATAATCACCCATTCCACCGCCTGACGGCATAGCTGGTGCTTCTTTCTTCTCTGGAATATCCGTGATAAGAGCCTCAGTCGTAAGTACCATCGCTCCGATTGATACTGCATTTTGAAGCGCAAGCCTGGTTACTTTGGCAGGATCAACGATTCCTGCGTCCATCATTGAAACAAATTTCATAGACAGAGCATCAAAACCAAAATCCAGCACTTTCGATTTCTCTACATCTTTTAATATTGCACCAGGATCCTCGCCGGCATTTTCTACAATCTTTCTCAGAGGTTCAGCAAGAGCTCTGAAAAGAATATCTACACCGGTTCTTTCATCTTCTGTAGAAACTTCTTTTCTGACTTTTTCAAGTGTCGATCTTGCACGAAGCAGAGCCACTCCTCCCCCAGGTACAATACCTTCTTCAATCGCTGCTTTGGTGGCAGATACGGCATCATTAACTCTTTCTTTTTTCTCCTTCATCTCCACCTCTGTTGCTGCTCCTACATTGATGACTGCAACTCCTCCGGAAAGTTTAGCCAGTCTTTCCTGCAGTTTTTCGCGGTCGAATTCTGAAGTTGTTTCATCAATCTCGCGTCTGATCTGGGCAATCCTAGCATCAATCAGTTTTTTATCACCCTTGCCTCCAATTATCCGGCAGTTTTCTTTGTCTGCCCAGACTTTATCAGCACGGCCGCAATCTTCTATGGTGACGTTTTCGAGCTTTCGACCCAAATCCTCGGAGATGACTTTTCCACCAGTAAGAACTGCTATATCTTCAAGCATCGCTTTCCTTCTGTCTCCAAAACCAGGCGCCTTTATGGCCAATGCATTGAAGGTACCGCGTAATTTATTTACGACTAAAGTGGCGAGTGCTTCTCCTTCAATTTCATCGGCTATAATTACCAGATTCTTGGAAATTTTTACTAAATTCTCCAAGAAAGGAAGAAAGTCCTGAACCGAAGAAATCTTTTTTTCTGTAATTAAAATATATGTATCGTCAATTTCTGCTTCCATCTTGTCAGGATTGGTAACGAAGTATGGAGAAGCAAATCCTTTATCGAACTCCATTCCTTCCTTATAGTCGATCTCCATACCCAAACCTTTACCTTCTTCAACCGTAACTACTCCGTCCTTTCCTACTTTTTCCAGCG
>MFJN01000043.1:1720-1832 GCA_001779235.1 Candidatus Gottesmanbacteria bacterium RIFCSPHIGHO2_02_FULL_40_13 | reverse complement strand
CGCTTCCATACCTTTCTCAAGACCATGTTTGAGAATCATCGGATTAGCTCCTGCTGTTATATTTTTCAGTCCGTCATTTATGATAGCTTGGGCCAAAAGAGTTGCTGTAGTC
>MFJN01000043.1:884-1662 GCA_001779235.1 Candidatus Gottesmanbacteria bacterium RIFCSPHIGHO2_02_FULL_40_13 | reverse complement strand
CCATATTTTCAAACGGATCAGATAGTTCTACTTCTTTAGCAACAGTTACGCCATCATGTACTACAGTTGGTGCTCCCCATTTTCTGTCTAATGCTACATTCCTTCCTTTAGGTCCGAGGGTCGTAACCACTGCCTTAGCAAGAATATTGACTCCTACTAGAATTTTTTGTCTTGCGTCTTCTGCAAATTTAAGTTGTTTTGCCATAAATTTATCCTCCTTTTATTCAATAATTGCTAAAATATCTTTTTGCTCAACCAATAACCATTCTTCGCCGTTTACTTTAATCTCATTTCCTCCCCATTTTTTGTACATTACTTTTTGACCAATTTTTACGATAATCTCAATTTTTTTACCGTCATCAGACACGCCCCCTTTTCCTACGGCCATTATTTGACCAATCTGCGGTTTTTCTTTGGCTGTTTCTGGAAGAAGAATTCCGGAAGGGGTTTTTGATTCCTCTTCAAGAGGTTTGATCAAAACATTATCAAATAGTGGTTTGACTGAATTTGATTTAATTATCATATAAATCTCCCTTCTTAATTAAATAACTTGGCACTTTATCTTATAGACTGCTATTTTATGTAATTAAAAAACTCTTGTCAAGAGGTAGTTATTCAATGAAATAGATTGATGATAATTGTCAAAACTAGACTTATGATAATCGAGGTTACAATGGGAAAATATAAAGTGAAATTTTCTTTTTGGATAAAAACATCTCCGGGAAGCAAAGACATATGGAATCTGGAAAAAATATTTAAAATAATTCCAGTAATAATA
>MFJN01000043.1:0-601 GCA_001779235.1 Candidatus Gottesmanbacteria bacterium RIFCSPHIGHO2_02_FULL_40_13 | reverse complement strand
GGTAAACTTAAATGTTCTTCATCAAGAAACATATTCAGACAAATTTTATCGTTTGTCACAATACCGCCAGGATGTCTACGGACTCCTAATAATTCCACCAATAAAGTAATCAGAAAACGCGTCGTCCGTAGTAACTTGCTACTTGTAATAATCATCAAATCTAAATCATCATCCTTTTTGGAATTGTTAACGGCCAAAGCTCCAGTAATGCAAATTAATTTAACTGACGGAATAAATTTTAAAAAGGAGGCAACTTTACATGCAATTTCTATTTTTCTTTCAGAGTAAACTTTTCTTTCTTTTCTTTCTTTAACAATATATTTTTTCCTTGGTAAAAAATAATATCCGTCTTTTTCATAAATTATTTTTTTATTTTTTAAATTTTTAATTGTAATTTTGACTTTTTCATTCTTGCCCTGAGTGAAGTCGAAGGGTTGATTTTTGACTTTTATAAGGTATTTCCCTATCTCCGCCAGCGTCAGCGGATAATCAAAAATATCAGCATATATTAGCGTTTTGATGATAGCTCTTTCTATATTAGAAGCCATATTAGAGGATTAATTTCCAGAGGCGGTAATGCCAAATCTAGAATAAACCTGTT
>MFJN01000042.1:5760-7554 GCA_001779235.1 Candidatus Gottesmanbacteria bacterium RIFCSPHIGHO2_02_FULL_40_13 | reverse complement strand
TAAACTGATAACCAATTAAGTTTGAACCTTAAAAGCGGACATTTCTACTTCGTGCAAATACGACATTATCATTTCTGTGTGACATAATCAAACCGCCACTTGACAGACTAAAAAAAAATCTGCATAATGGATATATTGAGGCTAAAATTATGAAAAAACTGACTGCTCTGGTTTCTTCAACTGCTTTACTTTTAACCGCCGCAGGTTCTGTTTTTGCAGTCGAACCAACAGGTCTTTCAATAAATATAGCTCAACCCTCAAATCTAAAAATTGGAGATTTCGGTAAATTGCTTAGCGCTACAATCGGAGCCGTCCTTATCATTTCCGCTTTAGCCGCCTTCATCTATCTCATCTGGGGAGGAATCCAGTGGATCACCTCAGGCGGAGATAAATCAGCCACAGAAGCGGCCCGTAGCAGGATCCAGTCCGCAATTTTGGGCCTTTTCATCGTTTTTGCCGCGTGGGCGATCATGCTGGTTATCGGAAACTTCTTTGGCTTTAGTTTGACCAATCTGAGTTTCCCGACACCTTTTAACTAATAAACCGCTAATGCCTCCAATATGCAAGACTGGACAAATTGTCTGCAGACAGTAAACGGAGTCGACATACCAACCATTCAGTGTCTGGAGATAGTTTTCAGTAATATTCTGTATGTTGCGGTTGGCTTGGCAGTGCTGGCGCTTTTTGTCATGTTTCTGGTGGGGGGCTTTAAATACTTAACCTCAGGCGGAGACCCCAAAGCGACAACGGCTGCCCAGCAAACTCTGACTTACGCTGTCTTAGGACTGGGCCTGATGGCAATTGCTTTTCTAATTTTCAAAATTATCGAGTCTTTCACCGGAGTAAACGTCACCACTTTTTCCATCCCCACAGGTACACCTTGACAGCAAGGCGCAAAAAAAGAATAATAAAAGCAGACTATGTTTCATCTGCCCAAAAAACTGATTTCCTTAGTTTTGTTTATTATCTTTTTTATTGGTTCTTCCTTTTTACCCTTTTCTAAAACACAGGCTCAAATAGCCAGTGATGTGTTCAACGACCAGTCCATTCAAAGAAAAGTTGATCAGGAAAAACAGGCTCGAAGTGATGAGGAAAAAAATTCTGAGGATCTGCAGATTTTCAGTACCCGCGTCAACAACAATCAGCTGGGCGATACCTTTTATAACCTCTCCAGCATGATCAGCTGTCTGGATCCGGCTCTCTGTGTACCCGGATCGACCGCAAACGGCATGATCGGTTCATGGATTGCCAGTCTTTACCTCAATCCGCCTGCATCAGGCATTGCTTATATTCGTAATCAACTGGCAAACGCCGGTTTTATTGCCAAGCCGGTTATGGCTCAGGGAGTCGGGTTTGCCGGCCTCACCCCATTTTTGGGCCTGTGGACGGCATCCAGAAACATCGCTTATTCTATTCTGATTTTGGTCATGGTAGCTATCGGCTTTATGGTGATTTTCCGGATGAAGATCGATCCGAAAACAGTCATTTCACTCCAGGCTGCCCTGCCCAAAATAGTCCTGACGGTCATCTTAATTACTCTGTCATATCCGATCGTAGGATTTCTTGTAGATATGATGTATTTGATTATGGCGTTGATAATTTCCATCATGCTCAATGGCATGGGCGGGGGGTGGGTTGATAAAATCCCGGAGGTACAAACCAATTTTTTGACGGGAAGTGTGTGGACTTTATTTGGGCAGATTCAGAGTTCGGGAAAAGTCTTGAGTGTTTTGGGGGACTTGGGGTGGGTTCATGGAATATTATCAGGTGGTGGTGGAATTTTAGCAGGTTTTT
>MFJN01000042.1:946-5730 GCA_001779235.1 Candidatus Gottesmanbacteria bacterium RIFCSPHIGHO2_02_FULL_40_13 | reverse complement strand
CTGGCCAATCTGTCGGTTTTCCCAACCACCGCAGCCATACTTATTTTTGCCATGTTTATAACCTCGCTCGACACCCCAGGTCCACTGTGGATGCCTCCGTTTACCGGTTTTAGCCCCCGCACGGCCTTTCTATCAATGATGGGAATGAGCATAATTTTCACGGCTCCGAATCTGATTGTTTCAGTCAAGAAAATGTTTGGCGCCAAACCAACTATGCCTATATCCGCAGGCACCGCCTTCATGCCTCTGACCGGCGGAGTGCAGACTACCATGGGCGCCGCCAGCCAGTTCTACTATATGAATCAGATGCTAAGCATGTTTAAAAAACCTACGCATTAATAATGTTTAGTGTCCGCCGCGCCCCCGCCTAATAATTTCATTTATTTCCAACGATAATCAATATTAACCGCGGATTTCGTAGTTGTCATTGCGAGGAATCCCGCTAAGCGGGATGACGTGGCAATCTGATAAAAAGATTCCCACGCTCTCCCGACTGAGTCGGGATCGCTCGGAATGACATTAAGCGCGAAACTCGTGCTTACTTAGAACCCGCTCAAATGTCATTCCGATGGAGTGTAACGACTGAGGAATCTTCTAGGGTTTGGATTAAATAATCTCTTTGTATAAATCTTTAAGTTTTGGATTAAATTTAACAATCAATTCATCTTTCTTTTTTCTTGACCAGCTCTTAATTTGTTTCTCTCTTTCAACCGCTGTTTTAGAATCTTCGAATATTTCATAATACAAAAGGTCGTGTATAAAATATTTTTTACTAAATCCCTCTGCTAAATTATTTTTATGCTCATATATTCTTCTTATTAAATTACTTGTTACACCTGTATAAAGAACAGTTCTACTGAAATTACTTATCATGTAAACATAATAATGCTTGGAAGGCATATAATTCATTATAGTGGAAGATTACCACATCCGCCCCTGGCGGATTCGCAATGACAATTCTTAGGATTTATTGTCCCGAGTTTCGCATTATTCGTCATCCCGACCGAATCCGATGTCACATCGGACGAGCGGAAGGATCTTTCACAAGAGAATAATGGAAGATTCCTCAACTACTCCTTATTAAATCAGGATCAGCTCGGAATGACATGTTGTTAGATAACGCGAAACTCGTGCAT
Organism: Candidatus Gottesmanbacteria bacterium RIFCSPHIGHO2_02_FULL_40_13; assembly: GCA_001779235.1. GTDB lineage: Bacteria > Patescibacteriota > Microgenomatia > 2-02-FULL-39-11 > 2-02-FULL-39-11 > 2-02-FULL-40-13. The sequence goes on along the minus strand of MFJN01000042.1, from coordinate 4,594 downwards.
ATCAGTGTTTTAATGAAATAGAGTTTTTGATACTCCTCGTAGCAAGCTACGAAGAATCTCTTTGGTCATCCCGAGCGTAGTCGAGGGATCTTCTTGGAAGATTCCTCCACGCGCTCGCCCCGTACCAGATAGTAATGGGGCCTCGCTTGGTCGGAATGACGTTTACCCGCAGCAAGCTGCGAGGAATTACTGCTTCGCGGTATTCTTAAAAGAGATTAATGATGTCCCCCGCCGCCCCCGCCTTCGTCTTCATCTTTGGCGCTGTCTTTTAAGGCAGTCCATATTTGTATGACGAGCGCAAGAATAAGTCCGTAGAGAAGAATTTCCGTCCAGACGTCAATATTTGCTGCACGGTTAAGCTTGCGCAACTCATGAATATCATGCGGAAGATCAAATGATCCTTGTATTCCATAACGGTTTGATCCAGCCTCACCTACAGGAGGCAAGACATCTAAATGTTCCAAAGAATCCCAAAATTTCCTGCGTCCGTTGGCTGTCCACGCGGCTACACCCCTTCTGGTATGCCAGACATCAAGTTGAGCAGCAGAACCTAAACGGCTAATATCAAGAGAATACAATCTGCTTGTTGCGTGTGCCAGAAGCCCTGCGACCTGCCAGCCATTTTCAATAGCATCTCCTTCGTATAAATTGCGTATCTCCAATAGCGCTTTGGCCAAGTTATCAGTATCCGGATTAGGAATAATATCCATAGACAGATATTTCCCGACGCGCTCGCCTCCATGATAATGGGCTGCCGCGTCTCCTCCACGACGCACCCATTGACGTGCACCAAGGTTCAGGAGTGCCATTTTACGAAAGGCTGTATCGTCAGAACCGAAATTGATATCCCAGTCTTTATCGACAAGCGCTTCATTGAGTAAAATCTTTCCTCCTGCAACCTTATCCTCACCACTACTAGACCCACCCAAATGTTCAAGAGTCTGTTCTATATTTTTTATTTTCTCCCAGTCAATATCATAATCATGACCATTTTCAGCTAACTTTAATCCAAATTGCTCATAGAGATGTCCGTAATTTTCTCCCCCCATCAGTATCTCTTTAGTCATCTTCCAGTATTCAAGTGCTTGTGCTCTGTTTTTATCTGATTTAATGATGTTGAAATCATCCGGAGTAAGCTCTCTATTATTTTCAATTGCCAACTCCCTTACCGCTGCCAGATCTCCTTCCAGATCCATCACCTCACTCATATATGCTCGCTGTTTCTCGGTGGGTGATGATCCATACGCGGCTTTACCGGCGACTTCACCATATTTGGTGTCCTCAAGAGGAATACCTAATACCTCTTGAACTAAATAACTGTGCAGTCGGATTTTCCTATTTCCAATGACATCCTTAATGGGGATTTCAAGATTATGGGTAACCGCCAGAGGATTACGCATCGCCATCTCTACCCAGACTCTGGCCACAAATGCTTTCTTGTAGCTTTTCGTCATCTCCTTTATTTTTTGGTCTATACGCTTGTCTTTTCTTAATTTATCCCAGTCAGATTCAATTTTTACACTGTACATCTCTAGTCCTCTTTCCTGCCAAAGTCTATCAAATTCTGTTCCGCTAGTTGGTTGACCTGCGTTCCTCATGGCATCACGAAACATTTCCCTATATTTCCCCACCACAAAATATTCTTTTACTTTCTCACCGGCGAATCTACTGCTAAACATAATCATGGTTGGTCCGCCTAAAAGTTCTCGTTCTTTATCCGACCAGCCAATCGTCGTATCCATATGTCGCCATTGGGTTCCGGGAGGGCCGAAGGCTGAAGAGCCCCCGGAGAAATTCAGTTTATCAATCATTCTTTTTGCCTCATGACCGTATTTTTCTGTAAAGGTACCATCTCTATAGGCAATATATGCTCTCATGGATGCGTCTTTATCAATATGACGGATTTTATGCTCTTCGGGAAGCAAAGTATTCATCATGTGTAAATATTTATAGCTGCCAAATCTCCATTTATGGATTACTGTCGCCATATAATTCAGGGCTCTGGCCGGACCTTCATACGGAGTACTGTGAAAATTACCCATGGCAAAACCGGGCTGACCGCTGCCCGGAACTTTAGAATTGGCAAACATTTCCAGATAGCGAAGCGATGCCAAACCAAAGCCTTTGGCAAGAGTCATATACATCGAAAGTTCCAAATCCTGAGGATCCTCTTTTTTCAGCTTATCCAGATTAAGCGGATTATTCTTATTGATTTTCACTGTATTCCCATCTTTATCTATCACATGGAAACCAGTATGCTCGTCTCTCACTACGTCAAACACTACTTTCTGCTTGATCATTTTCTCAAGCATTTGCTGAGCCGATCTGTCCCAGTAAGAATCCATATGGTTAGCGTCGTAACCTACGAGCGACGGAGGAATATATCCGTCATTGGAATTACGTATTGATCGTAAACTTGTCTCATACGCTCTATACGCCTGCTCAACAGCAGGCAGAGTAAGCGCTTGGACGCTGGACGAATTTTGGAAAAGAGCCAAAGATTTATTGAAGTCGTCAATATTAGCTCCGGGTTGAGCAGCCCAGAAATCAATATCACGGGAAAGTCGGATGGTGTTACTCAAATTCACATACCAGTCGACCCAGGTTTGCCCGTAGGCAATACCGGTTTCCGGTCGAATAAGATTCGCCATTTCGTTTCGTATAATATTGCTGAAGGTGGTAAAATCTGCGCGTTCATAAAGTCCGAAGTTATCGTTTGAAGAAACGTTTTTATCTGTCAGAATTGCCTGATGAATCGTCAAAAAGACCTGATCGCGGAAATGCCGGCTCTTCTCCATGTCAGCTTTGGGAACATGACCGACTAGTAGATTTCTCATTTCCGGGTTTAACTGCAGTAACTCTCCCAGCCGCCCGGGATGCAGGACCATTTCTTTGAGGAAATCTGCAGGATTGGTTTTTCCGGATTTTACCAGCGGAGCTTCCATCTTCAACCTCTCACTTAACTGATTTGCCAAAGCCGTAAGTTTTTCTTCAGTAAATCTCCGGCTGGCTACAACAACATTGTTGTACGCTTGAGTTTCCGGTATGACATCTTTAGGTAAACCTTTGGAGACAGCTGAGAGAAGTCTTCTTTCAATATTTTGCAATTGATCAACACTCAGATGAGACCCTGCTTGTTCGCTCTGCTGGACTTCCCCCCAGATCTCATCCACTTCCTGAACCAGTTGCTGCGGCGGAGCAGCAGATCCGGCACCCAAATTTTCCCCGTTTACTTCTGTCCATCTGGTATCTCTGGAAGGCGCAACCTCAGGAGAGGTAGAAAATAGTTGATTTATCGCTGCTTCTCGAGTAGCTTGATTTCTCAAACTGTCTCCGCTCAATCCTTGCTTCTGATTCTCTGGAATTTGCAAATTGAGTCCTCCCACCAACCAATCCTGCTGAGTATCTTTCCCTAAACGCGATTCCTGATCTTTCACGCTGATTACCTCTGGTATCAGATCCAACGCCCTGCTTTTCATTGCCTCAAGAAGCGGAACCACTGCCTCTCTTCCTCCGGGAACTCTTTGCACTTCATAAAGAAGACCTCTGGCAAGATTGATTAAAGCTACAGGATCACCATGAAGTTCTTTTCCCTGTATGGCTAACTTGTCCAGAAGATTGGCTGCATTAGGACTACTGTCAATAAGT
>MFJN01000042.1:0-886 GCA_001779235.1 Candidatus Gottesmanbacteria bacterium RIFCSPHIGHO2_02_FULL_40_13 | reverse complement strand
AGAAAGGGTTTCCACACGCGTTTCTCCGCTTACTCTGTTTCGATAAGATCTCTGTTCATCTTTACGTTTTTTTTCACGATCAGCCTCCTCACGAGATTCCCGACGCTCTGACTGACGCATCTTTTGTTGATTTTCTCTTGCCTGAATTTCTTCCTGCTGTTTTTTTTGGAAAAAAAGTTTTTGGAAAAATTCTTTCAATTTTTCCATGGAAAAAATACTATGGATGCCGCCTCCGGGAATTTCTGGTCCTGTCATTACTTCATCATACGGAGAATTCAATTCCGAAGTCAAGCTTTTAAATACTTCTTAGATACTACCTCGCGCAAGCACCGCTATCCCGCGGCGGGAAGAACCAAAAAGGCGGGCAAATGATGGTATTGCCTCAGGCAAAATCATATTGATATAGAGATTGACTAGGGCCGGATAGTTGTGAGCTTTCCAGAATATCCCTCCTTCCATGACAACCGGTACAATGCCTGTAGTTTTGCCTATTTTCATCATTACCCCGCAAAGTTGTATCGCCACAATCTGAGCACTGCGGTGAAAGATCCTTTCCGTAAAAAGTCCGGCTGTTTTTTTTGTGTTTTTATCAGTACCGGCCGGATACTCAAAGGCGTTGGTAATAATGTCATTCAGTTGATCGGTAGACATAAGATCAGGAAATACACTGCCCAAAATTTCTTTTTTACCCTCATTGAAAATCTGGTAAAGATATGCTCCGGCTGCTTCTTTTTCAGCGAAAGAATATCCCAAATCCCCGCTTTTTTTATCCACTCTCTGTCTGAGTTGTGTGGCTTCAATCTTGTCAAAGTTTTTGGATTCGATGTTGATGGCCACTTCATTTTGGGCAAAGCGGGGCAGATCTGATAGTTTCATAGGAGCAATG
>MFJN01000041.1:9697-36023 GCA_001779235.1 Candidatus Gottesmanbacteria bacterium RIFCSPHIGHO2_02_FULL_40_13 | reverse complement strand
TTCCCTTTGTCCGTTAAAATAATAAGTGACAAAACGTTCTTTTTCCGATTCTGACATGCGAAGCTGAGGCAGGCCGTGCTTGGCAATTGATTCGCCGATCGGATGAGCTACAATTTCAGGTGGGTAGGCAACAGAGGACGCATGAAACTTCTGGCTGTACTCGGTCATGGTGACGAAATACAAATGTTCCGGTTTTTTACCTCTACGAAAAGGGTGCTCTGTTTTGAGAATCCGGGGATGATGTTTTTTATAATACTTTACGGCATACGGATCATATTCTTCATCATTTGCCTCATTTTGAAAATCTTCCAGGACAAAGGCTTTGGTTAATTGGCGCGGCCGGTCGATACGAAAATTAAAAAAAATTACACTGTCGTTATTTTTGATTCTGGGAAGGGGCAGGTCATTTTCATAAATTATCGAAGGCAGGATAAACTCGTCTGTCACATTTCTTCTGTAAGATCTATTAACCCCTTCCTGATATGAATCGACTTTTACTCCGCTGAGAGAAGTTAAAGCAAGATAAGCCAGACGGGTCCTCTCCCATCGGTAATCTCTGTCCATAGCATAATACCTCCCCATGATCGTCGCAATTTTGCCAAAACCTACGCTCAGCAAAAATGATTGAACCTGATTTAAATATAAAAGTGATGATTTAGGTGAAGAATCGCGGCCGTCCGTAATAAGATGCAGAAAGACGCGATTGAATGACTGTTCTTTTAAGAGTTCCAGAAGTGCTAAAAGATGCTCCATATTGGAATGGACACCGGCCGAACCTACCATTCCTAAGAGATGCAGGTTGCTTTCATATTTGCGTGCGTGAGATATGGCATCCAAAAAAGCCTTGTTTTTAAAAAAGGTTCCATTAGCAATAGAGTAATTAATTCTGACCAGATCCTGAGGAACAGCATATCCTGCACCAATATTCAAATGACCTGTTTCTGTGTTACCCGCTTCGCCTCCTGGCAGCCCGACAGCTTCACCGGCTGCCTGAAGAATTCCATGGGGATAGGTTGTGAGGAGAGAATTATAAAAAGGAAGGCGTGCTTGAGTTATCGCATTACTCTTACTTGCCGGAGCCACGCCCCACCCGTCTAAGATAAGAAGTAATAATGGTTTCATTAAAAATAGTATAAAGTATTAAGCAGTAAGTAGAAAGCATCGGAAATTAGGTTTGATTTCCGGAATAGATTTCCAGAAGCCTGTTGTATTTAGCCACTCTTTCCCCGCGGACCGGAGCCCCGAACTTCACCATGTCAGCGTTTACTGCAACAGCCAAATCAGCAATAAAACTGTCATTAGTCTCGCCTGACCGGTGAGATATGATCACTTTAAAATTATTTTTTTGCGCTTGTTTGATAACCTCCAAAGTTTCACTAAGCGATCCGATCTGGTTTAATTTTATCAAAATACTGTTACACGCTTTTTCCCTGATGGCTTTTGCCAGCCTGTCTGGATCAGTTACCAGAAGATCATCTCCAACGACCTGTACTTTTCCTTCAACTTTTTTCATAAAACCGGCCCACTCTTCCCAATTATCTTCGGGAAAAGGATCCTCCAAGGATAAAGGTTTATATTTATGATACAGGTTAAAGAGATAAACCAGATATTCATCAGGTGAGTATAATTTGTCATTAATATGATACTGTCCGCTCTGATAATAAACGCTGGCGGCAAAGTCTATGGCGAGACGGATATGTTTTTGATATAAACTATTGCTTTGTATAAGGAATGTCAATATATCCAGAGCCTCCCTATCATCCCGGAATTGCGGGGTAAAACCCCCTTCATCACCGACAGAGGTAATTAACGAACGTTTCTTTAATAATTTTTTTAAGTCCTGATAAAAATTAACCCCGATTTCCAGAGACCGGGAAAATGAAAAAGTATTTTGTACAGCTATGATAAATTCCTGAATGGAAAGGTTGCCTGTCCCGTGCAGTCCGCCGTTGATAACATTAAAAAGAGGGACTGGGTATCTTGAGAAATTTATGCTGATGCCGGAAATTTTATTCAGATAGCGGAATAAATCCATCTTTGCGCTTTTAGCGGCGGCCCGGCAGACAGCTAAAGACACTGATAAAATGGCATTGGCTCCTAACTTAGATTTATTTGGCGTACCGTCCAAATTAATCATCTGTTGATCTATACCGGCCTGATCTGCAGCATCCCGGCCTTTTAATAATTGAAGAATAATTTTGTCTACATTTGCGACAGCCTTCAACACCCCTTTTCCCTGAAATCTTTTTGGGTCATTATCTCTGAGTTCCAGTGCTTCGTGCGTTCCTGTTGACGCACCGCTCGGTATTGAAGCCTTTCCTATGAAACCTCCGTCTAATAAGACCGTCGTTTCCAGTGTCGGCACACCACGCGAGTCGATAATTTCACGGGATTTAATATCTTTTATTTTTGGCATATGATTATTTGCTGCGCTTTACCTGTTTTTAACTAATATTTTTTCAGCCGCGTAAACTGTCTGGCGTACCTGATCCAGAGCGTCGGCATTGACGGACATTGAGGTAATTCCCCACTTGACCAGTTTTTCCACCAAATCAGGATAATCTGACGGCGCCTGGCCGCAGATTGATGTTGTTACTTTATATTTATGACAGGTTTTGATCACTCTTTCAATGGCCCAGGTCACAGCCTCATTTCTTTCGTCAAATTCGGAGGCTACATCCGTATTATCACGATCGGTTCCCAGTATCAGCATGGTTAAATCATTGGATCCAATCGACACCCCGTCAATTCCGGTTTCACAAAACTTATCAATCAGAATGACGTTGGACGGTATTTCCACCATCATCCATAATTTGAAAGACGGGGAACGCGACAGTCCTGATGCGGCGATAATTTTTTTCACTTCAACCAGTTCATGAATATTCCTGACAAAAGGAAGCATCAGCCATAAGTTTTTCAGGCCGAATTTGTTGCGGATACGCTTGATGGTCTCAAGCTCAAGCTCAAAAACTTTGGGATCTGACATATAACGGTATGCGCCTCTGTAACCCATCATGGGATTGGGTTCTTCAGGCTCAAATTCTTTACCTCCAATTAAATTACGGTATTCATTGGTCTTAAAATCGGTCGCCCGGTAAACAACGGGCCGCGGATTAAAAGCTGCACAAAATTTATATAGGTCTGCAGACAGTTTATCGATAAATATTTTTTCTTTGTGCTCCTTAATAAGCTTTCTCGGATGAGTACCAATATCGGCAATCATAAACTCCGCCCGAAGTAGTCCTATACCGTCCGCATTCATTTTCGATACCTCTTCCACGCGGTTGGGAGTGGCTAAATTGACATAAATTTTGGTGGCTGTTTTTAAATGTGCGGATTTATTGGTTCCGTAAACCGACTGCAAAACTTCAGTTCCGGTAGGAATATATGCCCCCTGATAAATTTCGCCCTTAATGCCGTTGACCGTGACAACCAAGCTGTTTTTTAAAGTTTTGGTCGCCCCTACTGCTCCAACTACGGCCGGTATGCCAAGTTCACGGCTTACTATTGCTGCGTGAGAAGTACGTCCGCCCCGTTCGGTGATAATTGCTACTGCCCTTTTCATGGCAGGAACAAAATCCGGATTGGTTTGTTCGGTCACCAGTACGTCACCTGACTTCACCTTATCGAGTTCTTTAGCCGATTTTAAAATAACTACCGGCCCACTTTTAATACCAGGAGATGCCGGGTCGCCTTTCAGCAGGAGTTTCATGGTTGACAGATCTTTATGCGACGCATCCCTTTCGTTTTTATCAGTCGTACTTTTATTCTTTATTGTGGTGATGGGCCTCGTCTGCACAATGTAAATTTCTCCATTTTCGACGGCCCATTCGACATCCTGCGGATAATAATAATGTTTCTCCAATTTTTGGCCGAGCTTTCCCAGTTTAATAATGATTTGGTCGCTAATTTTTTGTTTCGATCCTTTATCTCGCGAAAGTTTTATCTCTTTGTTTTGATTATTATGTTTGGTCAGATAAATTGTCTGCAGGTTAATATTTTTTGATTTAATGTTTAAAGTTTTTTTATCAACCAGATAAGTATCCGGTGTTACAGTTCCTTGTACTATAAGCTCTCCCAGACCATAAATTGCTTCTATAATCATGGTATTTTTGTCGCTATTGACCGGATCCAAAGTAAACATGATACCTGATGTATCGGAATTAACCATCAACTGTACTACAGCTGCTAAACTCACCTTTAGGTGGTCGAATTTCTGCTCGGCACGGTAAAAAATTGCACGGGGGGTAAAAAGCGACGCCCAGGCCTCCTGAACTTTTTTTACCACATTCACTTCACCGCAGACATTGAGATAGGTCTCCTGCTGGCCGGCAAACGAGGCGCCGGGTAAATCTTCGGCTGTAGCTGACGACCGGACCGCCACAAACGGCTGTCTTACGGCAGTTTTTAATTTAGTGAGAATATTTTTGGTTTTGGCAGCTTTTTGCTGAAGGTCAAGATAAGCGTGCATTATTTCTTGAGCTAAACTATCCGGCAGTTTAGCTTTCAAAATAGTTTTTTGAATAAGGTGTGCTGTACTTTCCAAATTCTTAGGGTTTTTATGATCTAAATTTTTAAGATAATCACGAATCTTACGCGCGATACCCTGAGTTGCAATAAAATCCTGATATGCCCGGGATGTCACTACAAATCCGTAGGGTACAGGAATTCCGGAGGCGGTCATCTCACCCAGATTAGCACCTTTCCCTCCGACTGTATTAATATCTTCTTTGCCTATTTCATCAAACCAGACGATTTTTTTATCTTTCATTCTCATGCCCTCCTTTTCAACCATAGACCGATTATCTTCAGTTAAAGATTTTTCAGGTTATGGCTGATAATTTATTTTTAAAATAATCGACATACGGAATCTTGGCCGGATCCACGCCATGAATAACGGCCAAATAATAAGCCACGAAAGCCCCGAACTGCACCAGTTCCATCGCCTGAATTAATGGTGTAACCCCTGCAAGATTGATACCGCTGGTAATAATAGAGTTCTCTTTAACTATTTCCCGGGTGAGGATGAGCCTTTTTTGATTTTTCTGCCCGTACTTTTCAGAAGTTATAAAAATAAAATGCAGTAACTTTCTTATAATGGCAGGATATGTCAGTCCTTCCAAAAGATGATGATTTAGTTCAGGTATGGTGAAACATACAGCAAACTGTTTGGCGGTTTCGTGAAAGGGATTTTGGACAGCGTATCCTGCCCCTTCCAAAAAATCAGCCACCACGATAATTGGCACTTTATTTTGCAGTTTTCGGGCCAATATTTTGGCGGGATTTTGTGTTGCGTCCCGATCAACAGAGAAAAGTACGGATTGCAAACTGAGAAATTTTACCAGTTTTGTAACTTCCTCCCTGGCAACTGGAATAAAAGACAGTCTGGAAAGCAAACCTATCAACCCCATGACCATATAGCCGACTCCAATTCGCGGCTGTTGACTGGGATTATGCAGGGGATTGAAAAAATAACAGGGGTAACGATTGGTCTTGAGAAAGTCCTCCAGTGGTCCCCCGGAGGTAATGCCTGTTATCATGGCTTTTTTATCTTTTGCCTGGCGGGCGCACTCAAGAGTTTCTTCAGTTGCGCCTCCGTAGCTGGAAAGGATGACAAGCGTCCGACTGTTGACGTAGCCTGGAAGATGATAATTATTGGATAAAGATATCGGCACCTTCGACGACGGGGTATGGTCGTAAAGGCTCTTCACCAACCGCACTCCGTAGCTTGAACCTCCCATTCCGGCTATGACGATATTATCCGCTTCCTGAAAACCGGTTGGGTAATCGATATTAGAACTCTCCTGCCAGGCCTGTTCACACTGCAGATGAAGAGCCATGAGAGACGGCAGGACTTGCCGGTTGTCGATCTTTTTTATAGCTTTAATGTCATCAAGATCACGCATAACATTCAATCTTTTTTACCGCCCGCCTTGATAATAATATCTTCAATTTTGGCGAGTTGATCAAGTAGAATGTCCTTTGTTTCCGCTTCCAGATTAAGCCTCAGAAACGGTTCGGTTTTTGACAGCCTTAAGTTCAACCACCACTTATCATACCATATGCTTAATCCGTCAAGATTATCAGTTTTACCGGACGGAAATTTCCGGAGAATAATGCCTACCATTTTATCTTTATCCAAAACCCGAAAATTTATTTCGCCGCTTTGATAATATTTGTCAAATTCCTTTACTATCCGGGAAAGTTTTCGGCCATCAGCTGACAAAAAAGCCAGAAAGTACAGCCCTGCGACAAAAGAACTGTCGGCATTAAATAGGCCTTTAAAATAAAAATGTCCTGAATGTTCACCGGCAAAGACCGCCTGATTTTTCTGCATGGCTTCTTTAATAAAGGAATGTCCCACTCTGACCCTGATCGGATTTCCACCGTTACCGGTTATGGTTTCGGGTACAATCTTACCGACTACGACATTATATAAAATGTTATTCGGTCCGAATTTATGCAGAAAATATTCGGCTAAAATTGCTGTGGTAATTGTGCCTGATAATTGGTTACCATTCTCGTCCAAAATAAAAATCCGGTCTCCATCTCCATCTATGGCAAAACCTAAATCAGCCTTATTTATTTTAATTTCCCGCCGCAAATCTTTTAAATTATCTTTCTGCAGCGGATCAGGAGGATGATGGGGAAAATTTCCATCCGGAGTAAAATAGAGAGGTATTATCTTTAGGCGCGATTTACCTGTCAATTGCTGCCAGGAAATTCCTCCCACCCCGTTGCCGGCATCAATGACGACTTTAAGGCTTTTCATCTTCTTTAAATCTATTAACCCGGTCGCGTATTTAATCCAGTCATGCGTTATGTCTCTCCTGCTGATTTGTCCGCGCTTTTTAGCGACCGGCTTAAACCGGCCTGATAAAACCGTCTGTTTTATTTCGGGCAGGCCTTTCTGGCCGTGTATCGGCACAGCTCCTTGGCGTATAATTTTAATTCCGTTATATTGACCGGGATTGTGTGAAGCACTAATCATGATGTTGGCCGGAAATTGATAAAAACCTGAAGCAAAATTATGCATATCCGTCGAAATTAGTCCTAAATTTACAACATCACAACCCATACCGGTAATGCCCTTTGAAAGGGACTCAAACAATCCTGCAGATGATAATCGTCCGTCAAAACCCACCGCGATGGGAGATTTGCGGAAATAACTGGCTATGGCACACCCGATCTGGTAATAAACATCTTCATTCACTTGAGTAGGATAAATTCCGCGGATATCGTAGTCCCTGAATATTGAAGGATCGACTGATGATTTATTCATGAGATAAGTATGATAAAGTATGACGGTACTTTATCAATCCTATAAACTCAGCAAAAAAATGTCAAGCAGTTTGGTGAGAGAGTACGGCGTGGAGCTTGTTTTGATTTTATAATCGATAGCCAGCAATTGTCTGTAGTTTAATATAAGATTTTCCAGAGAAAAATAATTGGCCTGCCTGGCAAATTTACCGGCCTGCCAGACCGGCATAGGCTCCATACCTGTCACCCCTACATCTTTGACCGTAATAAGATTTCTCCATTGCCTGATAATCATGTAAAAAATCAGTTCCGCATCAATCTGCCGGAGAAGTTCGTGAAACCTGCGGATTAATGAAGTCCGGTTTTCTGCGCCTATGGAATCCAGAAAATTAAAAAGTGAGGACGGGTACTGAAATTTATAGGCTTTAATTTTCCCCAGGTATTTATTTATTTTTACTTTTTCGAGTTCCCGGTCTTCCCAAAAATACAAATCTATGCCCTCTTTAATATTTAAGAGGTATGTAATAATATCGTTTCTTTCTTTACTGATAATTCCTTTAAAAAGATTATCCAATACCAGTATTTTTTGCGGATTTAACATCGACCTGGTTTCACAAGCCAAAACTACTTCTTCCTTAGTTGTTTTAATTGCCTCAAGCCGAATGACTTCAGCATCCTGACTGGCTGTTATCTCTTCCATCAGTTTTTTCCGCGAGAGGCTGATATCTTCTCCGTGAATTAAGATCATCATAAATTTTTTCCGCTTAATATTTTAAACAAACCTTCGACCCGCCTGGTATCTATGCGTGCGTATCTTCCTTTATGAGGCACCAGACTGCCTGAAAAATTCTTCGGGATATGCAGAAGCTCATGTATTAAAACCCTTCTTCTGTCGTCATATGATAAATGGTCAAAATGCTTTGATAAAACTTCGATGACGTAACAGGCCGGCAGTTTTAAAGCCTGCTGCCAGATGCGGGGAAAACTCCAAATTCTCGCCCGGGCACGGGAAGTTGACCCATGGGAACGAAAACAAATGATCCGTTTCGGATCGATATGGATAAACTCCAGATTTTTTACCAGTAGCCCGATTTCTTTTTTTATATCAGGTGCATCAAACCAGTCCATATATATTATAGTTACAATTATGATCTCTATTGTAATCTTAATACAAAAATACAGGCTTGAAAAGAACGATGAAGTTTGGCTAATTATTTAAGGACAGTATCTTCTCAATTTCCCTAATTGATTCACTGATGCGGGTGTTGTCAAAAGTAAATGCCCGCCAGCCTAATTTTTTGGCAGCGGTGGTATTTTTTTTGTAATCGTCAATAAAGAGGATTTCGGACGGCGCAACCCCAGCCATTTTTTGGGCATAATGGTAAATTTCCTTCTCCGGCTTGACGATGCCAAGATCGCAGGATTTCACGATGGCTTTGTAATTTAGTTTGGGAAGAAAACCGTTCTGAAATGACATTTCCAAAAAACCCAGATAAATATTCGTCAGCAGTCCTACGGGCATTATTTTAATTAGCTTAGCAGCAAATTGATGCATCTCTGGTATTGGCTGGAAATGTTTCCCGGCAAGGCGCAACATGTCAAATTCTTCATTATAGGTGAGGCGCAGATCTTTATGCATGCCGCGGCTAAGCTGTTGCGGTGTAATAATACCCCGGCAGGATAAATCATCATATTTGAGGAATACTTCATGGATGTCCTTGACTTCTTTCCGGTGTTGTTTTGCAAAAACGGTCAGCGCTTCTTTCCAAAATAATAGTACGCCTCCAACGTCAAAATAAACGAATTTAATTTTATTTTTCATTTATTAATCTTTCTTAGGGTCTAATTCCCCGCCGCTTGCGGCGTAAAATCGTCATCCCGACCAAGCGTTAGCGCATGGAGGGATCTTCCACCATCCGGAGTTGGAAGATTCCTCAACTTCGCTCGGAATGACGGATTAGATACCTCCCAGCTTGCCGCGTGGAGTATCATTAATACTACCATTTTTTCTTTTTTCCGCTCTTTTGCGCAATATTTTGTTCAGATGTGCTTTTCTCAGCCTTAAATTAAGAGGGGTAATTTCCAGCATTTCATCGTCTTCCAGGAAATCAAGGCACTGTTCAAGTGACAACCGCAGCGGTGTATCGAGGGTTATTGCGACGTCGGAGTTTTCCGTATGCATGTTGGTAAGTTTTTTGAAGCGGATAATATTCATTTCCATGTCCTCCCTGCGGCTGTTCAGACCGATAATCATGCCTTCATAAACCGCTTCGCCCGGGCCGATAAAAACCGTTCCTCTTTGCTGGGCTGTCTCCAGGGCGTAAGACGTAGATTTACCGCTCTCCAAAGCTATCAAAACTCCGTTACGGTATCGCTCCACCTGTTCTTCCATTTTCCTGTATCCTATAAATCTTGAAGAAAAAAGTCCTTTTCCACCGGTTTTCGAAATTAAAAGGCTTCGAAGTCCCATCAGATTTCGGCTGGACAGGGTAAAAAGATAGCGGGTGATATCCTGAGTGTTGGTTTTAACATCAATAATCTCGGCTTTCCTGCGTCCGATTTCCTCTACCACAATTCCGATATATTTTTTATCGATATCAATAGACACTTCTTCAAAAGGCTCCAGAGTTTCATTATTTTCAACATGAAAAATAATTTTCGGTTTGCCTATCTGCATTTCAAATCCCTCCCGCCTCAAGGTTTCCAAAAGAATTGCCAGATGAAGTTCTCCGCGGCCTGACACTTCATATCCGCCCGAGGGACTTTGTCTGATTCTCAGTCCGATATTGGTTTTCATCTCGCGCGCTAGTCTTTGTTCCAGTTGTCTGGCTGAGGTAAATTTTCCTTCACGTCCTGCCAGAGGAGAGGTGTTGGGGGAAATGGTAATTTTAAGGGTAGGTTCACTAAGATGAATATCAGGAAATCCTCCTGATATTGAGGGGTCAGTTATTGTCTGACCAATGGCGATATCCGGTATGCCTGTCACCGCTATGATATCCCCGGCGGTACTTTCGGCCACCTCTAATCTCTCTAATCCCTGGCTTGTAAAAACCTGGTTAATTTGGAAGCTTCCCAGCAGGTTATTTTCCATGTATAAATTTACCTTTTGCTTCGGTTTGACAGATCCCTGAGACAGCTTTCCAATGGCATAAGTACCTTTATAATCGTCAAAATCAAGAGTGGACACCTGCATTTTAAAAGGCAGATCTGAGTCGGATATCGGAGCAGGAATTACTGACAGAATAGTTTCAAAAATCGGGGAGATATCAGCTTTATCATGAATATCGGGAGGCATTGTCTTCCATGCTTTACCCTCGCGTCCGACTGCGTAAAGCATCGTGTAATCCAGATGAGAATCTTTTTTGGCCAGATACAGAATCAGGTTTTCTGTTTCCTGCAGCACTTCTTCCGCTCTCTGATCTTTACGGTCAATTTTATTGATGACAACAATTATTTTCAAATTATGTTCGAGGGCTGTCTCCAGAACAAAGCGGGTCTGGGCTAACGGACCCTCAGCAGCATCAATTATTAATAAAGCCCCGTCCACCATGTTGATAATTCTTTCTACTTCACCTGAAAAATCAGCATGTCCGGGAGTATCGATGATGTTGATTTTGGTATCCTTATAAACAACTGCGGTATTTTTGGCCAGAATTGTAATTCCTTTTTCTCGCTCCAGATCCCCGCTGTCAAGTATGGTAGTCTGGCTCATTTCTGCCTGATTATCACGGAATGTATGAGTTTGTTTAAGCATGGCATCCACAAGCGTAGTTTTACCGTGATCTACATGTGCGATAATTGCAATATTCCGTATGTTCATAATGAACTACCCCGCAGCAAGCTGCGAGGTATCCTTACTGTCATCCCGAGCGTAGGGAAGTCTGACTTCCCGTAGTCGAGGGATCTTCCAACTGGGGAAGATTCCTCCACTCATCCACTATCGTGGAATCGGTCGGAATGACTATAAGGTAACCCCGAAGCAGAGCTTCGAGGAATTCTGTTGATTAAAAAATAAACCCGCGAATTATTTATTGCGGGTGAATAAAAGATCCGTCTAAGCTTTGCTTATTATAACACAAAATGAACTCTCTTGACTACTTTAAATAAGGTATAATGAAAATATGGATAATCAGCCTCCTGTAGTTTGCTCAAATTGCCACCAAAATATCAGACCGAGCGACTATTTCTGCTTCAATTGCGGTAAAAATCTTCATCCTCTACCTCTTTCCATCTCGTTCGGACGTCAAATTTATATTTATCTGGGAAGTATCTTTTTACCTCCTATGGGTTTTATCTGGGGTATCCGCTATCTCCGGCAAAATGATACAAAATCCAAGATAGTAGGCGCAACGGCAATAATATTAACCTTCTTAATTTTTTATCTGGCTTATATTTATACGGTACAATTTTTTGATGCAGTCAAATCCCAGTTGAATACTCAATTACCGGATGTATATGGATTATAACTTTTATGAAAATGTTAAGCCTGATAAGTTTCACCAAAGAAGGACTGGAAAAGGTCAAAGAAGAGAAGCGTCTATTGCTGTTAAAAAGACCCCAAGCTGTTGATGAACTTCGCATCGCCCGTGAAATGGGTGATCTGTCTGAAAATGCGGCATATCATGTAGCACGCGCTAAACTATCTCAAACCGACTCACGACTTCGTCATCTCGACAACCTCATCCGTCGCGCCCATATCCATAATCCTCCAATTCAGGGAACTGTGGGGCTGGGATCAAAAGTCAAACTGCAAAATAGAGATAAGGCTTTTGAATATCAGATTGTCGGCAGTTTTGAGGCTGATCCCGCTCAGGGCAAAATATCCCATATATCCCCCTTGGGAAGGTTATTAATGGGTAAAAAAATCGGAGATGAGGTGAGCGTCAAAACCTCGTCCAGCCTTAATCCTTATAAAATATTAAATATTTCCTAATTTGGCTGATTTTATGCCTGCAGGCAGGGAAGGTCAACCAAAGTTGCTTTACCCTCTAATTTAGATTAGATACCTTAAATCAACTGTCTACCTCATCCTTTACATTTATAAATTTATCTATATAATTACGCTTTAAATTAGAAAATTATCATTATTATGGCTATTGAATCGCTTTATCAATTTGTTTCCGAACAAATTGCTCCGCGTTATGTTATTAAACCTATTGATATCGGCCAAAAAGATACTACCTCCTGGATGACTACTGATTTTATCTTAAATGAAACTGACGGACCGGTTACGGGTTTACTTATTAATTCTCACAAACCCGGACCGTTATTTGTCGGTGTCTCCGGAATTCACGGCGATGAAGGTGATGGTGGAGCTGCAAATTTACAAACAGCTCTTTTATTCAGGGATAAATTGTTAAATGGGGCTTCAATTTCTGTACTCAATACCAATCCTTGGGCTTGTAGAGCCCAACAGAGAATTGCTCCGGATAAAGAATTTAATCAAAACCTGAACACTTTGTTCGGTATAGAATCTCCTCAAACCCCACTGGAACAACACGCCTCAACACTGTTCAATATGATAGTTAAAACTATTAATGATAATCCTGAGAAAGGAGTAGTCACCGACTATCATAGCGAGGGCAGGTCAGACAGGTCAATTCCCTATATCAGAATTGACAGAACAGATAATGATGAATTACAGGAATTATTACTCTGTTTAGGTTTAGTTTCAGGTCTACCCATGGTCATGGAATATGCAGATCTGAAAAATGAAGGATTGGAGCATGCTCTATCTACGGCTCTTGTCAGACAAGGTATTCCTGCGTTGACGATCGAAGTCGGTTCAGGAGCGGATTTGAATACCTATAATATAGGTTTGGCAACTTCGGCAGCTGAAAGGATCGGGGCTTTCCTTAAAATGTTACCTGACCAGGGACAACCTGAGTTAAAATGGCAGGGTCTTCATCAATTGGCAAATATATATGCATATAAGGCAGATGGAACTAGGTTTGAAAGAAGCGCTACATTATATCTTCCTGAAAAATTTCTTCAACCAGAACAGGTTATAACAATCCCAGCGAATGAACAAGGTACAAGAGGTGTTGGCCATTTATCACCCTATACGTTACAAGATGATAATAAACTACAGACAGTCTTCCCAGGATTTGACACGGCGCTTGATCACGACATTAAAGCAATTGTCATTTCGCTGATACCTGCATACCAGGAGTTTGATCCACTGAATCCTCTCTGTACTGCAGCCATTCCTGAAACAGATTCCCGCTTATTAGGTATCTATCAAGGAGCACTGAAAAGGATATTCGGAACGGTTGATTGACTGTGGTTGCAGTGGTTGCAGGGACGGTCCTTTAATTACCTGTCCAGAAGCTCCAGAAATGATGCAGTTAATACTCCCTCGCCCGTATTCTGCAGTTTTCCTTTCGTGCTTCCTAGCCGGCTATCTTAAGGCGCATTAGATAATAAACTTATTAACTTTAATTCCTTATATTGCGATACAATGGGAGGTACCAGACGGTACCTCCAAAGGGCCATAATCCCGAGCTCTTAGGTTGATAATTTATGATAAACTTATATTATTATGATTATCAGGAAAATTAAATTCTTTTTCATCTCTTTAGGCGCACTGATTCTTGCCGGTCTTCTGGTTTGGTTTCTGTTAAAACAATATGTGTCTACTAGGCAAATCACTTCAAATCGTGCTGCAGTAATAAAACAAATCCAAAGTCTGCAAAGACTGGAAACAGCATCTTTTACTATCGAAAAAATTATCAATGAAGGCAACAGCGGTGATAACGTTTTCCAAAGACTGCTCTTTGGAGACAAGATTCTTCTGATAGCCCATGGCCAGGCAATTGCGGGATTTGACCTGTCACTGGTTTCTGATAAGGATATTCAGGTAGAGGGAAAAAGTCTGCGGATTATATTACCCAAGCCGCAACTGCTTACCGTCGTTCTGGATAATACTCAAACACGCGTTTATGACAGGCAGCGGGGAATACTTTCTACCGACGGAAATGATCTGGAAACAAAGGCCCGTATTGCAGCTGAAAAATCAATCAGAGACGCAGCCTGTCAGGGAAATATTCTGTCTCAGGCCTCAGATAATGCCCGCAAACAATTGACTGCCTCTTTCTACTCGTTAGGATTTGAAACGGTATCCATCGAAATTCCCTCCGCTACCTGTCAGGAAGCAAACTAATAATAAAACTACCTGCAAATCTCAAATTGACTTAGAATTAGAAAATGTACCTCCTGATTGACGATGTTCGAACATATTACGCACAGATTTAGTTATCATCAGACTAATCACTACTATCATCTGTAAAGCCACATCCGCATGGGTTTAAATTGTTAGCAAATTGAAGCTAATATAATGAATTTCGAGTCTTCTCGGAAGAACAAAGAGAGCATATATCTAACGTTTTCCCAATTTATTTTTCAGGTGATGATGTGTTGGGGAGTCCTGTTTCCGGATCTATAGGGTATTGCAATCCATTTATATCAATTTCTTCAACGTTTACATCTAAATCAGGAATTTTTTAAAACGATACGTATTAACATAGCCGAAACTCGTTCTCCTTTCGAATTGATTGCAAAAGTACCGGTATCATCAATACCTGCTGGCATAATTCAATTATTATAGCACAAAGAGGAGGTATTCTCTCATCCTCCTACATTCAAACTTTGATATACCATTCGACTAATATCCCACAGCAAAAGAAAAGAGTTCATATATAAATAGGTTTTACATAGTTTCCATTTCAGCCTTTTTTATAGTAGATCTGTCAAATAAAGAAAAATCTATTTTAACCAGTTTTGAGACCGTGGTACAGTATCCGATAGATTCCGGCACGGCTTTATATTTTTTGAAAAGTGAAACAAAGTATCCAGGGAAGGATGAACACGATTATATAAGTTAAAGGAAAAACGTTGATGACGTTAAAAACTTGGATTAACAATAGGAGGAGTAAAAGGTTCCTTAATTATACTAGACACTATAACCAATAATATCCAAATTATTAGTGTTATCATCAATCCTTTTAGTGCTTTAACTATATTTTTACGACCTTCAGCTCTCTTATCTGCATATTTATATAATGCAAACCGTATAATTATTCCGTGAAGAAAAAGAAGAAGAAAGTAAAATATAGAAATAATAATACCTATCCCTAATAAGGCAATTAAAATTTCCCGTCTGTTGTCATTTATCATTTTAATTTTTATTATATTATATCCGATCACGTTTAGCTCGAATAAATCACTCACATGAGTGAAGCGATCCCCGACCCTACGGTCGGGGCATCAGTCCTTTCGGTCATTCGGAGCGCAAAACCCCGCACCGAATGCCCGATTGAAAACCATTCATCCCGCGGACTTACGTCCGGGGCATTCTGGTGCTGGGGTAAATAATGACTAAATGGCGATAACTTTCAAATAGCATCGTGGTTGATAAATGTACCCCGTGCCGGATTCCCTCCTACGCTCTTAATATAAGTGCTTATGTCCTTTTTAACGACTTCCTTAATAGTTCTCTCCCAAATCCGCGTTTAAGAAATAATCTTTCAACATAGTCCGAAGAGTTGTTTTTCCTTTAGTAGTTTTTAAATATAATTCTCTTCTCTTCGCATCTTTGATAATCCGATATGCTTCATAGTGGATTAGAGCAAATGGTTTGAAGTGAGTAGTTGATTTTGAATCACCGGAATTATGTTCGATCACTCTTTCCTTAAGGTTTTCTGTATATCCAACGTAAATCCAAGATGGTTTATTAATACTTTGGAGAACATAAACATAGAAGAATTTCATAAGAGATATTTAAAGTATATCTCTTTTGGAGACGTACCATTCGGTACATCTCTCACTTACCTTCGGTTTTGTCTTCGCCTAAAACATTTGTGGCGAAGCCATGCACCGAATGGTGCGTGGTACCCCGTGCCGGATTCGAACCGGCGATTCTCTGGCTGAAAACCAGATGTCCTAGGCCGCTAGACGAACGGGGCTTTGATAGAATATTTTAGCATTAATTTTATGGATCTTTTTCCTTTTGTTATTTTTAGATAACTTTCTCGCTCCAAAGTATCTCTTTTATCTTTAAAAGCTTCGTAATATATTAGTTCCAGTTCTTTCATTCTCAAAGTTGTATGAACTTTTCGTTGAAAATGATCTTTAATTCTTTGTTTTAAATCATTTGTATATCCGGTGTAATTTTTCCGTTATGTTTACTTCTTAATAAATATACGTAATATACCCACGTAACTCAGTTTTGCAACTGAGTTACTCAGTATATACCCCTCTAATCCGCTTTGCTGCCCCTTCGGGTTGCAAACCGGAGTAAGATGGGTATACATATCAACCGCTACCGTAAACCAGAGCATAGCACGGTTTACGACAGCCATGAACCGTACTTGTTCTGGTTCATGGGACGAACCGGGCGGTTAAGCTATATTTTATCACGAATCCGGTAAAATAGCTTCTCTATTTGATCTTTCATCCTCTTTTGCCTATCATCTTGCAAGAATTGCCACGTTGGAAATTTTTGTAATTCTCCTATTTACTCTGACCCGTATTTTACTCGGCAAGCGAGACGGATTAATAGCTGCATATATAGCTCTCACCGGCAGTATTTCTCCGTTATTATTTTTCAAGGAAAAATTGGAAATAAGCCTTGCTATTCCCTGGTGGTCGAATTTTGACCCATTGGAAAGACTAAACACGCTCCCGCATTATCTGATCGCCCAGAATTTTCTATTAATGTGCATAATTTTATTTATATATTTTATACGAAGTCATAAAATTAGGTACGCAATTTTTTCTGCGCTCTCTATATTTATCGGCGGAATTTTTTTCCCTGCGGTTCTTGCCCCCATCGGAGCTGCGCTGTCCCTTACTATTATATTTCTAACTATTAGAGAGTACGTTATCAAACGTAAAATAACTATTAATAAACTCTTCTTTATTGGGTGTTCAATAATTATTTTATCCGCTCTATTCTCACTTTTAATTATAAAGATACAGGAACATCAGGGGTTCCCCTGGAATATCTGGACTTCATGGAATGTGGCCAGATGGAATTACTCGGAATCTACATTTAACTATAATTTATTTTTTATCTTTGGGGTTCTGCCTATAAATGCTCTTCCTTCAATTATAAAAAATTTACGGTCGGGAAACATTGAAAACATTTTCATCACAATATGGTTTTTATTTCCATTTATTTTATTGCCGTTTGTAAATATTCTGCAAATCCCTAAACTTCGCCTTGTTGAGGATGCTCACTTTATACCAATTGCGATTTTAGCTTCTCAAACTATCTCTGTAATAATTTCTAAATTTAATTCTAAAATTACATTGATAGGATTGTTTGTCTTGTATTCTATATTAACATTTCCTGTTATCGTAACTATGTTTAAATGGCGAATGTCATTCGTGACAAATAATTTTCCACCGGGCGTATATTACAGTTCTAAAAATGAGCTAAGCGGGTTGGATTATATAAAAAATGCTGTCCCTAAGAATTCTGTTTTTCTTACTTTAACAGCCCATATAATACCTGCATATTCTCCTGTTATCAGTTACTGGGGTCATTTGAATCTTACGAATAATTTTACCGATAAAGAAACTAATTTAAAATTATTTTTTGGAAATCAGATGAATGATAGGCAGGTAAAAGAGTTCCTAATACAAAACAGCATCGATTATATTTATGTAGGGCCGGAGGAGAAAAAATTAAGTCCAAAACCAATCTCTTACGATTTTCTAATTCCCGTATATGGTAATAACGACGTTACAATTTATAAATTCGGTCAAAAATAATAATTATGAAATAATTCTTACTAAACCTGCGAACGAGGAATTACTTTTCTTTTTTGATTAATTCTTTAGGTTGTGACTGGGAGTCAAATTTTTCGTGAATAGTCTTAAGAATTCTTCGTGCTTCGTCTTGCCCCCCCAATCCAAAAGATAATCCGAAGGCCAGGGCCAGCATGCTGATTATGCCGGTAAAAAGTATTTTCACCAAATCTGCCGCCACCCCCAGCTGGGTCAAAATAATGAGGATGGTAAAAAAGATAATCGAATATTTAGCAACATTGCCCAGTAAAAAAGTTTCATTATTCCCCAATCCCCTGACTCCATGTCGCACAATATTAAAGCCTAATTTTCCGGCGACCAGTCCCACCCAACCTATAACAACCGTCAAAAAAACATTCGGCAGGAAATTCAGGAGCTGGTTGAGCACATCCCCGACCTTAGGTACTCCCCACACTTCGACAGCCGAGATAAGAAAGATAAAAATCGTCATCCAGCGTACTAGTTCTGCTACGATCTGGGGCCAGATTTTTACTTCCTCTTCCTTGGCAATTTTGGCCGTTGAAAGCCATTTTTCAATCCGGAAATACTTAAAAATTATTCCGATCAGGTCTTTCAGGATGGAGGCAATTATGAGGCCGATAAGTAAAATAATTATCCCTGCGAAAAGTTTCGGGATATAAGCATAGATAATGACCAGCACTGAATTGATGGCTGTGATTAAATTTTCCATAAATTACCCTCCTTTATGATATTATTTTATCACATTGAGAACATGCCACCAATTCTCGATATATTCCTGCCTTCTGTTTTGGTACTTGAGATAGTAGGCATGCTCCCAGACATCAAGGCCAATTAAGGGCATGTGCCCCTTCAGAAAGGGAGAGTCCTGATTGGGCAAAGAATATACCTCAAGTTTTTCATCAGTATTTCTCGCCAGCCAAGCCCATCCGCTGCCGAATCTGGATAAAGCGGTTTGAGCAAACACTTTTTTAAACTCATCGAGGCTGCCCCATTGTTTTATTATTTCCTCATTTAGGAGTTTATCTGAAGATTTTTCAGGTCCCATAATCTCCCAAAAAAGCTTGTGGTTGAGATAACCTCCGGCATTATTTTGGAAGGCAGCCTTATCATTGGCGTCAAAATTCTGCCGGTCTATTGTCTTTATTAATTCTTCAAGAGGCGTATCTGCAAGCTGCGGGTATTTATCCAGAACCGCATTTAGATTATTAGTGTACCCCTGATGATGTTTGGCATGGTGTATCTCCATGGTTTCTTTATCAATATATGGTTCCAATGCATCGTAGGCATAGGGTAAAGCCGGTAATTGATATTTCATAAAAATCCTCCTTTAATAATTAGTATATTTACAATAAATATTTATATCAACTGGGAAAATTAGACTTTTTTTTAATCAGCAATGACGTAGCGGAAGCGGTCGAAACGGCGGTTGCCGTAGATGGGAAGTTTGGTGAAAAAGTCAGTGGATTCCTTAGCATGTTTTAAAGAATATTGGGAAGAATGAGCGGCCAGTGCCCGGGTCCGGTAATCAATAAAATCACTCACATCGATATATACAAGATCCGGATGTTCATAAACATCTGTAAATAAAAATTCCGTACATGCCCATGAGGAAGCCTCTTTGTTTTTGAAATGTTCGGGAAAAAATAAAAGATCCCGAGCATACGGATATGCCGCGTCAAGCGCAATTCTACCTGTATGCCGGTGATCGCGGTGATTGACCCAATTGACATCTTTGTCAAATCGGATTATCAAATCCTCTGGATTAGTTGTAATAATCAGTTGGGGTTTAAAAAGCCTGATCTGAGACGCGACCTTTTCGATTGTAGGCAAATCGTGCTCTATCTCTCCGTCTCCCAGTCCCAGATAAATATTATCTTCATCTTTTACACCCAAAATCTTCATGGCTTCCCGATCCTCTTTTTCTCTGATTATGCGAAGTTCTTTTTGAGTCACTTTTTCCTGCCGGCTTCCTTTGTCGCCGTATGTCATCTTTATTACTCTTACTCTTTTACCATCTCCAATGAGGCGGAATAAAGTCGCACCGCAGTAAAGCTCAGTGTCATCCGGATGAGGCATGACTACCAGTATCCGAAACTTATTCTCAAATATTTTTTTATAGGAATCCGTTGGAGTTACCATTAATGAATATATTATCTTTATTTATCAAAACAATCAATTAGTTTTTCAGCTGATTCATCTTCACTACGCTAACCACGATCAATATTCCGCCTAATAATTCCTGAATATTCATGACTTCACCGTAAAAAAAATAACCGAACAGAAAAGCAAAGACTACCTCCATATTAAGTATATTATTGCCAAACACCGGACTTACCCTGTGGAAACCGTAATTAGTCAGAAAAATATTGGCAATCATGATAACTCCACCTATGACAAGTATGAATAGTATCGCCCAATTAATATCGAATAAAGTTAACTTCTCACCCATAAAAGCTGATGTTATAAATACCAAAATGAAACCCGCGACAAGCATTAGTTGTGTAATCTCCGCATCATTCAGAAGCCCGGAATGCCATCTCCTGGAAAAATTGCGGTAGGCGAAAAAGAAACCTGAAATCAGTATTAAAAATTCACCCATACCGATACTGATAAGATTGCCAAGGTCTCTGACGGAAAGTATCAACACTCCTAAAAATGAAAGAAGAATTAAAAGAACTTTTTTTACTGTTAATTTCTCAAGCCCCAAAACCAAACTGAATGCGGCAGTTAAAGGTAATGCGTCAATAAAACCGACATTTGCTAGTTTGGCCATATTGGCTCCGGCTACCCAAAGAGGGGAAGCCAGAAGAAAGGTGGCAATAGTACGGGAGAGAATCAAAAACCAATCTTTCACCGACATCTTGAAGAGTTTACCCGGATGAATTTTCTTTCTAAACAGAATAAATCCCAGTAACATTGCAATAAACAAACGCAGATAAATTTGCTGAAGTATAGGAAAATGAAGATTTAAATAGCGGGTTATCAGCCCTACTCCGCCATAAATTACTGCTAAAATAACTAAAGCTAAAGCTCCTTTTGTCTTCTCTGATAAGTCTGATAATTTGTCAAACATAAATTATTAGGGACGGGGGCTGGAAAGCTTGCTGCAACAATTTAAATGTGCCATTATTTTTCTGTATAAACGTTTTTGAACAAATTCGAACGTATTTCTAAGCTAGCAGCGGCTAACTGTTTATCCTGAACTTGCCGAATGTGTCCACCCGCCGCGCTTCCGGACGCATCCTTCGCTTTTAAGCGAATCGGTGGGATGTATGTCTACAACTTTAGCTGCTCCACCAACAACCTCAAATTTTTCCACTCTTCTAAATTGATTCTCTGAAGAGTCTTTTTGGTCTCCTGATGCGGGGATTCAATATTCGGAAATAAACATAGGAATGTGTAAGTATTATATCAATTTTTGCAAAATTTGATATATTGTAGAAGTTCTATAAATTTTTAACTGATGTTGTGCTCTCGGATTTATTTTTGTCGTTTAGAAAAAATAACTTACACTCACAATCAAATTTAGTTGTACAAACAGGTTTCATGAGAGGAGAACAATTATTTGATGTGACAGCATCTAAGTCGCAAAAACACGAGTTAGATTTGCTTCCCTCCGCCTTCTCTGATTCATGGTTAATGAAGATATCGAAAATGGGCGAAGTCAAGGGTTTGCATATACCACCACCCAACGGCCCTTGCCCCAATGATTGACAGTAGGTTCCAATTGGGCAGCGAACATTATAAGACCAGTCGCCCCCACAGCTCAAAGTTTCTTTGGAAAATCTTTGGTAAAGGCTGAACTGCCACAAACTAAACAGTCCGATAATAAAAATTAACAATAAGACCAAAACTAATATAATTTGCTTTTTCATAAATTTTTTCCTCAATCTTATTCTTATCTTCAAGCAAAACTTGAAGTCAAGAACTATTTTAAGTTTGTTCTCTTCTATTTTCATTATATCAATATTTTCATTTATCAACAAATGTTGTAGAATAGAAATGTGCTCAACAACCGATTTCCTTTTTTAATGGCCGTCTTGGTTACCGGTACGGTGCCTTTAATCTTTCACAGTGATCAAGGAACAGAGTTTATGGCCGAGGCGGTGGTGAATTTCCTTCAAAGCAAAGGGGTTAAAATCTCGGTCTCGGATAAAGCTTCTCCTTGGCAGAATGGCTACAAGGAATCCTTCTTTGGCAGATTCAAGGACGAGTTTGGGGATTTTAACCGGTTTGAAACCGTAGCCGAGCTGATGGAAGAAATCTACTCCCAGATCAAATACTACAACCAAGACCGGATCCACACCGCATTTAAGATGTCGCCTGCCGCTTACGCCGCTAAAGTCTCAGAAAACCCTCTCCATAAACGGGGTACTTGATAAATAGTTTAAATGTTGAGAATATAAAATCACACACAACAGTGAAACTGCATCCATATTTTTTCGGTCATTGAATTTACAGTGATACATATTGCATTTGTTTTGACTTATACAAATTCTTTACAACGTCTAGAAAATAGTTTATATTTTAAATATGATTAAAAAATCAAAAGTTGCTACTAAAACTACATTGATTATACTGATCTCTATTATTTTTATCGGTATAATCTATATAATAGCAAGTCAAAAAATATCTGCATCTTCAGGTGTATTTTCCCTTATAAATTATGCAAGAATTAAAGGTTCTCAAACACCATCTCCAAAAAACAATAACATTGATATTGATTCGCCCGGCTCGCTCGCCTTATTTTCCCAAGCTATAAGAATCAGTACGGATAACTACGTTGATAAAGGAAATCAATTAGCTGATGGCAAACCGCTGATTGTTGCAGCAGTTGCTACCGATAAAAATGCCAATAATTATGATTCTCAGCTTATGGTACTTGCGAGTATAAAAGATAAAAATATCCTAAAAATAGTCGGCCTGACATCATATAGTACTTTGCAAAAAAAGCTGAACGATATAGATCAGCTGAAATATCTCAAATCTATCGGTATAATCGGCTTTACATATAACACGGAGGGACAACATACACCAAAAGAAGAAATGAGAAGCTTGACAAGTGCTCAAAGTGATAATTCTGTAGCTAAATTTGCATCACTAGCCAAAGCCAATGGTTTCATTTCTCTCTGGGTACCGCCGGGAGAAGATATTCTAAACAGAGCCAGTGTAGATGCCGCAAAGCTGATGTTTAAATCTGGCCTAGATGGAATAGTTATCCAAGAACAACGCTTGATCGAAAATTCCTGTGTCGAAGATAGAGTAAAGGCAGTTCAAAATATAATTAACAAATATAAAACTGCAGCTGGAAAAGATTTGATTATAGGTATGCAAGTTATGCCAAGCAGATGTACTACTGCAAATACTTATGGAGTTGCCCACTGTAATGGTTCGTCAGAAAAATGGAGTCACTGTAGTAAATTTATATCAGAATTAAACAATTCTATTAATTTTATTTCTATTTGGGCATCTGCAAAACCAGATGTGGACAATTTACCAGAATTTTCAAACATGATCAGAAAGATTATGTCAAAGTAAATTAATTGGCGCAATCAGACAACTAAGGTGGACCCCATTGTCAATACACTAAAACGGTAAAACTTAGACTATATTTTTCCTCCTTTCAAAATAGATTTCAGCCGGTGTTTTGTACTGCAGCGACTGATGCGGTCTCTCATAATTGTAAAATTCAAAATATTTTCCAATCTGTTCGTTTGCTTCCAAAACCGTAGCGTAATCCTTCAAATAGACTTCCTCATATTTCACATTTCTCCAGAGCCTTTCTGTAAATATATTATCCATTGCCCGACCGAAACTCGTAAGTGAAGGCGGGAACCGGAGCGAAAAGAACGATTTCAAGTTTTTCTTTGGGGGCTACTCAAATGTATAATCGAATATCGAATAATCTGCTTTCGGTAAATTCAGCATTTCATTTACCTCTTTATTTTTCTTCATACTGCCTAAACCAACCAATACACTTTTTAATGATTTATGACTTTTTAGGGTGATAAAATCACGGGGTTGGAAATTATTTCCACTCGCCACAATCAATTCTTCAAGATTTGCCGCCCTTAATAAAGGGGACAAATCGGATAATCCCTTCAAGTTTTCGATTACGACTCTCTTTAAACTACGACACTCGCTAAAATCAGGAAGCTCTTAAATATTTTTCAAATTTTGCAGAAACAAAAATTGAAGATTTTTCAACTTAGATATTGCAGATATGTCTTCTAAGCCTTTAATCATCCATAATTCGAGATATTTCAAACCTTCAATTTTTGAAAACATTGAAAGGTTTTTAGTTCCACCGAGCTTTATGGCAAGCCACCAAAGTTTTTTCAGAGGTAAAAATATCGAAAGGTCTTTTAGAGTAATTGATCTCAATGTTAGTCGTTCAAGTGTTACAAGTTTTGAAATAACTTCGATATCTTTATCATGTCCTTCGATATACAGTTCATGCAAGTTTTTAAACTTCTCAAGAAAATTTAGAGAAAACCTCTTTCTAGTTTGCCCGAAACCGAGGTATTCTAAATTTTCTGGGAGGTACTCAATTCCATCAATGCCGGTTATCTCAAACACATCTACTTGGAAATTTTTAACAAACGGATAGTATCTTAAAAATTTCAAGTCATTTAACTGCCCCATTCCATAATGCCCAAAAACACGAAAGGAAACGGCTGGGTAATTTTTAGCAAACTGCGAGAGTTTCTCGTGGTCAGCGTCGGTCAGTGGAGAGCTAAATTGAATCACTCGACATTTCTCATCAAGTGGAACTAGCTGGTCCTTTGTAACTGGGGATTCTATTCCCCGAATAAAAGGGTAGGAATTTATTGAGAGAGATTTTTTAGAAATATTAAGCATAGTTTTATTTCAATAAATCTTCCATAGAAACATTAAGTGCTTTGGCAATTTTAGCAATCATTTGAACGCCCGGCTTTGTTACAAAATCTCCCTCGATTTTAGCAAGAGTGGAGTATTTAAGCTCAGCTTTCCGGGCCAAGTCGTCTTAGCTTAATCCTTGCTTGGTTCTTAGCTTCTTAATGTTTTCACCTATTGCGCTTGACAGTTTTATTATCATGTATATATTATATATACATATTCTCGTGACAGATAAATATAAAAAATATCTTTTCTCCTTAGCCATTCTCATCCTCCTTCTCGTGGGGTTGTTCTTCTCTTTGCAGTTAGTCAAACAAAGTCAAGACAATCGTAGTTCTGCCGACCAGGGCAATGGTACCAACGTCGTTGTCTTTATGGTTGACGACTTAGACTCGGCTTCTTTTTATCAACTGGTGAATAATAATAAACTCCCGAACATCAAAAGATACCTCATCGATAAAGGGGCCACTTTTAACAACTCGTTTGTTACCGAAAGCGTCTGCTGTTCTTCCCGCGCCACCTTTCTCACCGGCATGTACTCCCACAACACCGGGGTCTACAACGTCGCCGGCGCTGAAGGAGGCGAAAAAAACTTTCACCAGTATAGCAACAATCTTCCCATCTGGATGCAATCTCTTGGTTATCACACCGGCATGATCGGCAAATACATGAATCTTGATATTAACGCTCACGGCTCTGGAATTCGCCCAGGCTGGGATTATTGGCGCAACATCCAAGGGGGATATGACTCCCGTCCCGGCATGTACTCAGTTATCACCAATGACAACTCTGTTATTTATCCAGATTATTATCAAGCCAAGTACATAGCTAAAACAGTCGAAAACTTCCTCAATCAATACCCCAAAAACTTCTTTCTCTATATTACCCCCCACTCCCCCTCACATCAACCTGCCTGCCTGGGATGCCATCTCTCCTCTCAATTTCACCTCGGAAATCACCAGTCTTTCCAGCCAATTCCTCGCTTTCAACGAGTACAAACAATCTCTAAGCGGCCCTCTCAAAAGGCGCGTCCTCAAAAAAGTTACCGCCACATCTCTCTACAGGACCTATGAATCCAATCAGGTTAACGGCAATTGGTCCGCTTGGAACCTGATTGCCGAATCAGCTCAGCCATTTCCCGGAACCAGCGACGGGGCGATTATTTCCCATAATATCTTTTATTTCCCAGACAAACCCTCCGGTTACCGGGAACAACTCATCCGCGGTACAGGTGCAACCCAGCAATTATTTTATCGTGATAATACCCCAACTACTCAAGGTACCTGGATTAATTTAGGCAATACGTCTATTGTTTTTACCGGCACCGGTTCTCTCCCCATCGTCAGCATTAGCATTACTCAACTGGAAACGAACAATATTTTACAATCTCTCC
>MFJN01000041.1:0-9633 GCA_001779235.1 Candidatus Gottesmanbacteria bacterium RIFCSPHIGHO2_02_FULL_40_13 | reverse complement strand
CGGCTGGACACTCGAACCCGAATCCTGGGAAGCCAACTCTTCATACGGCGATATTGCCACCCTCGGCACTAGCCAACTTGCCTCGGGCATTATTCGTCTCGACTTGATCAGAAAAAACAACGATGAGACCAGTTACACACCGTTTCTTCAAAATCGGCGTAGTTTCTATGCTGATTTTTCTGCCGGTAACAACGTTTTGGGCGTCTCTACTCAAAAATCCGCAACCAGCCCCAAACCTGAAACCAACAGTCCTGCCATAACTACCTATTTTGACGAAGCTCAAATGTTTGGCGGCAACAATACTAATAATACCGACCAAACCAACAATCTCCATGGACCCACGCCCAATGCGACAGACATCCACCCTTACTGGAGTGGTCGCATTTATGCCGAAGGCAATTGGCCCAATCTAAAATCTTATCAAACTTTTGATGGCCCCCTCCCGGCCGGATCACTTCGCCAAAATAACGATCCCAACGGTTTTGTCCCCATTTCTGCAAACTTTAACCTGCCCAGTCAAAACTTAACCAACTTCAACAACCAAGCCAACAACTGTATAAGTAAAAATCCCTTCATTTGTGCCAACTGGACCAATCTCACTCAACCGGTAACTGGCGGACGACCTTTGCAAGCTTATGTTCAGCGCCAACACTTAGACAGACTGGAATCCATGCTTTCAGTTGACTCCCTGGTTGGTAATGTCCTCTCACTTTTAGCTTCTCGCAACTCTTTGGAAAATACCTTAGTCATCTTTACCTCAGACAATGGTCTGTTTTTAGGTGAATTTACTCTCGGCAATAAAACGATCCCGTATGAAAACTCCCTGCGGGTACCCCTGATCATCAAACCCCCTCAAAGCCTGCCGGCCCCGAAAATCAATAATAATACCGTTGTCAATATGGATTTAGCCCCCACCATCCTCGACTACGTTGGCGCTAACTGGAGCAGCAGTACCTATAACGTCGATGGCCGGAGCACCAAACCCCTGATTCAGGCTAGCACTCCCCTCGTTTCTGATTGGCGAAAATGGTTCTTGGTCGAATATCGCTATCCCCGAGCCGTGGCCGGACAAGACGCGCCCCATTCTTCAGTCAACAATCCTACTTGGCAATGGGCTTGGGCCATACCAGATTTAGTCGCCATCCGTAGCGGCCTGGAAATCCCCCAAAATTTAGGCGGCAACTCTCTTTACTTTAACTACACCCTGGATCCCCTAAACTTAGCCAATCGCTCTCCTTTTGCCGAACTCTACGATCTTACCGCTGACTCTATCCAGGTCAATAATTTATACAACAACGCCACCCACGCTGTTAATCCAGCCTACGCCGCCACTTTTCAAACCCTGACTTCTGCAATTAATAATTTACTTATCTGTTCCGGACCAACTTGCCGCCAAGCTGACCAAGCTTCCACTTTTCTGAGTAATATTCATGCTTTTGAACAAACTTCCCGGATGGAGGCAGGTGGAAATCGTCTCAAACAAACTTTTGTTTCCGCTGACGGTCGCACTCTATATGTCCGTTTTTACAACGATGCCACTGCGGCCTGGGAAAACACTTACACCAACATTCCCGTAGCCGACTTGGGTATTGCCGGAATTTCTCAAACCTGGGATTTCTCGCAATACCTAAATCTAGCCAATTTACCTACACAATCCATTCTGGCGCCGTCAGGCAACACAGTATATGTGCGGGTCTTTCAAAATGGCGCGTGGGACAGTTGGAATGCGTTTCCCCTCGCTTCTCTCAACATAGGAAAAATCATTTCCCTTGAACAAATGGAACCCACAGCCGATCGCAATTACCACGTCCAAACTTTCCTAACCCTTGCCGGCGACACCTACTATTACCGCACATATAACACCGTAACTAAAACTTGGAATAAGCCAAATCCTGTGGCTGTTAGCTCCCTGGGTATTCCCTCTGTCACTAAAATCAGAAATTTTGACGAAAGCCTCGATCCTGATAACCGCCTCAAACAAGTTGTTACTTCTTGGGATGGCGCCACGCTTTACGTTCGATTTTTCCAAAACGGCTCTTGGCCGACCACTTGGGATACTATCAAAGTCGTAGACATCCAAATTCCCGGTCAAAACTCCACTCTCCTCGACCTTAGATGACCATCCGCAAAAAATCTCATTTCCGTTTAGAACTAGAGATTACCGGATAATTTCACTTTACGGTATTATAATATAGGACATGAAATCACTCATCACTGGTCTAGTCGCTACTCTTATCATCGGTGCTATAGGACTTATTGCCCTACGAGCCATCGGTATCATTAAACTTCCCTTTCCTTCTCCTTTTTGGATACCGGCAAACTCCTTGATCTGAAATTCCCCTCGTTTTGGTTTGAAAGCACACCTCAAGGTAAATTTATGCTTTCAATTGCCTTTGGCCAATCAAAATATTATGTTGATAATTTATCTGAGAATGTTAAACGAGGGAATAGGCAGAAGCTAAGAAATGGTGTTTGGCCAAGTAAACACATCACCACCCTCCTGACAACCAAAACATTTAAAAATCTGTCTTTCCGCAGACACCATAAACGAAGGCGTTTTTTCCTCATGAAAGGGACAAAGGCCCTTAAATTTTTCCCGGCCTTTTTCAAAACTACTGCTTCAGAGATTAACTGAACTATATCAATTTTTCGCCTAATTTCTTCAATCTGATCCATGTCTTTCATTTTACCATTTATCAACTCAAACTAATCATTCCGCCTCGTTCATCTCGGTTATAAATGCTGTTATAAATTCTCCAGTATCAAAATTCTCTTTGTAGTTTGCGGCAGTCTCCAGCGCTTTAATTAAATTGCCTGCACAGTTTCTCTCATATCTTGCATATTTGCCGCCAACATTTCCCGAAATCAAAGAATAAAACCTCTTAACGGCCAGTGCGCCAAGTTTTTCATAAATATAGCAATAAAAAGCACCGGTAAACTTACGGAGGTAATCATTTCCTAGGTGTTTCCACTCCTTTTCGCTCGAGGAAAATAAAACAGCTAACGTTTCTTTCTTTACCTCTACTTGACCATGCTCTGCCCAAAACTCCAATCTTAGTTTCTCAAAACTAAAATAAAACTGCGCCATGCTGGCAAATCCTTCTGTTTGTGGGTCGGTTGCACGATCTCCTGCCAAATCAGTTGCATGATCAATATTATGAGCCAGTTCATGCCGAATGACTTGAAGATGATAGCTGTCAATCGCCACTGTATCGTTCCCGACCGCATCTTTTGATTTGTCACCACCGCTAATAATAAAAATGTCTCCGTTGTCTGCACAATAACCGCCAATCAGCGGCAAAAAAAGACATGCCGCCGCTTCAAAAGGATAGCGCTCGTTAGGAACCTCGACAACTTCTCTTGTATCAATCAAATCACATAAATCAAAAATCACTATTTCTCCCGAAAGTGTTCTCTCTTCCAATCTTCCCTGAATATCCAGATACGCTTGAGCTGACCTGATCAGACCTTTTGGAATCGCCATCTGATCTTCTACGAAATTTCCGACACGATAGTAGAAAATTTTTTGGCCTGGAAGTCTCAAGTTAAAAAGTATCACTGGAACATGTTCTTTTTGAATTCTTTCAAAATAATCAAGAACCTGCTTTGAGGCTTTTTCTTGCGCTTCTTGCCATAATGCTGTTACTTTTTCCCCACAAGCTTCCTGCTCTTCAAAACTCCCTTTCTCATATATTCCTTGCCTAGCACTGCTCAATAAAGCATCACGCAGACGACTGGCTCCGGGATCCTTAAAACGTAAATCATGAAAACCATCTGGGCCTGTTTTAATCTCTGGTTCCCACTCTCTGCCTACATCAACTTTTGTTATTCCTGTCAAATCAATCTTAGTTTCATTTACACGAAATTCTACAATGCGGCCGTTTCTTGGAATAAGCCTGCTGTTTGCAACCTCTGGATCTAACATGCTCCCTTTTAATTGAGCTGGAATTCTTGTAACTAAGTCTATTGTTTCGTCAGCTTCCCCCATCTTGGTGAGATTTTAAACCCTCAGTCCCCGCAAGTAAAGCCAGCAGAGAAAAATCAAACCCTTAACTGCCGGATATTTACGGAAACATTGCCGACCAGTCCTGAAAATACTGAACCGCTAGCCTAGGAAGATTTGATATTCTGTTAGTAAATTAATTCACGCTGCGGAGGAGGCAAGAAAAGACAAAGGCCCTTAAAATTTCTCCCGGCCTTTTTCAAAGCAACTGCTTCAGAGATTAACTGAACTATATCAATTTTTCGCCTAACTTCTTCAATCTGATCCATGTAAGCTTATTGTATCACCGCGCTGTTTACTAACTTCTTGTTGCGAGGTTGCACCTCGTTTTGGGTCGTTTTAATGCTGTGAACGTTTTCGAACAAATTCGAACGTATTTCAAGTCAACCTGTTAGCTCGCCCCGCTTCGCGGGGCTCGCAATGTTGCGCGGCGCCCCCACCCGCCGCGCTTCCGTTATTTTTTACACGCGCGATTTTCTCGCCCTTCGGGCGAAATGAATTTATTTATTTTCTTTTTCCCGAGCTTCTCTTAATTCACTATAAGTGTAACAATTTAACCTCGAGGATCTTGCCTCCCGACTCATAGGAACTGTATATTCTCTATTGAATTTATCAGTAAATTTAAGCGCTGGTGAATCAGGACGAACAAAAAAACTATAAGCCAAATTGAACGCCCTACCATTAGATAAAGGGAGTGCATCGATATTTACTAGTCCCAATCCGGAGGTTAAATTCGTATATGCCCTTTTTTTCTTGGTCACACCCCAATTCAATTTTTTGACAGTTTTCCTTACTTCTGGATATTCACCATATATACCTTTGTAGCCCTTTTGTGTAATGAAATTTTTTTCATCGATAGCCTTAATATCAAGAATGTTACTATCCAGTGGTTCACTGCCACGCACAATATCTCTGGTGGTGGCAACTAAACCATAACCAGACAACAGTTTTCCAAGAATTGTAAAATCTCTATCGTTTACAAAACCATGGGCGGATATGGCATCTGCTTCGTGTATAAAATCAGCGTTTCCATTTATTTTAATACTGCGCTCGTTAGGTAAACTTACAGTCATATCTTCTAGTTCTTGTGCGTCTGCTTGTACATAATGTACCAACTTCATGGCTTCCAGTAACCAAGCTTCTTCATCTCTATATCCAGCTCTTCTAACAAATTTTTCAATTCGATCTTTATCTGCAGACAGATTTGTAACTATAAAAACCATCTTACCCTGCTCTACCTCTTTTTTAAATTTAAGTGCTAGTCTAAGAGTTGAAATGCTTTGAACTCCACCAAAATCAATATATACGACAGGATCAGTTTTCAACTTTTCAATCTCAATTAATCGATTTGCCACAAAATTTTCGAAATTACCTGGTACTTCGGTTGGATTTAATTTGTCAAATTTTTCTGCATCCACTATCTGCTCAGGAGTGACTACATAATCCAACAAGCTTATGGGCATAGGAAATAAAGGTCGAGCATATATTCCTTTTTGAATGCCAGACCAATTATCATATTCCTTAGCCATTCTTGACCTATTTCTTTTCTCCGAAGCCACTTTATCTATATCGCTTGGTTCAACTAACGTACTAGTGGCTTTATCTTGATTTATTATTACTTGTTCAAATATCCAGCCTTTTATTTTTAACCACGCAAGTCGTTCTTTTTTGTCCACATTGTCAGTAAAAGCAAGTTTATTTAACGTTCGGATAACTCCTGGTGTGGTTCCTATAGCTGATACTTCTTCCCGAACGCCGTCAAATTTTTCTCCGAGGACTTCCTTTTCTTCTTCATTAATTGGATAGAGATCTAGCCAAGTAACTCTCTTTATCTGCTCATGTTGCATTCCTTCCGAGGGAAGTAAAACAACCCGTGATTTGAGGGGATCATTAGAGGGGGTGCTTACTTCTGCTAATTTAGGCATTTCAGCTACTTCACTCATATACTTGTATTCTATCGAATAACTTTCTATATTTATAGTGGACACAGATTTATGGATTGCTTTTTTTGATGGCGCAATCAGACAACTAGAAGCGATTCTTAGTTGGTTTCACCGGATGCGCCATTTAAGTTTAATAAAAGTTCTTTCCGCCAGAGGCGGACAGGTAAAATTTTTGCGTCAAGCTTAGCTTGACAGTAGCCAAGCTCAGCTTGGCGTTTTTCCCTGCCTGCCGGCAGGCAGGTTTGTTCCGCTTTCAACGGATTGTTCGAGGCCAGCTTAGCTGGCCGAGCCGACTTTTTCGGAAGCGCGTAGTAACTAGAGATTCTTGTAATTCAGTTCACTAAAAATATCTTTCAGCTGAATTTTTAATTCGCCTCGTCCGTTTCCGCCTTTTAAGTATTTTTCCCTCCGTCTTGCATCTGATTCTGAACTATATGCTTCGTAATAAATCAGTTTCAAGGGTCTTCTGTGTTTTGTAGCTTTAACGTATCCTTCTTTATGCGCCTTAAAACGTGAACGGAGATTATCAGTAAATCCTGTATAAAGTTGTTTATCAGTCTCAGAAAAGAGAATATAAACATAAAATATAGGAGTGAGACTATTTTGCTTGGTGAGCAAGCTAAGCTTGCTAACACCGAGCTGAGCTCGGTGAGCCGACTGGGACTCGAACCCAGAACCAATTCCTTAAAAGGGAATTGCTCTACCAGTTGAGCTATCGGCCCTTCGTCGCTTCGCTCCTCAGGAGCAGGTTCAAATTCGTTGAATCTGCCCCAAAGAATGTTTCGCGCTTCGCTCCTCAGGAGCAGGTTCAACTTCGTTTCGTTTCTTTGAAACTGCCCCGCACCTGAATCCGGTATAAATTATACCTTTTTAGCTATCTTTCAGCAATACGGGGTTGAATTTTTATAAGGTAATATTTTTGTACAGTTTTATCTGCTCCGGCTTATCGTTTTCATCTAATTTGATGCTGACCACATCTATTCTGTAAGAACTGGATAATTTATTCTTCGTTAATAAAAAATATTGAGCCGCCCGTATTAAAGCTCTAATTTTCCAAGGAGTAATCGCCTCCTCCGGCAATCCGAATTTATTATTTCTTCTGGTTTTCACCTCGACAAATACCAGAATATTACTTTCCTGTGCCACTATATCAATTTCTCCGTTACGCGTTCTGAAATTACGTGCGATTATTTTGTAGTTTTTCGAAGATAGATATTTCTCTGCTTCTTTTTCCCCTAACCGGCCGAGGAGTAAATTATTTTTTGACTTCATGTCCGGCAGTCTTTTTTATCCTGGTGGTTTTGGCACTTTTTGCCGGTGATTTTTTTGTACTGTCTGGATCTTTTAACTGAGATACTTCCTTACGGGTTTTGTTGCGCAAATAATAAAGCTTGGCGCGCCTGATTTTAGCCTTTCGGATAACTTTAATATCTTTTATCCAAGGTGAACTTAAAGGAAATATTCTTTCGACCCCGATAGCGTTTGAGGCTATTTTACGAACCAAAATAGATTTATGAGGCGGTACTCCTCTGATCGCTAAAAGAATACCTTCAAAAATCTGAATTCTCTCTCTGACTTCTTCCTTCACCTCCCTTTTAGTCTTTCCTGATACTTTTTCCTTCTCTATAAGTTTATAGAAAACTTGGAGCGTATCACCTATATGTAAAACTTTATCATTGTAATTGACGCTGATTGCCATGAAAGGATTTTAACAAATCTCGGATAAATAAACAACAATCTTAATTTAATTCTGCTATATTGTGAGATTTGCTCTCTCTGAAACCGGCTTCAGTGATACGGACAAATTTAGAATTTTGGCGCAGTTCTTTTATTGTCGTCGCATTACAATAACTCATACCTGACCTTAACGCACCAAGCAACTGATATATCACGTCCGATACTTTTCCCTTATATGGAACCAAGGCCTCGACACCTTCAGGCACTACTGTATTCAATTTATTTTCATCGGTTATCTCACCGTTTTCCAACTTTCTATCAGCAACCGCTAAAAACGAAGCTGCTCCGCGATGCACTTTATACTTCATGCCATTTCTCATGATTATACCTCCGGGTGATTCATCCGTACCGGCAAACCAACCCGCCAGCATACAGGCTGACGCTCCTGCCGCCAGAGCTTTAGTGAAATCTCCGGGAAAGTTTGTTCCTCCGTCAGCAATAATCGGCACTTGGTATTTTTTAGCTGCTTTACTTGCCTCCAGCACCGCACTAAACTGAGGGATACCAACCCCTGCTACCATTCGCGTCGTACACAAGCCTCCTGGCCCTATTCCCACTTTTACGCCGTCAACACCAAGTTTGATCAAATCCAATACTCCCTGTCCGGTCGCCACATTGCCTCCGATAATTTCTATATTTTTTATTTTGTTTCTGATTTTTTTCATGCCTGATAAAGCCACTTCATTATGACCGTGAGCAACATCAATTACCAGTACATCTACGCCTTTTTCAACCAGCGCCAGTGCTCTTTCCATAAAATCTCCCACCACTCCCACAGCAGCCCCTACTCTAAGCCTGCCGTGCTTATCTTTGGTTGATTGCGGATGGCTGGCGTTGCCCTCCAGACTTTTGGCGGTAATTAAACCCTGCAGTTTTCTATTTTTATCAATCAGCGGCAGTTTTTCAATTTTATGCTTCTTAAGTATATTTTGAGCTTCCTGTATGGATACGTCATTACTGGCGTAAATCAATCGGGAAAACGGCGTCATCAGATTTATAACCGGCTTTTTTCTTTCTGTTTCAAAAAGCAGATCGCGCTTAGTCACAATTCCTACCACCTGATCTTTACTGTTAATCACGATAAAACTGCTTATCTCATAGGTACTAATCAGCCTGACAGCATCCTCATACAAAGCCTTTTCTGATATGGTATATGGTTTATAGCGGATAAATCCCGCATGACGCTTCACTTTTTTCACCTGTTCTACCTGCTCCTCAATCGTCATAAATCTATGGATGATTCCAATCCCACCTGCCTTGGCCAGTGCAATAGCCATATTCGCTTCAGTCACGGTATCCATATTTGCAGACGTAAAGGGAATATTCAGTTCAATATTTTTAGTAAGTTTGGTTCGTGTTGAAACATCCCCCCGGTGGATTACTCTCGATCTTTGCGGAATAAGCAAGACATCGTCATAGGTTAAACCCAAATCAAAGTTTTTCATATAACATTAATATTTAATAATGACAGCCTGCCTGTCTGCTCCTGTAGAAATATATTTGATCGGTATGCCTAATTGCTTTTCGATAGCCTCAAGATATTTCATACAGTTTACAGGAAGATCCTTATAATTTTTTATTGCAGAAATATCTTTAGTCCAACCATTGTATATCGTGTAAAAAGGCACGGCTTTTTCCACATCTGCCAGGGCAGAAGGAAACTCAAATATTTTTTTCTTGCCTAAAAGATAATACTGGGCTATTTTAAGTTTCGGCAGACCTGTCAAAATATCCAGCTTGGTAACAGCCAAATAATTATAACCGTTTAGTCTGTGTGAAAGTCGCAGCATCGGCAAATCCAACCAACCGCAACGGCGCCTTCTTTTGGATACTGTTCCAAATTCCATACCTTTATCTCCGATCTGCTGCCCTATGTCGTCATTTAATTCAGTTGGAAAAGGCCCGCCCCCCAACCTGGTTGTATAAGCCTTCACAACCCCGATAACCTTC
>MFJN01000040.1:466-8501 GCA_001779235.1 Candidatus Gottesmanbacteria bacterium RIFCSPHIGHO2_02_FULL_40_13 | reverse complement strand
GCATCGGATAAAGATACAGGACTCCTGTTATAACATGCTTTTTCCAGAGCCCGGCAACGGGCCCAAAAACTTTCTCCGTATGAGACTTCGGGAACTATTACTGCGTCTGCACCTCTCTTTTCAATTAAATCTATACAAGATTCCACAACTTCAGGGATAAGTCGCATATCAGAATCTATGATATAAACATATTCCCCTTTTGCCATTTTGACCCCGTAATTGCGCTGATAAGGTACGGCGAAAACATTTTTTTGGGCAGGATCTCTGCCGTATGAATAAACTTTGCCGTATTTTTTACAGATTTCAGGTGTTTTATCAGTGCTGAAACTGTCAACGATAATCAGTTCAATATTCTTATAGGTCTGCTTCTTCACTGATTTCAGGCAGTCTTCGATAATATTCTGACAATTAAATGTGGGAATTATGACTGAAACCAGGGATAGGTTATTCATTATTAGTTACTCTTTATCCAACAGCCACTTCCAAATCGGTCTGATAATAATTTTTTTGCTGTTAATGATTCGTGTTTCGTCCTGATTCTCTGTAAGAATAAGTCCGTCTTTTATTTTAAGACGCTCGAACGAATTCAATATTCCTTCAAATTCACGTTTTTCGTTTGAGTGGTCTATTCTCTGCGTAACTTGAATAGCTTGAGTTATCGTATTTTTATTCTGGATAAGAAAGTCACATTCGGATTTATCTTTGAAATAAAATAGGTTTACCCCTCTTCTTTTTAATTCAATATATACCAGATTCTCCAATAACCTGCCTCGATCGGAAGAAAAATAAAAAGCAGTAGCATTTCTTATTCCATTATCGATAACATATAGTTTTTTATCCGAAATATATTGTTTTTTCAATGAAAAATCATATTTGAACAATTCAAATACAAGATATGATTCTTCCAAAAAACCAACATAACTGCGAACTGACATCGAAGTTTTTATCCCTAATATATCTTTCAACGCATTGTAGCTTGCCTCCTTGGTAAAATTAGTGAAAATATAGTTGGCAAGCTCCCGAAATGATTTCACTTCTTTTATTCCGAACCGTGTAATAATATCCCTGTAAATAATATCTTCATAAATGCGCTTCAGATATTCATCATCTTTATATTTGATATATTCAGGAAAACCTCCATGTAGAATAAAATCATCAAATAATTTGAATATTTTTGTTTTCATTATAGAAGTTAGAGTTGATGATGAAGAAAGCTTATGATAATCAAGAAGCTCCTTAAAAGAAAACGGGTATAGCTCTAATTTTTGATACCTTCCTGTAAGATGAGTCGATAGTTCTGATGACAACAGTTTTGCGTTTGAACCCGTAATAAAAAGCTTATATCCTTCATCATGTACACGGCGTACAAATCTTTCCCAATTTATAATATTCTGTATCTCATCAATCAAAATAAATTTTGAATTATATTTCTTTTTCCAAAGAATGATCAGATTATTAAAATCCGAAACAGTGAAGTTGATTAATCTTTCATCATCAAAATTGATGTAATAGAAATCATGCAGTTTTAAAGAAAATTGCCGAAGCAGAGTAGATTTTCCGCTTCTTCTCACTCCTGATATAACTGTAATTTGATTTGAAACAGTGAATTTCTGAAAATTGACATGCCTTTCGAATCCCTGTTCTTTTTTTTGAAAAACAGACAATTGATCACTGATTATCGCTTCTAATTGAGTTATTTCCATAATTATTATGTATATTTACAATATACATTATCACATATTTTATATATTGTCAATATATTAAATTACTCCTTTTGCTTTCAATATTTTATTAGCTTGATCAAAATAATCTTTTGAATCTTCTTCCCCGCTCCATTCAATCAGCTC
Organism: Candidatus Gottesmanbacteria bacterium RIFCSPHIGHO2_02_FULL_40_13; assembly: GCA_001779235.1. Lineage (GTDB taxonomy): Bacteria > Patescibacteriota > Microgenomatia > 2-02-FULL-39-11 > 2-02-FULL-39-11 > 2-02-FULL-40-13. The sequence continues at coordinate 6,654 of MFJN01000040.1, read as the reverse complement.
CTTTATCCCTTCATCATATTTTACTTCCGGCTTCCAACGAAGAGATTTATTTATTTTCGTTATATCTGCTAAACAGTGTCGGATATCTCCTGTTCTGAATTGATTTGTAATTTCAGGCGTCAGATTACTTCCAAATATTTTAATCAGTAATTTTGCTAAACCTACTATCGTAATCTTATTTCCTGACCCTACGTTGAAAACCTGATAATCAGCTTTATCACTCTCCATTACCGCTATATTAGCAGAAACAATATCATGTACAGAAACAAAATCCCTACTTTGCAAACCGTCTTCAAATATCACCGGAGATTTACCTGCTTTTATCCGGCTTATGAATATGGCGGCTACTCCGGTATAAGGATTAGAAAGACTTTGCCTCGGACCATAGACGTTGAAATAACGCAGCGCCACGGCTGGAATTCCAAAAGTTTTACCAAGCGTCAACACCATATCCTCTTGAACTCTTTTATTGATGGCATAGATTGAATTACAGTTAAGAGGAACATCTTCAGAGGTAGGTATTGGTCTTAATACTGATAAACAATCAGAACATTTTAATTCCCAAGTTTTTTTCTTTAGTTGTTGCTCGCTTCTCAACTGCGGTTTGATTCTTCCACATTTTCCGCATTCATAAAGACCTTCGCCGTATTCACTCATCGATGCTGCAACTATTATTTTTTTTATATGGTCCCGATGCTTATTTACAATTAAATCAAGAAGCGTCGCTGTCCCTAACTCATTGACTTTGGTATATTTGATTACTTCGTACATACTCTGTCCCACTCCTACCATAGCCGCTTCATGAAATACAATATGAATTGATTTCAGTGCTTTACCCAAAGCGTCTTTATCACAAATATCGGCTCTGATAAATTCCGCATCTTTATTGAGATATTTGGGTTTTTTTCCTTGATGAACCTGGGGTTCTAAATTGTCATAGATTGTTACTTGATGACCAAGTAAAACCAGTTTGTCAACCAAAAAACTTCCTATAAAACCTGCACCTCCTGTAACGAGTATATTCATAGTTCGATTTTTCTAAAACACAGGACTATTTTAGTAGAAAAATTCTGCAAAAATAAGGGCGGCCTGACAAATACGGAAAGTATAAATAACAGTTTTTCCGGAAATGTCCGAAGAATCGTTTCGCCGCATAGAAATAATCCCTTTTTTTGGACAAACTCCAGTCCGTTTTGAGCCGATACATCAATGAGGTCAGAAACGTTGTACCACCCCGAAAATTGGCGTTTGGAATTTTTACCGGAAGATCTCAATCTTAATATACTTTTCAGGTTAAAAATATCGAAGATTAAAATACCGTCCTTTTTCAGCACTCTTGCCAATTCCCTTATAAGACTGTCAATATCGGGTAAATGCATGGAAAATCTCAAACCCACCACGGCATCAAATTGTGCTTTTTGAAACGGAAGATGATAAATATCTCCCTTGATAAAATTTATATTTACTTTTTTTTCTCCGGCAATCTCCCGAGCCCTTCTCAACATATTTTCGTTAATATCCACACCTGTTATTTTAGCCTCTCTCAGATGATCCGAGAGATAAAACGCAAGTCTTCCGGGACCTGTGGCCGCATCCAGTATTTTAAAATCTTTTTTATAATCAATCCCCGAATTCAGAAGTAAATCTAATACTGCTCTTTTTTCTGCTTCATCAATGAGTTTCCCGGCGTTCGTACGGAAACGCGCTATTTCGTAGTCAAGCGGATCAACCGTACTATACTTATTTTTTGCCCAGTATTTATTCTTCATATCTTTTGAGAGTTTCTAAAAGTATATCTTTCTCTTTATATCTTTTTTCTATAAGTTTATAGGCATTCTGTGTTATTTTTTCTATTAAAGCAGTATCATTAAAAACAATTTCTATTTTATCCGCTATGTCATCTATATTTTCTTTTTCACAAAATAAACCTGTTTCTTTATCTTTTATCCATTCCCTATGTGATCCTACATCAGTCGTAACTACTGGTATTCCCCATGCCATCGGTTCAAGAAGTGTATAAGGAGTCTGAAAAGAACAGGGATAGCGGAAGGGAAGAACTGCGACGGTTGCTTTTTTAACAATTACCTCTATATCATCGACCTTATCTTTAATTATTATCCGGTCTGACTCATCTTTATTTATCTCCTTTGAAAGGGTTTGTCTTGTATATTGATCTATCGGAAAACCGTATATTGAAAGTTTAAAACTCAAACCCTTTTTCCATAATAATCGGGAAGCTTTCAGTAAATCTACTACTCCTCTGCCTCTATATAGGGTTCCGTAATATAAAACAGTTTTAGATCTATTTGCTGCTCTGATTCTTTTTTTTAAAGCTATCCGGGGATATAAAAATTCATTTCCATTATGTTTAAGTCTAGTATGTTTCAGTTTATCCCAAATATATCGGCAGGAAGTTAGAGTGACTAAGTTAAACTTCGGAGGCAAAAAAAACATAAAAACTTTGTTCAATAAGGATGAAAAGATCGTATAAAAAATTATTTTTGCCGGAAACATTTTCCTTTTGAGATGATCTTTGATAATGTCACGTGAAGAAATGTAAGTGTCAATACAAAAAATACCCTTTTTTCTCAGAACAAAACACAGCCACTGTAAATAACTGCAAAGAAGAGGAGTACCGAAACCGATAACAATGTCTGATTTACTAATCTTGCGGATAAGTTTAAGTCTTTTAAGATATTGGTTAATCTTTGCTTCCCCAATAAAAAATTCGACACGGTAATTTTTCTGCCTTAATACCTCTTCGTAGTATTTGGCTTGGAGGTAGGATCCTCCTCCACCTCTCCCGCGAAATAAAGATGTTTCAATGATTAAAATCTTTTTCATAGAAATAATAAACTCTTCAATGAGTCAGGAAATTATATAATCACTCGAGTTTCGCACCTCTGTCATTCCGAGCAAGGTCGAAGACCGAGCGTGGGAATCTTTCATCAGATTGCCACGTCCCCCGACGTAACGTCGAGGTCCTCGCAATGACAACTGCGAAATTCGTGAATTGAAAGCAGGTAAGATCTATTGTATACCCACGTAACTCAGATTTGCAACTGAGTTACTCAGTATATACCCCTCTAATCCGCTTTGCTGCCCCTTCGGGTTGCAAACCGGAGTAAGATGGGTATGACTAATTTTTCACCGGAGATAAAGTATCGTTCCTATTTTAAAAACGGGTAAAGTTTTGTAAAATAAGATATGAATACGATGCAACGCGCTCGGGTAGTGGAAATCCGCCGCCTCAGTGATTCAACCTTCATACTGAAACTCGAACGCAATAAATTTAAATTTATCCCCGGACAGTGTGTCAATATCGGTCTTGTGGGCAGTGCGGTCAACCGGGAATATTCGACCTATTCCGGTGAGGATGATAACTATCTTGAGTTTCTGATTAGAAAAGTAAAAGGCGGCACGGTATCCGAAGGCCTGAGCAAGTTGAAGCCTGATGAATTTGTGACGCTTGACGGCGCGTATGGCAAATTTACACTTGTTAATCCAGCCGGGAAACAAAAATATGTGTTTATAGGATCCGGAACCGGAATTGCCCCTTTTCATTCTTATGTAAAATCTTATCCCAAAATCGATTATCAAATTATCCACGGAATTCGCTTTGAGTCAGAACAGTATGACCGGCAGGATTATGGAAAAGGCAGGTACATAGCTTGTGTTTCTAAAGGAAAAGGCGGCGATTTTGCAGGAAGAGTCACTGATTACCTTAAAAAAATACCCCTGCCTCTTGATAAACTTTACTATTTATGCGGTAATCGGGCCATGATTAACGACGTCTATGATATATTAAGCGTAAAAGGAATTAACGGCAGTAATATTTTTACTGAAGTATTTTTTTAATCAGAAGAATTCCTCGAAGCTCTGCTTTGGGGTATGCTTTGTTGTCATTCCGACCGAACCAGTCAGACTGGTGAGTGGAGGAATCTTCCCAAGTTGGAAGATCCCTCGACCCCGATTCAATCGGGGCTCGGGATGACACAAGATACCTCGCAGCTTGCTAAGAGGTCGTTCATTTATTATGAAAATAGCCATATCCTATCCGCCAATCATCAATAAACGGGGACAAAAAGCCATGGTCTCCCAAAACCGCAACGTGCAGTTTTTTAAAACACCAACCTATCTTTTACCTGTTATCGAAGCGCAAGCTGCCACATGGTTAAGAAACTTAGGCTATGACGTCTACTGGGATGACGGCAACTCTCAACTGAAAAGTTTAGAACAATGGTTTGAAGAACTTGTGGAGTGGCAGCCCGACGTAGTAGTTTTCGAAAGTACCACCCCCGTCATGAAATTTTACTGGAAAACAACCAATGATCTTCGGAAAAAACTCCCCGAAACTATTTTCATTATGGCCGGTTATCACTCCATGAAACGGCCTCAGGAAACTTTAGAAAAATCCGCTGCAGACGTTGTTTTAAAAAGCAACCACGTAGATTTTGCTCTCTTCAGTCTAATCCCCTTTATAGAGAAAAATCCTGATTGGAGAAATACCTGTACCATCGAAGGCTTCACTATCCGGGTAAACAAAACTAAAATACGGGACACCGGAGCCTTCCGTCAGGTCCAACCTCTGGAAAAATCACCCCTGGTCGATCGGGATCTCGTCGGTTGGAAAAATTATGCCTATGAAAACGGAAATTATCTGCAGACTCCCGGCACCTATGCCACAAGCGTCATCAGGGACTGCATGTTTGGAAAATGTACATTTTGCCGGTATAATGGTCCGGAATTTACTTTTTCCAAAATGTCCGTGAAAAAAAGCCTGGACGAATACGAAACGCTCATTAATAAATATGGCGTCAGGGAAATTTTTGATGATTCTGGAGTCTGGTACCGGGGATCGGATGCCCGGGCGTTTGCAGAAGGAATTATCGACCGCGGGCTTCACAAAAGGGGTTGTTATTTTGGTTTTAACACCCGGTTTGAATATCTCGATGAAGAAACTATAAAACTTCTGGCCAAAGCCAATTTCCGTTTTGTCCTCATCGGTCTGGAATCGGCAAGTGATGAGACTTTAAGGCGGTTAAACAAGGGATACCAAAATCAGTATATCGAGCCTTCACTCCGCTGGCTGACAAAATACGGGCTTCATCCCCATCTGACTATCATGGTCGGCTACTATTGGGAAACTCAGGAGATGCTCGATAAAACGGTAAAGTTTGTTGAGAATCTGATGTTTAAAGGCCTTGCCCGGACACTGCAAGTGACGCTTTGTACGCCGTTGGATTTTACGCCTTACCACCTTGAATGCTTAAGTAAAAAAGTCTTGCTGACGAAAAATTATAACGACCATGACATGAGTAAAATCATCGTAAAAACTCCCATTCCCCACGAGCGTTATTATGAAGCGGTGAAAAAAATGTACAGCATCGCATACCACCCTAAGTTTATCTTAAGGCAAATTTTGTTTCTCTTTAAATTTCACAAACGCGACTGGCAATTTCTGTTTACGTATGGCTGGAGAGCAATAAGAAGAGTACGACAGCATATTTATAACCTGACGCAAGCAAATAGTGAAGCTTGATCAGCGGGAAAGTTTTCTGGTGAAGAAGAAACCCTGGATAAAACGTACGCCGTACCAAAAGTGCGTCAGAAAGACAACCGGCAGAGAAATCAGGCCCTGAAATAGACTGCGGGATTGGATCATCACCCAAAATCCATTAGCCAGTAAAAACATTCCGTAAATCGGACCGGCAATTGTTGGCATTATAATAATCCCCAGAACTAGAAAAGACGGTAGAAAATAGACTAAACGAAAGGATGTTTTAGGGATGACCCTGGCGAAATATCCGCGGTGCAGACCGTAATTCCCGTTTTGTTTCAGATGGGGCACCCATAATTCCCGACGGTGATGATATACCAATACTTCCGGGTCATAGATAATTTTTTTCCCCAGTTTATAAACCAAATCAAAACAAAGTTTTGTATCTTCTCCGGGCCAGAAAGTTGAATCAAAGCCGTGAACCGACAAAAAATCAGATTTCCGGACGGCCAGATTCATTGAAGGATAATCGTCAATAAAACGCTTGGCAGCCGGCAAAAATCGGTAGGTGTAAGATCCGCCACCAAACGGGGAAGCCGCAAACCAGCCTGATGACTGTTCCTGCCATGAAACATCAGCCGGAGTTACACCGGGACCCCCAACAGCTGCTATTTCTCTATCAGCAAAG
>MFJN01000040.1:0-449 GCA_001779235.1 Candidatus Gottesmanbacteria bacterium RIFCSPHIGHO2_02_FULL_40_13 | reverse complement strand
TAACCAGTCTTTATCCGGATAAGCATCATCATCGATAAAAGCCAGTATGTCGCCTGTCGATTTTTCTGCACCAACATCTCTTTTTTCCGCCGGGCCGATTTGACCGGTAGGAATTACTCTCAATTTGGAAGAGGGAAATTTTTCTTTTTGGTCCGGCAGAAGAATAACCTCGAAATTCCGGTATGATTGTTTTCCTATTTTATCCAGACACTCAAGAAGATAAGAAGAGGATTTTTTAAAAGGAATGATTATAGAAAACTTAATGGGTTTCACTGATTCTCTTCCTCCACCCTCCCTGATCATCATAATAATGCAGAATGTACGTCCTGTAAAAAATAGCCAGCGTATCTATCAGTATGTGCCAGATTGTATTGATGGTAGCCGCATGAGTCAGATCACCGAAATTATAGCCTAATTTTATCGGCGCTTCATAAATTCTTCTAAAACCC
>MFJN01000039.1 GCA_001779235.1 Candidatus Gottesmanbacteria bacterium RIFCSPHIGHO2_02_FULL_40_13 | reverse complement strand
AAAGTTCAATGATTTAAACCATTGAATTATTAATCACCTGCTTTCAACTCATATAAGTTACACTTAACATCACGGATTTGGAATTACACCATACTGGAGGTTATAAAATCTTCCGCATACAAGGGGGTCGCCTGGGTCACTAGTTTTAAGGCAAAACATACCGGGACATATATCGGGGTCGCAATTTCCGCCATGCGGAATACCGGCACATCCGTATGCTGATCCGGCACCGCATTTTGGTACTGCATCCTCTTTCGGAGACTTCTTTCCCTTTCGAGGTTTATCTTCCGGTGAAGACTGATTTCCCGCCGGACCCGCTGTGTATGCTGGATTGGGATCATCCCAATCTGGACATTTACTTTGATAGCCTTCTTTTGAAGAATCAGTATCTTCGAACTTATCAGACCATTCACCATTCGCGCATTTTCTACAATCCTTGTCTATCTGAAACCAACCATATCCTCCATCTGCGATCGATCCGCCATTTCCTGCGGGGCATGAATACGGACTGGTTATTTCTTTAAGACAAGAACTCACATTGTATACATTGTTAGAGGTTGGTAAATCGTTACAATTTAATTCGACCCAAATTGCTTTTGGTGGGTCTTCTAATTTTTCACACTGCGCACAATACCCCGTGGAAGTGGTTGTTGAATTGGAAGTGGTTGTTGAATTTGAGCAATTATCGATTATGTAATTACCAATATCATAATTCTTTTTAATATACACGCACGTATCAGTTGGTATAGGACTAGACCCTGTAGCATTTTCCCCTCCTTGCACCTCCACCTTCCCGCCTGTTTCCAGCTTGAGAAGAGGCGCGGCGCTGGAGCGGTTTGCCAACTGCTGGCCCAGTGAATAAAGAGTCACGGGAATAAGCGCTATGACCAGAAGAAAAAGATAGTATTTACGGATGAAGTACTTGAGTTCATCCCAGGCATGAAAGTCTTTTTTATAATCCTTAACCTCTTCAATTATAAGCCCGTCGCTATGGACGTCTTTTGTATCATCCATAGCTTAAGATTAGATAAAAATATAATCCTTTGTCAAGGTGTATCCCCTTTGTGTATCCCGTTTAATAATGACAAAATAACAAATCTTAAATAATTTGCCAATTTACGCGGCCGTTGAATTTGTCAAATTTTAAAGATCTTCCGTAAGTCCTCATTCTTAACTCTATCCGCCCTTATCCACTTTATAGCGTGAGGCACAGATAAAACTTCTCTCCCTTAGTTCTTTAGTTCAAGAATTTTATAAAGCACTATCCCGCAGGCCACCATGCAATTGAGGGATTTGTTTACTCCAAACATCGGCAGTTCCACTATCTCATCGACTATTTTTAACACTTCCTGCGACACTCCATAAGTTTCATTGCCGACCACCAAAGCTAAAGGATATGTTGGCTTGAAATTTTTTATATCAATACTGCCTTTACCTTGTTCTACTGCCACAATTTTGAATTTTTCCGCCTGAGGCGAATCAGTCTTTAGCTGAGAGTTTTGTGCTTTAAGCCTGGCAATCGCAGACACAGCCGTTTCAGCATATTCCCAGTCCACCCATTTCCAGGTGCTCACTGAAGCCTTTTTAATCTTGGGATTGGGAGGAGTTTCGGTGGCTCCGCAAAGATATATTTTCCGAGCAGCTGCAGCATCACACAAACGAAAAATAGCTCCCACGTTGTAAGTATCTAGGACGTTGTCCAAGATAATGTAGATGGGGTTTTTCTTAATACCCTTGACGACTTCCCTATCCGGCTCGGTAGTTCTGAGTTGGCGGGCGTTGAGTTTGAGCATATTTAATAAATCCAAATGCTAAAATCCAAAGTTCAAAAGAAATCTAAAACTCAAATGACAAAAATTATTACTTCCGCAGTATTGCTGAAAAAATAAGAGTCAATTCCTTTGCTTCCTGCCAGTAAATTCGACATTCTTCTTTCTTTGAAGAATTTGCCACTGCAATCATTCTCAACCAATGCATGGTTTCTTTTGCTTCTTTCTTGCATATGGCTATTTTGTGCTTAAAATCTTTTTTTGATTCAGCTCCATCTGCTTCCATATAATTTGCTCCTATACTTGTAGATGATCTTACTAGTTGAGAAACTAATGCATTATTAATAGAATTTTGTGGGAGAGAAGAACAAAACGAAATAATTTTTTCGCCAACTTTGGCAGTTCTCTCCTCCAGGTCGTATATCTTTTTGAATTTTGAGCTTTGGATTTGATTTGTCATTTGAACTTTGGCATTTGGATTTTAAGTGATATATATCCAATGAATAATCCTATCACCGCACCCCCAAGAATATCGCTCGGAAAATGCTTCCCGAGATATATTCTCGAAAATGAAATTATCACGGCTAAGCTGTAATAAAGCCATTTCAGTTTGGGTTTATACCGCGATAGCACAAAGGCTGCGGCAAAAGAAATCACTGCGTGGCCCGAGGGAAAGGAGAAACTTTGGTAAAAATCAAATGGCTCAATCACCCCCGGCAGGACAAACTGGGGTCGGAGACGCATTATTAAATTTTTTAGAAATATTTCAACTAATAATGAAAAGAATAGTGTGGCAAATAAACTTTTCAGTAATTTTTTGTCGCTCTTTTTCTCTTTAAAATAAATAATAAATCCTATGACAAACCAGATAAAACCCAGATATCCGGCTAAGGTGATTGCGCCGAAAATAATATCAGTCAATGCGTTATGCGGAAGGTGGTTGAGAAGATAAAATAATGTTTTATCTACCGCGTATAAATTTTCCATCATAATAATTAATTACACTATTTCATGAAGATGAATGTCAAATGTCAAAATCCAAACATCAAAAGAAAGCCAAAGTTTAAATGTCAAATACCAAAAGAAGTTCAAAGTCCAAAATTATAAAATTAATTCTTTAGAGCTTTGGATTTGATTTGGCATTTGGATTTAGGAATTTGGATTTTATTTCAGGGCGTCGGAGAAAGTTTTGGCGCCACGGTTACCGTTGGTTTAGGTGTGACAGTAAGTTTAGGCGCAGCAGTAGGTTTGACGGTTGCTTTCACTTTTGGCGTCGCAGACGGACTTGAAGTCGGAATCGTTTCCCCCGGCGTAGGTGTGTAAAAAACGACTTCAAACGAAGGTTTAGCAGGAATGGGACGGATCATCCGATCTTTTCCGTTTATAAAGAAATACCCTATCACTAATACCACCACAACCAGAATTATAAGCAGGGTCCAGACGAGCCAGAGATTGGAATTTTTTTTCCTGTCTAAATAGGTTTCGTTCATAGACTTTCTAATCTATTATATACTAAACTTCCATATCCAGACAATCCGGAAAACTTTCTAGACTTTTTCTCTCTACTTTCTACCTGCTACTTTCTACTTACTACCTGCAACTTAATCACTGCACCAGCTCAGATTATAATTGAAGCCGGCTTTTTTGGGATCAACCTCTTTCGTCATATTGACATAAACTGTCAGCCTGCAGGCATCTTCTTTTTTTATACCCAAGGTCGCGATAAAATAATTTTCAGCTTCTCTGGAGACCTGGTCAAAAGGCGGTGATTTGATGGTGATTATAAAAATGTTGAATTGTTTTAAGAAACTTATTAGATACCGTTTATTGCCGGCCAGCACTAAATCTCCGTTTTTATTGGTGTCCAGAGCGACTTTGGTGATGTCATTCATCTTCACTCCGGAAACTTCCATATACCCTTTTTCCGCTGGGGTTGTCGGCGAAATAATCCCTGAAATTTTGGCTGCCGGTGTCGGGGTCTTTTTTACCTGAAAAGTCGGAAAGGGCGAAAGTCTGGGAAAAGGAGTGAGTGTCGGCAAAGCAATAATCGGAGGCTTTTTACTAATTATCGAAGAATAAATTAAAAACATGGCAATCCAAAATAAAATACCAACCAGCAGTATTGCGGTAAAAAATATTATTTTTCGGTTTAGAGTCATCAGTAAGATAAAGTTAATAACCAATAGTTGCCGTCATTATCCTTAAAATATATGTTTTTACCGTTTGTCTCTACAAGAGGTTCAAAATTCAGGTCAAGCCGGGATGTAATAGGAAAGCTTCCGGCAAAAAACTGCTTCTCCCCGGTCATGGAATCGATGAGGTATATCCTGTCCAGCTTTTGCCGGGACTTATCCTTCTCTATCATAATAAGAAATTGTTCATTTATCCAGACAAAATTCACGGCAGAAATGTTGGCCGAAACCTCTATTTTCTGCAGTCTGGTAAAGTCCCGGTCAATATTAAGCTGGCCGTTGGCAATTACCCCCGTCATATTGCCAAGGGGTGAGCGTTTGGAACTGCTTAAAAAACTGATATTTTCCGGCAGACCTCTCTCAATTTTTTTCCAGAGAAAACTTTTTATGACAAAATCGTTTTGCGCTTCAGTTGACTCCTGGTCAAATCCTTCTTCAAAAGGACTTGGCAGTGTCTGTTCTTGGATTATTCCCGCGCCTGTCCGGCGATATACCAGAATAATCAGAAGAAAAAACAGTAAAATAAAAGCGATGATTAAAATCAGAATTTTTTTTGGTTTCATATGCATGTCCCGTTATCTATCTTTTTTTGGATATTATCTATAAAATCATTCAGGTAATTTGCCCCGGGATCTGATTTACCGTCATTTAATTGAAAATGGCCGAAAATCTGGGTTATCGGTATATTATACTGCTTCATCATAAAGCAGGTAGAAGCAAGAGCCTTCTCTGTAGTTATTTCAAGAGTCTTGTAGTTGGGATGGTTAGGCACATCATAGACATCATCAAAATAAGATCCTGTAATTTCATTGTTCAGAACAAAATCATTATAACCTCCCACACATGCACCTCTCTGTACCTGATCTTTATAAAAATTCTGGGACTGTAATGTGATGTTTTTATCGGTAGCCAGCTGGCAGGCTAATTGCCTCTGGTTTAAAGTATTAAAGGTAGCATAGACATCTGTCCAGGCGCCGCTCCAATGGATGACGATCATGGTAGGTTTGATGCAGCCCCCGCGGTAGTCCAAAAGCTGATAACTTGAGTTTGGTATTTTTATGACCTGGCTTTCATCAGGACAATTATCCACCGGTGCTGTACAGATATCCTCGGCTATAACCGTTTTGTCAATAATACCGCAGTAAGTAGCTGCTGACCAAGGTTTCCAATTGGTTCCGACCACCGACATTACCCGTGCAAAATCGATGTTGAAGTCGGGATCCTTAAATTGATCCGTACATGTATCAAAATATGGTCCTTCCTTACAGGCATATGGCGCTGGCTCGACTTTATTACTCAGAGTAGCCCCGGCTTCGCACCTTGTGTCAAACCACAGATTGATCTGAAAAAGCCCGACCGAGTATTCCTTCGTCCGCTCGG
>MFJN01000038.1:7457-17551 GCA_001779235.1 Candidatus Gottesmanbacteria bacterium RIFCSPHIGHO2_02_FULL_40_13 | reverse complement strand
ATCAACAATTACCCACTGCCATTATCATAGACCCGGGTTGGAGAAGAAGTGTAATAATGGTAGAATTAAATTCTATGATACCGATCACGCCTGATCTCCGTCAGAATATAATCGTGACGGCGTATCTGCTTTTTTCCCACAATTACATTGCATTTGCCTATTTTATCGGACTTATTATAAGTATAATTCTCTCTATCAAATGGCCGTCGCGTTTTTCCACCTTCTCATTCCTGGGTTTTGCCATACTTCTTTTTTCCTACGAATATGACAAGCATATTATTGAAGGGTTTCGCCAGCAGACGATGAGATCACTTATCACCCTGCAGCCGCATTTACGATTTCAGAGGCTTATCAGCGTGACGATCACCGAAATCCTGCCGATATTTTTTTATGTAGCGGGATGGGCTTTTATTTATCTTGCCATCATCCACGCTGCCAGAAAACTCGGGAAGAGGGAGAAGTGATAAATTTTTTAAACCTATATTGAAACCTCGATAATCCTCATTCCAGCCAAACCCTAATATTATTTTTTTTGTCTAAAAGTATAATTTATGCTATTATTACGCGATAAAATGAGTTTTGCCGGTTTATGAATCAACTATTAGAATATTTTAGACCTGGAAAAATAGAGGCAAGCATACATCTGGATCTCAATCTGCGGATGATGCCTCCCCCAGAGGCATTTCCTGAGTTACTTTTTCAGGGCGGTGGAGGTGAAGTCGGATTGTTTGCTCTTACCAATAGACTGATAGATGAGTTTAGAACAGGCTTTAATCTATCTGATGGCGAAGCCGATATACTTAGTAATACAGCACAATTTACCGTTAGTGCATATAATATGCTTTCGGCAAAAAGAGCAACCGGAGAGTCCTACGCCATGCACCCGCTGAGAGTTTTCAACCGTTTTTTGGGATTTCTGGGAGCCTGTCAGGCAGATAATTTGTTTTACGGGACAGGATTTGATCTGACAAAAGGCGAAGGGAAAAATATCGCCTTAGTTACGGCATTACTGGCACTAGTTCATGATTTTCCGGAAGACGGGGAAAAATTCAGGTATGAGTTTTCACACACCAATGAATGGTTAGAAAATACTTCACTTAAAGAAGTTGCTATTACAATAACACAGAAGGATACTGCTAATATTAGTCCTCTGCGTTTTAAGGCAACTAATGAACAAGTCAAGCTTTTTGAAGCCGGATTAAGAGCACTGCGTAAACCAGAATTAGGTGCTTCAATCTCAATGATTAAGGCAGCACAAACACAAGTCGGGCAAATTACACAGCTTACTAAAAGAATAGATTACCTGAATACTAACGATCTTCTCGACTTTCGTAAATTATTTACTCTTTTAATCGGTGGTCTTAAACTCTGTGACAGACTGGATAATTTCTCTACTCCAGCGGAATTAAAAAATGGACAATTTGAACCAATGAAAAAGGAAAAAGCAGAAAAACTGTTTCTTTCCACCTATTATTTCTTTGGAGAACTCGAAAATATGGTAAAAAATATTATTCATAATGACCGATTACAGCTTCTTGAAACAAATCGTGGGTTCCACTTATTTAATCCCACAAGAGTAATTGAAGGTCTATTGAGAGATAAAAATCCGGAAAAAACTTTTGGTCAAGCCTGGAGCAAAATATCCTTTCCCTATGCTGAGAGAACACAGTATTTGGAGCTATATGTACCGCACTTTAAATTTAGAGGCAGTGATGAAATCACGATCTATGAATTCGGGTACCTCGATAAAATGATGCGTGAATATATGCAATATTGGCATCGGTCGATTGGTCATCGCGTAACGAGGGATGTACTAGCGGTGGCATTTCCCGGATTATTTTCTAAAAGATTTATAGAAAGATATGGGGGTTTCGTTATAGGTAGTAGACAGGGCCAAATATATCCACCACCAGGCGGACAGGTTTGAGGAATAATTGTTTTAGTTAAATTGGATTTTTATCCCCGGGCTCATCGAGGATTTGAGGGTAATTTTTTGAATTTTGTCGACAGAGATTGATTTGATCAAAGCTTTGAAATTTTCCTCGAGTTGTTTGTCTTTGAAAGATAATTTTCCGATTACAGCATGGATGATGGGAAATTCAGCTTCTGTCTTCCAGTTGACTGCGCCGCCCTGAAATTTTTTGGCAACTTCTTCGGGTTTATCGGAAATCGTACCATTTTTAGGATTGGGCATCAGGCCTTTGGGACCTAAAAATTTAGCCACTTTAGCCAGTTTACCCATGACGGAAGGGTGGGCGATAAGCATGTCAAAATCAATTTTTCCCTGTTCGACATTCGTAACAATTTTATCAATAGTTTTGGAGTCGGCAATTGTCACTTTCACCTCTTTGCCTGTGCCGTGAGGCAGTTGGACATTGCCCCGCAGACCTTTTTCAACCGCATTTATATGGATTTCCACGGTCTCGTCAAATTTCGCCAAAGCCACTTCGCGAAGCAGGGTTAAACCGTCACCAAAAGAATAAAGCTTGCTATGATCCACCTTCATCAAAGCCTGTTTGTACCTTTTACCCCGATTGCGGGCTCTGGATTTTTTGGGTTTTTCTTCCTTGGCCTCTTTTATATCTCCCGTCTGATCTTTCCCGACCGTCTCGGCAAGTTTGGCGAGTTTCTCGATTTCTTCTTCAGACTGTGCGCCGACCGCTTTTACCCTTTGCCCGCCTTTCATGCCCGGTACGTGGACTTTAGAAGCCTCTGTTCTTTTTTTCTTTTCTTCACGCCTGACGCGCTGCTTATCCTTTAAAGCTGTTTCTTCTTCACTGCCGAGTGTGGCGATTTTTATTTTGCCCATATATTTATTAGCGTCAAGCGTTAAGTTAAAAGCGGTAAGTTCTGATAATTTCTTTCTTTACGCTTCACGCTTTGTTCTTTACGCTTCTATTTTAACTCCCATACTTCTTGCCGTGCCCTCCACGATTTTGATGGCTGCTTCGACGTTGTCACAGTTGAGATCCTCCATTTTATCGCGGGCGATAGTTTCGATATCAGATTTTTTCATCGTACCTGCAGTTTCTTTGCCTGCTTTGCCTGAGCCTTTTTCCAGGCCGAGCTTATTTTTGATGAGCTCTGCTACAGGAGGAAGTTTGGTGATGAAAGAAAAAGTCCTATCGACATAAACCGTAATGACCGCCGGAATGACCTGCCCTTTTTTATCTGCTGTTTTTTCATTATAAGCGCGGACAAAGTCCATAATAGGAAGGCCGTGCTGGCCCAGCGCCGGACCCACCGGAGGAGCAGGAGTGGCTTCGCCTGCTTTTAAATTTAGTTTAATGATCGTTTTGACTTTTTTGGCTACCATATTTTTAGGTTATAGGTATCAGGTATCAGGTATCAGGTATTAGGTATCAGGTATCAGGTATTAGGTATTAGGTTCGAGGTGAATGCAGAATATGAGTTTCAACTAAAACTTCTAATTCGGCCTTCTTGCCTCCCTTATCCCGATTTTTCGGAACAGGTAAAAAAAAGTTTATCATTTATCAGTCCTCATGTAAAGAAGATCTTTGAGGCTAAATAATTATAGGATGCGGATAACTTATCCACATAAAAACCTATAGTTTTCTTTTCACAAAAATTATAGGATCTATATTTTGGCATTAGATTTGTAGGATGGCTTCAATTGAAGAAAAAAAAGATTAGCGAGTGGGGTTGGCGGTTGGATTACAGCTTAGTTACCTGTAAAAAATCGAGTTCAACAGGTGTTTCCCGGCCGAAGATGGAGACCAGTACTTTGATTGTACCTTTAGCTTCATCGATTGCCTCCACACTTCCCAGAAAATCAGCAAAAGGGCCGTCGATGATTTTGACAGCTTCACCGACTGAAAATTTAGTCTTGAACTTTGGCGCATCCAGCTTCATGAATTTCATGATGGCGGCAACTTCGCTATCGGAGATGGGGGTAGGCCTGTTGCCGGTGCCCACAAAGGCAGTAACTCCGGGAGTGGTACGTACAGCCAGCCAGCTATCATCATCCAAATCCATACGGACGAGGATGTAACCGGGGAAAATCTTTTCTTTAACTTCTTCCTTTTTGCCGTGGCGAACCAGTACTACATTGCGGGTGGGAACTACGGACTCGAAAATTTTCTCGGTCAAATTCATGGCCTTGACGCGCTGTTTTAGGGCATCAGCCGCTTTATTTTCATGTCCGGAATAAGTGTGGATGACAAACCATTTGCCTTTGGAGGCATCGGGGTCAACCGGAGTGAGGTCGGAGACCACAGGAGCAGTTTGAGCGACGCCGGTTGCGGTTTTGGTATCTGTTTTTTTAGTTTTGTCGGCCATTTTTATCTTTTAAATATTATACTTGTCAGTTTAGTTAAAAGTATATCCATACCTCCGATATAAAGCCCGATGACGGTCGAAATCACGACGACGATCACTGTCAATTTGATCACTTCCTCGCGGGAGGGCCAGTTGACTTTCAACAGTTCTGATTTTACTTCTTTTAAAAATATAACTGGGCTTCCTTTGAAGTCCGGTTTCATCGGTTTGGGTAGTTCGATCATTTGGTGATAAAGTTTATCATAGGCGAATTGACTTGTAAAGATAAGTAAGATATGATAATTAAATTCAATATCGCCGATTGGTAGAAAAACCGCAATTTAAAGCTAAAAATTAAATGTCTAAATACAAATCCAACAAAATCACTAAAGCCGTTATACCCGCAGCAGGATTTGGCACCCGTTTTCTTCCCCAGACCAAGGCAATGCCGAAGGAGATGCTGCCAATTGTGGACAAACCTGTCATCCAGTATGTGGTTGAAGAAATTGTTGCCTCCGGTATTACGGATATTATCATGATTACAGGCTGGCACAAAAGATCAATTGAGGATCATTTTGATTATCCTTTTGAGTTGGAGAAACGCCTCGAGGAAGCCGGTAAAGAGAAAGAACTGGCGGAGGTGAGAAGGATTGCGGATATGGCGAATTTCATTTATGTCCGGCAAAAAGGCCCGTACGGCAATGCCACACCTGTACTTTGCGCCAAAAACGTCATAGGTAATGAGCCTTTCGCCGTCATCTGGGGAGATGAATTCATTTATGCCAAACCTCCCCGTTTGAAGCAGATGATTGACGTCTATGAGGAATACGGTTCACCTGTCATATCAGGAGTGCGGATAAGCGAGAAAAATGATTTGGTCAGGTACGGAATTGCCGATGTCAAAAAAGTGAAGGACAACGTCTACCAGGTGCTGGATATCGTCGAAAAACCTGATCCGGACAAAGCACCCTCTAATCTGGCGGCCATTGGCGCTTATATTCTGCCTCCGGAAATATTTCCCATCATTGAAAATTTGGTGCCGGGACGGGGTGGAGAATTGTGGCTTCCTGAAGCGATAGACCAGCTTTTGAAAATCGAAAGGGTGCTGATTTGTGAGATACGGAACGGTAAATATTACGATACCGGCAATAAATTTGAGTACCTTAAGACCGTCATTGAGTTTGCCCTGCGCCATCCGGATCTCAACGGAGACCTGAAAAAATATTTGAAAAATCTGAAACTTTAACCCTGAGAGTTATTCTTTAAACAACTCCGGAAACTGTACTTTAAGTTCTCTTAAATCTGCCTTTGCTTCTTCTTCTCCTGCAAATGCGGTTGCGGTTTGGTAAAGTTTTCTGACAACACTAGCAGGATTGGGAACCCCCATGAAATGAAATTCTTCACCATTATGCTTTAATACGACAGTTCCTACATCTGCTCCGACACTGCGTATTAATTTTTGAATAAGTTTAGGAGGTTTTGATTTTCGTCCTCCGTTATCAATAGTAATTTCTACCCGACCTTTAGCGATATCCTCAAAAGTAATGGTAGTATCCGGATGAGTATCACTCTGTAAAGCGTCTCGTGGAGGTGCGCCCTGTTCAAATATCCGTAAACCTTCAGGCGCGATAATCGCACTATCTCTCCCAAAAATCCCCTTTCCAATAACTGGTACACCGTTCTCAAATAATTGTACTCTTGCGAGTGCAGCAGCGAGAACTTTTCCCAGACTGACTTTCATTCTATCCTCTGGTGTTTGTTCAGCATCATTACCTAAACTGTGTAAAACCAGTTCTTTTTCCTGACCGGACATGCTATTGAGGGCTCGGGTAAATATACTTCCAGATACAGGTGATTTAAGCGAATTAGGTCTACTAGAGGGTAAATCATCATCCTCGTCTCCCAACAGAAAAACACTCTTTGGATCTTTACCTTCATTTATTAATCTTTTTTGCTCTCTTGTTCGAAGTTTATCATCAACTTTAAGAACTCGATCTATTCTCTTTCTAGCTATAGAAGGAGGAGATGGCTGTTTTTCCCCTGGTCCATTTACTCCGGAAGGTCTTTTTTTATCAAAAATTGATTTACCTGAAGGGCCGATTCGCATATTTATTTCAGCTGGACGTTGTTCTAATTCTTTTTTCATAGAATTACTGTACGCATGCTGATTAATAATGCCCTCGGGATCCTGCTCCTTTATGTTGAGGTGGAGTTATGCGGGGAGCTGGAGTATTTTCCTGTTTTTCGATTCCCAGCTCTTTGGCAGCAGGACCAAGAAGAGCTGCTAAGTCCGGTTCTGGCTCGAAAGCTGGTATTTTCATGATTGGTATTGCACTTGCCCGCAAAGCAGCTTCCATTATAGCTTTCTTTCTTACAGGAAAAATTGCGGGTGCTTCACCAACAACAATATTGCCTTGTCTGTCTGTTACCCCGATGGTTCCAATAGGAAGTAATCTTTGAGCAGTCGTTTCACCAAAGAGGGTAGAAAAAAAACCAAACGGTTTATCAAGGTACGAGGGAGGATTGACTGCGATGATATGTTGAGGTAACTCGGCATGAGTGATGTGGCGAGAAGAAATACGCGATAACGGTTGAAATGTATGTACCCCTCTTCCGTCTACAGTAATATTATTGAATGCTTGTTGCGGTGTGCCATTGAGGGAAGCCGTAATTACTCTGCCTAAAAGTGAAAGGGGAACAGCTACCACACTTACTGCTCCTTGTAATATGCGTCTTGGAGGGGTAGGCGGATGTTGCGGTTTTGATTTGCTTCTGCCTGCAGCTACTATAGGTTTATTATCAAGTTCTAGTCTTTTCGCTTCTGCAGCAGCTCTACTTGCTTCTAAAGCTTCCTGCATTTTGAAAATGCCGTCATTATGCGCT
The DNA here is from genome assembly GCA_001779235.1 of Candidatus Gottesmanbacteria bacterium RIFCSPHIGHO2_02_FULL_40_13. Lineage (GTDB taxonomy): Bacteria > Patescibacteriota > Microgenomatia > 2-02-FULL-39-11 > 2-02-FULL-39-11 > 2-02-FULL-40-13. Next base: position 10,390 of record MFJN01000038.1, on the reverse strand, counting down.
TTGACTTGTGCTACGTATTGCTCGGCAACTTGTAATGCACGCGCAGGATCTCTTTGTGCTAATCGTCCAATGGCCGGGCGTAACCCTCTGTCTATTGCTGGAATATCTAAAGGTTCTGCCGGTCCAGCGGTAGTTATAGCCTGTATGGATGCTCTAGTTTCTGCAAGTTTTTGTTGTCGTAATATTTCTGCTGCTTCTTTTTGCTGTTGAAGCGCAAGTCGGTTCGCAGCTTTTTCTGCACGAGCATGAGAATCGTTTCTAGTAAAAAGATTAAATTGTTTAGGCGGTCTTTCAGGTTTCGGACTTTCCGGGATTACTCTATTTTTGAAAATTCTACCCCCACCACCTCCGGAATTTCTTTCGGCTTTGTTACCACCAGGAATAATCTTATTAAAATTTATAGATGACATAAAATAGTATAAATATATTATGGGCTACTTTAAATCGGTATTATATCATATTTCATCCTCAAGTAAAGATCCTTTACTACAGGACTCATCAGTTCCGCTTTTAGCGGAAGATATTGCGGTATAACAGAAGATTTTCGGCCGGATGGCCTATCCCTTCTGTCAGGGACCGCATATTAAATTGTTGTGAATGTCGGAAGTTAGAATTCCCCCGTAATAAATTTCCCCCGTAGAGAAGAGAGCACCGCCGGATGGCGATGAAACCGATGCTATCGGCGGTGCTCTCGAAAGCAGCGGTTCGTCACGGCACGAACAAGCTGCTGCACTGCGGACCAGTGCCAACATACTCCCTGACGGAGTTTTTCGCGGGCAAATTGGTCAGCGAGCGGCCGAGCACTCCGTTGATCTGGAAGTCAGCCACTCCGAATGGAGGGATGGACAAAAACCAGTCTTCACTGCTTTCCCTCCAAATCGTCTGGCCTCCTTTTATCGTGAAGGTAACTCCCATGGGAACCATATCGGTCCCATATTGCTCACGGGAGCTATGGAGGTCAATCCGACTTGCCCAAGATGCCCAAAGTTGGGAACACTCGAGCATGAGCTGGGCCGGGTCCTGAGGAGTCGCAACGGCGACGGGCGGGATTAGGGTTGGGGCGGGCGTCGGGACGATCACAGCCACGACGTTTCCGGGGATTGCCGGAAGCGCGACGCTGATGCCAGTGAGAGTGCGTGGATCAACACTGACTGTTTCGCCCGGCAAATCAGCGTCGTTACACATTATCGTCTGGGTTACAGTCCACTCGAGAGCTTCTTGAGTCCAGTCGTAACCGCAGATGTCCTGCGTCCCGTCGGCAAATCCACTCGCTGACACCGCAGCGAAGATTATCCGCGCCGGTTTAGCCACCGATACCGATGCAGGCGGTTGTTGAGGGACCTGAGTTGCCACGACTACGGCAGCTGACTCTGCGACGGGTTGGGCCTGGGCGGCAGCTTCTTTCTTCGGCTCCGTAAGCCCGAAGTTCGCGGGGGCCTGGCCAAGTATTGAGACGATATCCGAGGTCATCGGACTGGTTTTTGCCCCCTCCTTCATGTTTATGTATAGGTTGTTTATTATGGACCAACCGATGAATGCGAGGAAGGCTACTACAATACAGAATGCTACGATTCCTTCGATCGCACCCCCTATACCTGCCTGCGCAAGTTTCATCGCAAGCTTTATACTAAAGTAAACAAGAACCAGTGCGACGATCACCGTCGCGCTTGATCCTAACCAAAAAGTAAACTCAGTCATTAGATTCTCCTTGCCCTTTTAAAGGGGCGTGAGGTTTTGAAAAGAAAAGACTTTTTTTCGTTCAGGATGAACGAGTCGTGATGTCCGCTCTTGGCGGATTGAGGCTCACGGCCGGCCTGGATACTTTTTTTCCTTTCACCTCCTTTTAACCCTCGTCAGGGTCGAATGATTACTACTTCCTCAAATGCTCCGTACGGGGCGGGTGACTTCTCCGTCAAGAAGTCAAACCAGTAGACGTTGTCTGCTTCCCGTACGATCATGCCGCCTCTGTCCTGGCATACCCATTCCTGCCCGAAGGCGTAAACCTTCGTGCCGAACGGAAGCTCTGCCGGACAGGCCACTGCCCGATCGATCCAGTCCTGCCACCGCTGGCCGTTCGCCATTCGGGCGACACAGCCTTCTGCAACAAACTTGCTGCAGTTTTGTCCACCCAATGGCGGCCAGTAGTGGCTGATCTTAGCCGTTACTCTCTCTCCGAGGAGAGGGGGGTTGGCTTCGATCTTAATCCGGTCGATCTCGACAGGTATTTTAACGAGCGGGGAAACTTCCACCCAAGCAATTTCAGGCCACTCGAATTTCATGTGGCTGAAATATTCCACCAGCTTGGGTAAGTTCCAAACCGCCCGATCAAGCGGAACTTGTGCTAACACCACTACACTGGTTGCGCTGCACATCACAAAAACTGCAAGAACTATTGCAGCGCAACCGCCGGTCAACCTGACCCTGACGTGTTCACCCCGCTCACGCGGTGTGACTCCGTTGATCAGGTTACCGATCCAGTATTTGGCAAGGTAAACTTGCCTTAAGGACCATCTAATCCCCCTGAAAATGCTTTTTGTGGTCCAGGCGGCGGTCCTTGCGAGAGCTTTTGCCGTGCCAAGTACTGCTTTGGTGGTTACCCGTGGATTAACGATCAATCCACCTGCGACCACCAGTAAAATGACTATGCCGAAGATGATGATTGCTGGTGTGGCATAGTCGCCAAAAACAAGTGGTTGGGCTTTCGTCGGGCTGGATTCCAGGAACGGGCCGTAACCGGCTTGAGCCGTGTCAAGCGGGTTTACGTTTTGACCAAACACCTTACTATAGACGTTAAAGTGGGTGTGATACCCACAGTCACGTCCATTGGGATGGGCACCATCGGTACAAATTACGTTACCGAAGTTTCCCTCCACGCCGATGTATTGGCCAATTTCCACCCGATCGCCCTTATCGACCTCGTCGTAACTCCCATG
>MFJN01000038.1:2472-7433 GCA_001779235.1 Candidatus Gottesmanbacteria bacterium RIFCSPHIGHO2_02_FULL_40_13 | reverse complement strand
TTACCGGTGACGATTCCGGTAATGGGGGAGTACAATTGTTCCCCTTTGCCTCCGGCTAAATCTACGGCATAGTCGCCGTAGCTCACGCCGTGCGGGCCTTGGGTTACAACATATGTTCCCCGTTTGTAAGGGATCTGAATTTCTTCATCTCCCTTTTGGGGTGGGTTCTCGGTTTGCGCCGAGACCGGGTAAACAAGCGCGCTTAGGAGAATAACAACCCAAAGCACGCTTTGAATCAAACGAAAAAGCGTGCGCATGGGGGGTCTCCTTTTTTGCGCTGATATGACTGGTTTTACAGTTACGGAAATCGCTTCCGCAACAGGGTATCTCCGGGGATTTTCTATCTTTTAAAATAAAATCTTAGAGAAACCAAACAAGGCTCCAACAATCTGAAGCCGTGATCGGTTTCCCTAAGATATACTTCCTTCATTCACTTATTAAAGTGCGAAGTGTTTCGTCTTGTACGCTGCAAAAAAAAGCATACAGAAGAAGGCACAACACAAAACACGAAAGATAAATAATGCGTAAAACATCCGGAAGAAAATTCCCGGTGCTTCCCGCTATCTTTTTCCGTGTTATCCCGTCTTTTATTTACAAAAATAAAAGCCAGGGGAAAGGGGAGAGAGTGCCTCCCATTACCTCTGGCTTATAGTAAGAAATACTATTACTGACATAATATAAATATTTCCTGAGAATTAAGGACATTTATCTAATTTATCCAAAAATCGTGAAATTTTAATATAAAACCTATAATATGTCAAGAAAACACACTTTGGCACGAGTTTCGCGTTAACCAGCAACTTGTCATTCCGAGCGGAGGGATGCACCAGACGGTGCGTCCCGTAGTCGAGGAATCTTCCAGGGTTCTATCGTGGAAGATCCCTCCACTCGTCCGATGTGACATCGGACTCGGTCGGGATGACGAATAACGTGAAATTCGTGTCCGGGAAGTTTTTTTATTGGAAAAAAATTTCAGAAGATTAGAGGAAATTAGAGGATATTAAAGGAGATTTGCGGAAATAAGAAAAAACCTGTAAGTTCCTTTAGAGTCCTTTAAACTCCTTTACATTTCATTGTCAGCAAATTAGACTGAAATCATGGCTGATTCTGTTGTAGATGAGCTGGTAAAAAAGACCTTCCGTGAGCTTTCCGAAAGTCCAAAACCGCAACAGCATTCAAGAGTCTGGAAGTCTTCAAACGGTTATATTTTTCTTGTTCCCTGGGCAAATGCCAATTTACTCCGGACTCTTGTAGTTCGATTTACAGATTCCTTGCCAAAATCTCACTACAGATTCAAAAACCAGATTGATGACGCAGCTAGATCGGTGATTGCCAATATCGAAGAAGGATTTGCCAGGCCGACCACGAGCGAATATTTGACATTTTTAGGATTTTCTCAGGGAAGCCTTAAGGAAGTGAAAGGAGATGTTCAAAGAGCGCGGCAAGATGGATTATTGAGGTCTGTTTTGGGATCTAGCGCTGCAGGATTAGGAATAGACCTCAAGGATTGGCACGAAAAGTTAAAGGCCTCGGTGATTTCGAAACCTTCCGGAGGGACGGGAATTAAAGGAGATTACAGGAAATTAGAGGAATTTAGAAGAGAAGACAATAATAACCACTCTCTGCAAATTCCTATAAAATCCTTTAAGTTCCTTTATCCTTCCTTTAAGTTCCTTTATCCACCGGTGGATAGCCTGAAGGTGCAGGATTTAACCTATGAAATCTTTATTGAGCTTGTGAATAAAACTGACTGGCACCTGCGGAAGTTGGTAGAATCTCTGGAAAACAAACTGGCGAGGGATAAAAAATACTACCAAATTGAACAGACCAGAATACGAAGTAAAATTAGAGGAGATTAAAGAGGATATCATTGAGACGTAGTGAAGTAAGCAATTGGCGTGGTAAAGGCGTTTTTTGCATCATTCAATGTCAGCTGGTATTGGTAGGCAGTTGATGGAGTCAGGTAATTTAGTAAGATATAGTGGGTAGTTTTAAGTTCCTTTGAGATAGTTTGAGAGCGGAAATCGAGAGGGGTTTCGCCGTAGGAAATATAAGATTTTACCGGCGAAACTGTTTGGAAAGACAAAAGTACGCTTGAGGAAGTGATGTTTTGGACAAAGATTTGTTTTACCAATTCCTCAGCACGTGATCTGTTATCCTGAGTTTGGGCAAAATTGAGGATGGTAACAGCTGTCGTGATGAGAAGCAGTACCAAAGCTATAGCCGGTGCAAAGATCATGGAAAGTGCGGGAAAAGGTTTATGGCTTATTTTGTATTCAGTAACTATTTCCTCCTGATGTTTTTTAAATTCCGCCAAAGCCTTCTGGGTAGCCCAGATGCCGAAGCATTGGGGACAGCGGTGAAGCACGACCCCCCTGGGAACACTGTCGCCGTGGAAATGAGCCATTAATTTCCTGTCTCTGGGGCAGTGAAGTGAGTCTTCCCGGGAAATTGGATGTTTCGGAATGACGGTAATTGAGGCAAGTCTGGTGACTTCGTGAAAAGGAACTCTGTTTATTTCATACGGATCAAACCAGGTGCCGCCGCAGTGTCCGCAGTGATCCACATTAAAGCGTCCGCGACCATTGGTCGTGACGGACAGCTTTTGCAAAGTATTATTGCAGGAAGGACAAAACATAAGTTAAAAAATCCAAATTACAAAATCCTAAAATCAAACGAAATCTAAAGCTTAAATGTCAAATCAATGTCAAAATCCTAATTATTAATTTAAGACATCACGAATTTCGCAGTTGTCATTATGAGGACCCCGACGTAACGTCGGGGGACGTGGCAATCTGATGAAAGATTCCCACGCTCTCCCGACTGAGTCGGGATCGCTCGGAATGACAGAGGTGCGAAACTCGACGACATTTAGATTTTGAACTTCATTTGAACTTTGAACTTTGGGTTTCTTTTGACATTTGAACTTTAGTTTTTGGATTTATTCAGGTATTAAATCATTCTGTTTGATCGCCTCAACGATCTTTTTGGAAAAGAAAACTGCGCCTTCTTTGGAAGGGTGAAGATTGTCGTAACTGCTGATAAACTCTAAAAGTCCGTTACCGTCATTATCAAGCGAGGGAGTGTAAGCATCTGCAAGGGGGATATTTTGGGAGGTGGCAAAGCCAATCATATTTTGGAGGTAGGCGCGGGTGATTTGGGCGGATTGCCATTTCAGGTCTTTTCCCCAGTTCAGTACCCCGTCGCCGTATTTCAGGGCGTTGGGGGCAATAGTTGTTGCGAAAATGATTTTGGTGGCGGGTGATTTTTCACGGACCGTATCAATAATTTTGGAGTAAGTCAGCCACTGACGGTCCAGATCGGATTTATCACCCGTCCAGTGGTTATAGGCGAATGATTCGACCACCAGAATATCAGGCTGGAAAGATAACAGGGGAGGATAATATTTATTCAGATATACTGTGCCACTGGTGAGCCTCGCGAGTCCGCTTTCTAGATCGGTCGCACCGAAACCGTAATTTAGTATGGCAAAAGAGTATTTGGGAAAATTCGACGCCATCAGGCTTTTCAGATCCGGCAAGCTGCGGCCCAGGGTATCTACCATGGAATCTCCCAAAACAACAAGAGAATAAGTCGTCCTGACAGGATTTTTCTCAATATCACCAAGCGGGGCTATATTATTGGTGAAATTGGTAGTCGGCGAATTAGCTTTGACTTTGTGGAGTCTGGCGCTTAAATCCTCAATTACAGTATTGGTAGGAGTGGGAATGATCGGATAGGCAAGGCCGGCATTTTTGTAGTTGGCGAAGTTGGTATTGGTATTTAGATTTACTTTATCTGTTTGGGATTTTTGGGAAATATTGCCAATTTTGTCCAAAAGCGCTTTGACATCTGTCTTTTTGGCATTTTCGGGACTTATGATTGGCGCAATTTTAATTCCGGATAATATATCTCCGAAGGACAGCTGGGTGATTTCGTTATAGGCAGCATTGATGGCAGCGATTGACAATATGCTGGAGGCAATCATCATAACTCCGGTTAGAAATATTTTCTGGGCAGTTTTTGGCATATTTTTTGCGGGTTAGTCCATTGTAGTCAGATTATGAAGCGTGTGTCAATTATTAGCGCATTTTCCCCACAAACCTCTGTTATCATTTCGTGCTTCATTTTCAGCCTGCTTGAAGATAGAGTTGTATTGGGTGTCAGGAGGTACCAGATCAGCTCTGGCAAATCCTTGCGCAACAAGTAATTCGTTCACCATAATTCCATCCAGATAGACGAATCGGAGGAGCCGTCCGTATTTGTCTTTGTCTGAGACATCTTTTTCTAAAGAAACGGTTTGATTCTCTACTAATTGCCGGTTAAAATTTTTGGCATTCTCTGCGAAACATTCCATTTTGCCGTTTTTATCAAGTTCCGGAGAATCTATGCCAATGTAGCGGACTTTGGAATTATCGGAAAGAATTACAGTATCTCCGTCAATGACATATTTCACCCGCATTTTTTCCAAAATTAAAGTCGGGGTTATAACTGGTGTTGTGATAATAACGTTTGAAGAAGGTGATGCGGTTGATGACTTTTTCCAGGAGTAGAGTACTAAAACAAAAATTATCAATACGATTAATAAAACGATCTGCAAATTGAAAAAAGATTTATCTGACTTTTTTAAATTTGTCATCTGATTACCCCAGCACCAGAATGCCCCGGACGTAAGTCCGCGGGATGAATGGTTTTCAAGCGGGCATTCGGTGCGGGGTTTCGCGCTCCGAATGACCGAAAGGACTGATGCCCCGACCGTAAGGTCGGGGAGCGCTTCACTGAGTCAGAATCCTCACTTTGGCATTGTCCAGACTCACGTCAAAGGAAAGCGTGCTTTTGAGTTGTACACGGTAAAGCTTGCTGCCGCGATCGAGGGTAATTTTATCAGAGGTGATGGCTTGAGAAACCGGCCCATTCATAATGATATGGCTTCCCCAGACAGGATGGTTGTCGGTGACGTT
>MFJN01000038.1:0-2234 GCA_001779235.1 Candidatus Gottesmanbacteria bacterium RIFCSPHIGHO2_02_FULL_40_13 | reverse complement strand
CTGCTTTTAGTTGCTTCACTTATAGCGTTGAGGCAGCTTAGCGGGCATTGGAATTGGGGGGATGCTGAATCATCTGTTAAAACTGTCGGAACAGAGGATGGTTTTACTACCGACACATCTGAAACCCTGACCTCAAAACTTTTATTAAAGACAAAAATATCAAGAATAAAAAGATTTATTGCCGATAAGACGACCAGAAAAACAATGACAAGATGGGTTGACTGATTATCCTGCATAAAAAATGCCTCTATTTAAATTTATTCTTCTCGTAATTCGAGCCGGAATCTTTGATTGGTGGAGGTGTAAATTGCTGTTTTTGATCTTCGCCGGTTGGGGGTGGATTTTTTTGTCCTGATATGTTTTGGGTTGGTGAGGTGGGGAAATTAGGGCATTCTTTAGGATGCTTCTGGCAATAGGACTGACATTCTCCTTCGGTCTTGCAGCCGGTGGGGCCTATAAAGTCTCCGAAAGATGAGGTATTTTTGTGTTCATTAATATCGTCATTAACAAGGCCGGGACATTCCCCGGGGTGGCTCTGGCAATATTTTTGGCATTCTTCATCACTTACGCATGGCTTTGTATTTTGAGGTTTGGCATCCTGACGAGGAGAGAGATCTTCATCCTCATCATTATGTTTTTGGGCAAGTTCTGCGCATTTTTGGCTGTTTTGGCTTAGGCTGCAATAAGCGGAACAGCTTTCCATGCTGTTGCATCCCAGTTCCTTCCTGGCGTCTTCCATCATCCTGGATTTTCTGGTTTCCAATTCTTCAATCTCCTGTTCTTTGTGGGTGTCGAGAAGCTTATTGTTTCGGGCAAATTCAAGACATTTGGAGGAATTGGCCGGGATCGCACAAAACGACCGGCATTCTGTTTCGGAGTCGCAACCCAGTTGGGTTTTGGCTTTTTTCATTATTTCCTCAGGCGGAAGGCCTTGATTATTACTGTTTTGGGCAAAATTACGGCACTTCTCTATATTTTGAGGATTTTCACATAACGACCGGCAGGATTCACGCGAGTCACAGCCCAGTTCAGTTTTAGCGCGGTTTAGAATATCAGAAGGGGGAGGAAGATTTGCATCCGTCTCTTTGAGTAACTTATTTTTTTTGGCAAAAGCAAAACACGCATCCTGATTTTCAGGTTTGTCACAGTAGCTAAAACAATCCTGAGGGTCAGCACAGTTGCCCAGTTCCGCAACAGGAAAGGTAATGTTTAGAGCTGTAGTTTGCTCTCCTAAAACATCCGGTTTAAGGACATATTCACCATATGCCCAGCAGGCAGGGGTGTGTGCGGGAATTTGGCAGTAAAAATAACAATCCTGAGAATTTTGGCAGTTGCCAAGAGATTTTATCGGATAGGCCGCGTATTTGGCAAAGACGTGCGGTGATTTTACCGGGTAAGTCAGAAAAATAATTGCAGAAATTAAAAAAAGGCATTTTTTCATTTCAAGTTTTCAAAAGGATTCTGGTACGCGCTTTTACTTGCTTCACTGCTGCCGGTTGCCGAATCAAAAGGGTTTTGAGAACTGTCAAAAGGGTTAGCGTAGGTCGGAGTGACGGAGATAAACGGATTGATTATGGTTGAAGATGGTGTAGCAAAAGGATTACTGACGGTTGGCGTTATTTGGATCGGTGAAATTACAATCGTGACGGGCGGGGTGATCTGAATAACTGCCTTGCTGGTTTTAGCCGGAACAATTTTAAAATATAAAAAAGATCCTCCAAAACCAAACAAAACCAGCACCAGAATAATGGTAATGAACATAAACGGAAATCTCTTCGGTTTGATAAAAGAAGACGGCGGAGGAGGATTTTGCGCGGGTATATAAACCGGCGTCTGGGGTGAGGTGTTCATAGATGCCGGAGCTTCGTAACTTGGGAGAGGTACAGGCTCAGGTGGTGCGGGAACGGGTGCTACCGGTTCCGGGAGAGGTTGTGGCACAACTGTCGAATTCACCGGTTCGGGGGCAGGATCAACATTAACAGGCGGAACATATGGATTCACCGGTTCCACGGGAGGGGGATTGACGGCTGGTTCGGCAGGAAGGTCGGAGACAGGCGGAGTTACCGGGATCGTTTCAGGAATGGCGGGAGCAGGGGGAGTCGTAACAGGCGCAGTTTGAGCAGTACCGGATTTGACAGGATTTTGGGTAGGATCCATAATTTTAGGCTAATGGAAAATAACGGAATTGTCAAGGAAAATAATAAATGTGTCACACAGAAATGATAATGTCGTAT
>MFJN01000037.1:1063-26369 GCA_001779235.1 Candidatus Gottesmanbacteria bacterium RIFCSPHIGHO2_02_FULL_40_13 | reverse complement strand
CTATCCTGGGGCTGGAGAAGGTCCCAAGGGTCCGGCTGTTCGCCGGTTAAAAGGGTACGCGAGCTGGGTTCAGAACGTAGATTTGTACTGCGTTAAACAGCAGTAATGCTGTTTTAGTATTAGCTATATCGGTGAAACCTAATTTCGTTTCCGAACGCGATTATGGTAATACCGAGGGAAGCTTTCCAATCGAGGGTATTTTTCATATACTAAAAATATGACGAAGCGACAAAATGAATTAATTGTTGGAAAACTGTTAGGTAACGGAAGTTTAGAGGATCGTGGAAATGCTAATTCTCGATTACAAATAAGACACTCGATAAATCAAAAAGAATATGTTGATTGGTGTTATAGACAACTAAAAGAGTTTACTTGTTCAAATCCAAAACAACATAAAGAGCCTTATTACTTTCGTACGAAAAGCTTACCTCTTTTTTCTCGTTTGAGAAAAATCTGGTACAACAACAAAAAGAAAATTTTACCTATAAATTTAAATCTATCGCCTTTTAGTCTTGCAATTTGGTATATGGATGACGGTTATTATGATCGAATAAGAAAATCTATTTGGATTTGTACTCATTGTTTTAATATGGGTGATTTAACTTTTCTGCAGAATCTGCTTTTTCGAATGAAGATTCATACAGGAAAAGTGAAAGATCGTACTCATTATAAACTAAGAGTTATATCGAAAGATACCAAAGAATTTATTCGGTTAGTAAGACCGTATATTGTACCTTCGTTACTGTATAAAATTGGAATAGCCCCGTAGAGACTATACGCTAACTCCGTTTACAGGCGGATGAAGATATAGTCCATGCCACTAGAAATAGTTGGAAAAACATGCGTAAGACAGTTCGGTCTCTATCCTGTGCAAGCGTTGGATACTTGAGGAGGTCTCTTGCTAGTACGAGAGGACTGCGAGGGGGGAATCACTGGTGTGCCAGTTGTGGAAGTTTACTTCTGCAGCATGCTGGATAGCTACATTTCCTTGGGATAAGCGCTGAAAGCATCTTAAGCGCCAAGCCCTCTCCAAGATAAGGTATCCTTTTTAGACCCCTTGTAGAATACAAGGTTGATAGGCGGAAAGTGTACGCCCCGTAAGGGGTTTAGCTCATCCGTACTAATCGGTCGAGAGTAAATTTTAAGGCTAACCACGTCATACGTGGTTTAAAGATCGTATAAAGTTCTGTTCACTTTTCAAGGAGCAATATGTTTTAAGGCGGAGCCTTTCGGTCTCTGGAGCGGTGTGGCACTACTTCTCTTGCCTGCGCAAGCAGGTTCCATTCCGAACAGAATCGTAAAACACGCCAGCGCCGACGATAATTACGCCGCAAGGCATAGTGAAAATAGGTCGAGGCCGGAGGACTCCGTCTTAAAACTTTTATTGTATTTAGCGTTAATTAATGCTAAAATAAAAAAATCAAACCAAGAAAGGCGGTAGAATGCTAAGTGACAAAAAAACAAACGACAGACATTAAAAAACCCTCAAAAGCAAAAACTTCCACCGACGCCAAGGTCTTAGCGGACAAGCCGACGGGCAGGCAAAAAACAAAATCCCCTAAAACGACATCTATTCTTAAGGATCAAACACCTCTCAATCCAACTTATAAAGAACCTCAAACTATGGACGAGCTTCTTTCCCAGTCGGGAGAGATTGATTTCGGAGTGAAAAAGGGCGATACGATAGAGGGATCTTTAATCTCCGCCTCGTCAAAAGAAATACTGTTTGATATTGGCAAAAAAAGTTACGGAATTGTGGCCGAATGGGAATTGGATCAAATCAAAGATTATATCAACAATCTTCAGCCCGGAGAAAAGGTTACAGGCCATGTTATTTCACCGGAAAACGATAACGGTTATATTGTTATTTCTCTTCGCCGGGCTAATGTTGAAAATCGCTGGACAGTACTTATTCAGTCAAAAGAGACAGGCACAGATTTGGAAGTTACAGGGTTGGAGTCTGCTAAAGGTGGAATATTGGTTGATTGGCAGGGACTGCGGGGTTTTATTCCTTCAACACAGCTGGAAAGCGGCCATACTGGCTCTCCGGCATCTCTATTTGGCAAAAAAATTACTGTTAAAGTGATTGAGGTCGATCATGCTTCAAACAGGTTGGTATTCTCTCAGAAAGCTGCAGCGTTTGGAGTAACTCCTTCCATGCAGAAAAAGATGCTTGATAAAGTGAAACCTGATGATGAATTAAAAGGAGTAATTTCAGGCATTGCTCCATTTGGAGTTTTTGTGGATATTGAAGGTCTGGAGGGGTTGGTTCATATCTCTGAAATTGCCTGGGAAAAAGTGGAAAATTTAAACAATCTCTACAAGGTCGGAGATAAAGTGGATATTCTTATTTTGGATGTTAACCGCCAGGAAGGTAAACTTAATTTATCCATAAAAAGACTGACTCCTGATCCCTGGAAAAATATTTTAGACAGATACCCTTTGGAATCAATTATATCAGGTAAGACTGTCAGGACAGCCCCTTACGGAATATTTGTGCAGATTGAGCCCGGTATAGAAGGCCTTCTTCATATCAGTAAAATTACTGCCGGTGAAGAACCGAAGGTTGGCAGTAAAATCAACTGTATCATCGAAAATATCGATACGGTACGGCGCAAAATTTCCCTGACGCTAGTTCCCAAAGAGAAACCGGTAGGATACCGTTGAAATGTTACAATCCTCCAATGTAACAATGTTTCAGAAAAAGATACTATTTGATTCTCCATTGAATAATTGTAAAATTGGAACATTGTAAAATTCATCTATGAAATCCCACTCTTCTTTTGTCTGTCAGCAGTGCGGCTATAAAAGCCCTTCATTTTTGGGGAAATGTCCGGAATGCGGCAGTTGGAACAGTATGGTGGAAACTGTGGAAAAAGAGGACAGTCCGGCTTGGAGTAAGAAAAATAAACGCGACAAGAAATCCAATAACCAGGCAGTCAAACTGACAAGCGTGCTGACGACAAAAGTGAACAGAGTTTCCACAGGAATTAAGGAGGTTGATCAGGTATTAGGAGGAGGTTTGGTTCCAGGATCTCTAATTCTTCTGGCCGGCGACCCGGGGATTGGCAAGTCAACTTTAACATTGCAATTGATAGCTTATATCGAAGGGTTGTACGTCTCCGGCGAAGAATCGGCTGCCCAGATTAAACTTCGCGCCCAAAGGTTAAAACTAAAAACAGAAAAAATCCTGATTTTATCAGAGACCAATGTCGAATCCATGTTGGAGGAAGCCATTTCCAACAAAAACAACATAAATCTTCTGATTATCGATTCAATCCAGACATTATGGAGTGAGGAACTGTCAGGCGCGCCAGGAGCTATAGGACAGGTAAGGGAATCTACCCTGAAACTGATGGATTTTGCCAAAAAAGAGCATATAGCAGTAATCTTAATAGGTCATGTGACAAAAGAGGGGACCATAGCCGGTCCTAAAACATTAGAACATATTGTCGACACTGTTTTGTATCTGGAAGGGGAGCGGTTCCAAACATTAAGACTTTTAAGGACATCCAAAAACAGATTCGGCCCTGTTGATGAGGTAGGAGTTTTTTCTATGGAAGAAACGGGGATGAGAGAAGTGGACAATCCTTCGGAGTTATTTTTGGGGAAATCTAACGATCCAGGATCGCAAAGCAATAACGATCCAGGATCGGTAATTATAGCAACACTGGAAGGATCAAGACCGTTACTCGTTGAAGTGCAGGCTTTGACTGTTTCCACCCAGATTCCTATTCCAAGGCGTGTTGGTAATGGGATCAATAATAATCGTTTACAAATGCTGGTTGCCATTATCCAAAAACACCTCAGACTGCCATTGGGAAATTTCGATATTTTTGTCAATGTGGCGTCAGGGATCAAAGTTTTTGAGCCGGCGGCAGATCTGGGGATTTGCCTGGCCATCATTTCTTCGTTTAAAAATAAATCACTTTCTCCCAAAACCGTCGCGATAGGGGAAGTAGGTTTGTTAGGTGAGATTAGAAACGTGATTGGACTTGATAGGAGAATTAAAGAAGCCCGCAAACTAGGCTTTACAAATATTCTCAGTCCAAAAACTTATAGCAGCCTAACCAAAACAGTAAATACTCTATTTTGATTTTCTAAACCGTCTGCACCTTAAATAATTAACTCTTTCTACACCTTTCGCACTTGATACTGCTACGGGATGTCAAACGTCCCAGCCACGTTTGACTGTGGCGGGCATAACCTGCCTGTCTACCTGCGCAGACAGGCCTGCCTGCGCAGGCAGGCGTAGACAGGCTCCTTCTAGACTGATTTAACAACATTTTTCTGATGAAAAAGTTGCAAAATCGAGTAAGAAGGGTATATATAAGGACAACTTATGTAGTCAGTTTTCTTTCACCCTTATCTGCATATCCTCCACCTGACTATAGAATTTGAAATTTGAAATCAGATAGTCAAATAAGAGTTTTTCCTTTGTGTACCCTAAATCTTGGGCACTTCTTTTATCATCATTTACACCTATTTGAAGCACTACTGCCTTCACTTTATCATTTTCCAATGAATTAATAATTTCTTTCTGGTCATTAAGCGTTAGAATCCCTTTGGTTGTGCCTACGATTTTTCCCGGCACATCTCTTTCAGAGGCAAAGTATAAAAGAGATGCGTAGGGAAAGATAAAGATGTTATCGTTTTGAAGGGTTAACTGCCGGATTTGCGGAACAAGGGTATTTATTATGACGGCATTTTTAGCATCCGTAAACAGATTATCGTTGCGGATCCTTACTTTCTGCGTCTGTTTAAAGTATGGAGCTTCAAAAGCATAATAATTCCTGAAAACCAGCCTGTGGATTCCGAGTATGTAAATTAACAGAACAGATATGCATATGATGACAAACGGAATCCTTTTTTTCCATTTATTCGTTTCGGAAAGGATCACAGCAGAAAGAGGGAAAACCACAGGAAAAACAAAGGTAAAATGCAGAATATCGGCTATAGGGTAAATGCCTGCAATAAAATACAAAAATGAAGAAATAAGATAGAACAGAAATACTTTGTTTTTTTTGTTATATATAAATACAGATGATATAAACATCACAACAGGAAACCAGTAAAGCATTTTTTTTGCCAGAAAAGAAAGGGAAAATAAACTCCCCGGTTCGAATACAGGATATGGAGTGAATATATATTCCCTTTTTGCAAAGGGTAGAGCAGATGTAACAATATTATTAAAAGCAAAAGATCCGGTTCCGAAAAACAAACTATATAAAATTCCCGGAAGTAAACCAATAAGTAATCCGACCACTAAAATGCCAAATTTAGCCATTCTTCTGCTGTTTAAGTTATATACAGCCAATAATGCCGTAATTACCGCTACCGCTCCAAACGTCTGTTTGAATAAAAGCGATAATCCTGCATAGAGACCGATATATAAGTATGACGGTTGTTTTTTTGATGCCTCATAAATTTCCAGAAGAAAAAATAACAGGTTAAACCACGAAAACCAGATAATATTGCTTTGTGGAATTCCCCAAACTATGAAAAGGATAACGGGTATTAAAGCATATTTTCTATTTGTAAATTTTGAACTTAATTTATATAAAAGAACACTTATTAATGCTCCGATGAATACGATGATCAGCCTTCCGGCAGCAATACCCGTACCAAAGACCTTAAAAATGCTTGCAAGCAAAAGAAAAATACCCGGAGGATAAGTAGCTAATATATCCTTATAAAGGATTTTTCCGCGGTTTATAAGATCAGCAATATACAAAATAAAACCTTCGTCATGTACCGTAACTCCCCGGTTGTTAAAGGGAAGGAATGCGATAAAACTCAGAATAAAAATAAATAATGCAAGGTTATTATTCCGTTTGGCAGAATTGGGTCCAGTTTTGAATTTCCACATTTGAATTTTGAACACACATATCATATCCTTTTTTTGGAGCTTTTTCCATCAACACCGTTATCCACATCGTAGGTGGATAATTTTTTGGGCTGTCGCAACAGTCTATAGTTCATTATAATTACTATAGGTATTAATATTATAAAGGTCATTAGAACTATAGGGTATTGACAAGTGGGTTTGCACGTGCTAACCTTTTTTAAATTAAGCAAAATTATGATTAAAGATCTGTTTCAAAAGCTGTTTGCGCCGAAAAGGAAAGCTAACGTCAAAAGGGATTACGAGTGGGAGAAATTCCAGGCAGTAGCCAAAGACCAGTTCAGAAGACTGAAAGATAAAGGACTAAGCATTCCTGTAGTGACACTTTGAGTTTAAAGCGGGTTACGACTACGATAAAAAAAAAGAGCATCACTATCGCTAGCGGGTTACGACTACGATTAGTAATGCTCTTTTATATTATGGTAGTGACCACTTTTAGAGAGCAGAAGTGGTCAATGCCTTACACATCTTTAACACAGTTTCCCAGTCCAGTCAAATATTTATTCGTGCGGGAAAAACATCAAACTCTCTGTCATAATAAGAAAATTCATCAACACTAATATAGTGTTTATATTTATTTTTATCCACTACCTATAGAGAGCTACCGTTTTGCTGAATTTGATCCTAAAAACGAATCTTTTTATATTGAAAATCGTAGGTTACGGCGGTAAAGCTTGACAAACCATAACCGCGATGATAGAATGGCGCGTCAGAATACATCTGCCTATGAATTATTCAGGCAAAAAAATAATTTTAAGCGTATTTTCTTTAATAACTCTGGTTTATGCCCAGCTTAGCTGGGTCGGCCAGAGTTTTTTCATGCCAAAGGTCAGATCAGCAATCTAATTTTTGGATGGGGGATCAGATGTTGGGCAGGCGTCTGATCTCCCTTTCAAGAGTTTGATTCGGAGCTTCGAGGATTATTTTCAGAATAAAATTTTTACTTTGTATATTTTGGTATTGCCGCTTTGAAAAACAATATCTCCAACACTGGCGATGCCTGTTTCATTCAAATTTGGGTATTTATCCTTTTCTAACGTTCCAACAAATATATAAGCGACAGAGTATTTCCGAAGTATATTTTTGACTGCATTAATATCTTTACTTTCGTAAATCACTGCCACCTCCGGAATACGTTTGCCTGCTTCATCATAACTGCCGCGCCAAAGCCATTCATGTACCGGCCATCCGATAATCGTCGGCAGACCTGTATTGGCAGAAACTCTGGCATAATCGGTATAGGACTCACCGTTAGCTTCCGCAATTACCGGCTGGCTGTTGCACTCACGCGGGGTGGAATTATTACAGTTGATGTTATTTCTAAGCCAAATAATGGCATTGTAGTCATCAGGGTACTGGTTTTTCAGCCACTTTAACCCGTCCAATCCGGAATAAACTTTAAGATTGCCAAAGTATGAATTGACGGCAAAGTTGGGATAAATAGCCACCAGAAATATGGTAATAATACTCATGATGGTAAAAATGATTTTAATGACGCTTCTGTCAACAGAAGTTTTTATCCTGTAAATAATATAGATTGTGGCAAGGCCAAGCATCATGAAAGCCTGATAACCCAGCTTAAACATCGTGTTTGCACGGTAATGTGCCGGGTAAATATCCTTCAGATAAAAAAATTCAGGAAATATCAAAAGGAGAGTTGAGATTATTATCATGAGGAGAACGAATGAATCTGCAACTGTCAGCTGATGGAAAAGTTTCAGAGGTTTAAGAAGGCTTAACCCTATTTTTTTAAAGTGAGTAATTAATCCTGCAGCGAGTTTTTTATTTTCAGAAGTTTTATTATTCCGGTTTAACATTTTCGGTACCAGGATAAAAATAAGGAAGCTGGCGACATGAAAATAGAAAAATCCCCAAAGTATTGTCAGCATATAAAGAGGCGACTTCTGACACTTGTCGACTTCAAAAAGAAGGGGGCCTATTTTTTTAATATCAAGAAGCGTTTTTGGTGCACACAAAACCCCGATTCCCGAAGCAAACGGTTTAAAATTCAGCGAAAAAGGAAGACTTGCCAAAAGAAAAAAGAATAATAAAAACAATGATCCGGAAAAAGTGCGGTATAGGGAATCATAAAACGAGGTCTGGTTTTCCCTGAATTTAGCGGAAAAATTTAAGTATAAAAAGACCATGCCTGAAAGAATCAGGTAAATAAGTCCGTCCCAGGCATTTGTCATGTACATTGCAGCCAAAAGCACGCCCAGAAATAGAAGTTTACCTAAAGGCAAAAAAGTGTGATTTTCAAAATCCGTGGCAAATTTAAATCTTCCCCCGATTGTTGGTGTTTCGTCTTGAGAATTGATTTTAGTTTGGAAAGCCTTATTTTTATCAATAATAAAGGAGAGAAGTAAGGCCAGGGTAAGAAATACCAAAGGGATATCTGAAACGTGGCCGTGGAGGTCGGATACCACAAATGAGTAGGCAGGAAATTCATGGATGGTAAAGGGGATAAAGCGGGTAGCGTTGGGATACCAGTACCTATCCGGGTGATATCCAAACGAAAGCTTCCAGGGAGGGACTGGGGTTTCGTTGGGATAGCCGGTAGTGAATGAGTACAACGTATGCAGATTTCCTCCCAGAGAAACGATGTACCCGGTCATTAACCCGATGGCAAGCAACTTTATCCATTTGCCAAGACCTATTTTATTTTTCAGCAGTTCATAAGAGCCCTTCATATTTTCCCAGTTGAAAAAGTGAACTAAATTGATGCCTAAACTCATGGAAAGAGTGAAAGTGAAAGCAAAAAGGGTGGCGATCATAAGATTGTAGGTGACGGCAGGATCGATTCCCGAAAGTTTAGTAAGAAAAGCCGTCATATAGTGGCCGAAATAATAATAGTTGATGAAATATCCGCCCGAATAATCAGGTGATTTAGTAAGCCACATATCGAGAGGCGGGAAATAGCTGGTTTTCAGGATAGAATTGACAAAGCCAAAATCCATAAATTTTTCCAGGCCGTGGATCGTGGGTTCATGAGCTTTGACATAGGACCAGACGCCAAGGCCAATGAGGAAGATTATTTCTTCAAAGATAAAAAGACCCAGGTGCAAACTTTTGAATTTACCTTTTTTCAGATCCTCTTTATAAAACCACAAACTGATAAAAAGAGCACAGAGGAGATAAATAATGAGGGTAATTTTGGCAAAAGGAAGAAGTCCTAAACTTGATAATAGCCAGATCAGATATGATGAGATGACGATGCCGATAACTTTGGCAAAAAGGTAGCCCCGGTCAATAAAGCGGGAAAAAAACCTGTTGGAAGCGGGAAAAAAAATCAGCCCGAAAACAAAAATAACCAGCCACCAAATGAAAACTGATGTGACGTCTGACATAAAATAAGTATCAAGTATTAAGTAGTAAGTATCAAGTATTTATTAAATCAAGATTATTATAAGTCTTTTTGTATTTCTTGAGAAGCGTCTGTTTGAAGCCAAACAGTCGTGATATAATTGCGCCTGTGATGAAAAGAAGGATTAAGATAGGCTTGGATTTTGATGGAGTAGTGGCATACAATCCTTTTCGGGTTGCCCGGCCGATTGTGGCATTTGTCAAAAGTAAACTGTTCGGAGTTAAAAAATTGAAGTTTTGGTATCCGCAGAAACGCTGGCAACAGATTTTTTGGGTTATTATTCATGAATCCAGTATCTTTCCGGCAAACGGAGTAGAATTATTAAAAAAATTGGTTAGAGAAGAAAAAATTGAAGCACATTTAATAACCGCAAGATATAGTTTCCTTGATAATCACCTATATAACTGGCTTGATAAATACAAAATAAGAAAATTATTTAAGACAATCAATATGAATAAGCAAGATGAACAGCCGCATTTGTTTAAAGAAAAGCTCATTGATAGGTACAAATTAGATTATTATATCGAAGACAATTTGGACATCGTCAAACATCTTGTCCAAAAAAATAAAAAAAATATATATTGGATCTATAATCTTTTGGATAGATCATATCCCTACCCTAAAAAATATCCTTATCTTCAAAAAGCCTTGATAGATATACAGAAAAGTATAGATTTAAGATGAGAGTTTTCACAACTCTAACATACTATCATCCGAACATCTCCGGTTTATCCTTACATGCGCAGATGATATCAGAGGCTCTAGTACAAAAAGGTTACGATGTAACTATTCTGTGCATGCGCCATAAAAAGCAATTACCTCCTCAAGAGGTTATAAACGGGGTCAAAATTCAAAGGGCGAAGCCTTTACTTAGGATTAGTAAGGGATTTTTGTCATGGGATTATATTAATAAGTGCCTTTCCTTAGTGAAAAATACAGACGTTGTCATTATTCATCTTCCTCAAGTTGAAGGTATTTTTTCAGTACTTTATGCAAAATTATTCGGAAAACGGGTATTAATTTTTTATCATTGTGATGTTATATTGCCGAAGGGGATAATAAACAAATTGATAGAAAAATTACTCTACTTCTCCAATTATCTCTGTTTGAAATACGCAGACACAATTTTACATTCGACTAAAGATTTTGCAGAGCATTCCCGACTGCTGCAGATTTTTCATGAAAAAATTGAATTTACGTATCCGCCTATCAAAGACTACAAAGCCTATAATCGAATAAAAAAACTACTCATCATGAAAACACGCTCTAAATATTGTTATAGGATTGGAATTGTAGCAAGAATCGCAGCTGATAAGGGATTTGAATATTTGTTGGAAGCAATTCCTTTACTTCAAAAAAAGTTAAAGAAAAAGTTTATGATCTTTATAGCCGGACCGCCTGAGCCTGTGGGGGAGGAAGATTATAAAAAGAAGATAATTGCAATGATGGATAAGTATAAAGACCATTTATTCTTTCTTGGTATGATCAAAGAGGAAGATATGGGATCATTATTGGCTATTTTGGATGTGTTAGTTGTACCATCTATTAATTCGACAGAGTCTTTTGGTACAGTTCAGGTGGAAGCGATGATGCAGGGGACCCCAATAGTCGTCAATGATCTTCCAGGAATGAGAATACCCGTAAGAAGAACCGGGATGGGACTCATTGTACCGATAAAAAATAAAGAAAAACTTACTGAAGCAATTGTTGAAATACTTAATGAAAAAAATAAATATAAAATTGATATTAATAAAATAAAACAGGAATTTTTATTTGCCAATACTTTAAAAACCTATGAAAAAATCATCAAAAATGCATAATACGCAATATTACCTCAAAGAATATCTGAAAGAGAGACCGTTGTTTTTATCTCTAACCCGGTCTTGTGAATCGCCTTTGTATCAAAAATATTTACCTCTTCAAAAGCCAGTTCTTGATCTTGGGTGCGGAGATGGATTTTTTGCCAAAGTCACGTTCGCTCAACAAATAGATATCGGATTGGATATGGTTGACAGCAGATTAAAAGAAAACAAATATAACAGCTACAAAAAAATTGTTACCTATGACGGTAAAAGAATACCATATCCTGACAACTATTTTGCAACTGTTGTTTCCAATTGTGTACTTGAACATATTCCCGATATTGATCAAACTCTTTCAGAAATATACAGGGTTTTAAAAAAAGGAGGATTATTTCTTACCACAGTGATGTCTGCTCCTTGGGAAGAATATTTATTCGGCAATATTTTCTTGGGTGATATATATAAGAAATGGATGAGAAAAAAACAGGAACATCATACAATATTAAAAGAAAGACAATGGAAAAATAAATTTAAGAAACATACATTTAGAATAATTGATGAAAGTGGTTATATTGACAAAACTGCTGCCCGTTGGATAGATTGTCTCCATTATGCGTGTATACCTAATCTGGTAACTTATATACTTATGCGTAGGTGGGTTTTATGGCCGATGTTAAACAGATTTATCCCGACAGAATATTTCGCAAATCTTTTGGATAAACAAGTGAGCTCTACAGAAAGTGCATGTATATTTTTCGTTTTAAGAAAATAGAAAAATGAAGAAAAAAGTTCTCCTCTTTTTATTATTAGGCCTCTTTATAACTAGTATCCGTGTATATAAACTATATGATATTCCAGGGGAATGGTTCGGTGACATATCCAATGTACATGAATATGTTGAACAAATATTGCGCGGTGAATGGCCGTTTTATTTCTTTCAAAGTCCTGGCCCTCTTTATCACTATCTGATTGCTCCTATTGCCATAATAATCAGAAATGAAGGGTATTTGAAGTATAAGATAGCGTCTGTATTAGTAAGTTTAGCGGGTATATTTAGCCTATACATATTTACAAAAGAGGTTTCTGATAAAAAAACAGCCATAATTTCATCTTTAATTATGAGTTTTTCCTTTTGGTACTTGATATGGAGTAGAATTGGAAATTCGCAGATTGTAATACCGCAATTAACAGCTTTGATGAGTTTTTTCCTCGTGAAATTTTTGAAGAATCAAAAATTTATATATTTATTTTTTGGAACTGCAGTATCTTCATTGGGCTTATATGCTTACCCCCAGACATATATATTTCCTGCGGTTTATTTACTTTCTGTTCTATTACTTTTAGGCATAAAGAAAAAAATAAAATGTAATTATAAGAACATATTCTTCATACTCGTATTTCAATTACTTTTTTCTTTACCATTTTTTATGATCATCACGAAACAGATTGATAATTTCGGACCGTCAGGATATATAGGACAAAAAGTTTTCCCTTTAAAAAATATGTCATTAATTCAATTGATCAAAAAAACTGCTCTCAATTATGAAAAGACTCTCTTAATGCTTCATGTTAAAGGACATGACTCATTTCGTGTAAATGTACCCAATCATCCTCAGCTTGACAGGATAAGCGGCATCATGTTTTTTATCGGGGTTCTATATTTCCTGTCAAAAAGAAAAATAACATGGTTAATTTATCTTATTATTTTGTTATTTATTTTACCGATTCCATCCATATTACCCGCAATTCCCGATGGAGAAATTCCAAATAACGGAAGAACTATAGCCTTGACGGCCATAGTCTATATTTTTGTAGGAGCAGGTGCGGTATTTTCTAATAATCTCATAAATAAGGTATCTAAAAATAAATTATTGGGTTCAACTGTTATAGCTATTCTCGTTGCATATATTTGTTATAGTAATCTACACTTCTATTTCTTTCGTTATGCTCCTCAATTACCCGATAATAATTTAGGCCCATCAAAAATAATTGCCAAATACTTAGATACTTATTCAAATAATTATGCAATATATTTTGCAGAATGTTGTTGGGGAGGGTGGGGAGAGCCAGAGCCTAAGGCTATAATGTATCAACTTAAACAAAAGAAAAAATTTATTCTGGATAATAAGATAATTGAAAAGTGCGAAGATATTACGTCTTTTCCTGCGGTGATTTTTTACGGTTCTGAAGAGGGAACAACAAAATTTGACATTACTTCATGCGGAAAAAAATATTCTAATGCTCAAATTCTATCGCCGGATAATCTTGTGGTGGCTAATATTAAAGTCGTGGAGTAAATATATATGAAAATTGTGAGTATAACCATAGGATTAATTATTTTCTCATGCGTCATATATTTGATTGACTTGACTGCATATGGCGCCACATGGGATGAATTGGTATTCCATATGGAGACAGGGAAACGATATGTGACTTTTTTAAAAACAAAAGATTTAAAGCCTATTCTTCAGTATGAAAATTCCTCATGGTTTCCGCCGGTTGCACCTACGTTGGGTTATTTATTCGTGGATAATAAATTAATCGCGAAATATTTTCCCATAGAATCAGACCGATTTCATCTTGCAGGCATTCTCTTCGGCAGTTTAGGGGTAGGGACGACCTTTCTTATTACGTTTATACTAACCAAAAGGATATCTGTAAGTTTGTTTTCCGCATTATTGCTGGCAACCAACACGCAATTTGTTACCCAGCTTCACAACAATATCAGGGATACAGGATTAATGTTTTTTTTCTCATTTTCAATTCTGTTACTTCTCCTGTGGCTAATTTCAAAACACAAGCTTTTCCTCTCATTTGCATGCGGTATTGTTGCCGGATTGACTACAGATACTAAGCAAAACGGCGGACTGCTTATATTTATTACATTAGTCTGGTTTTTAATTCATTTAAAAAAGACAGGGTGGAGAAACTTCACGGTATTTTCTTTTGTTTATTTATTTTCGTTCGTGGCCGCGTTTTTGATATTTTGGCCATATTTATGGTCAGATACTTATATACACCTTCTTTCCGTTTGGAATTTTCTAACCAATCCTTCCATAATTGCAGGTCCAGCCCTGTTTTATGATAAAGTCTATATTTCCCTAAAAAACATACCCTTTTATTATCCATGGGTTATGCTGTCAATCCTTCATACCCCGCCAGTAATATTTATGGCGATTGTTGGACTTTTTATCAGTGTTAAAGGTTTATTTACAAAACAGAAGACTGCACTCATTTTACTTTGGTTATTTATCCCCTTATCTCGTTTTATGATTCCAAAGTCCGCTATTGCCTTTGACCAAATCAGGCATATTTTTGAGGTGATCCCCAGTATTGCGGTGTTTACAGGCATTGCTTTATCTTTTTTCTTGGATAAATATTCTTATAAAAAAAATTTTAAAAAAGGGATCGTTCTGATAACTTTTTTCGTACTATTCTATAATTTTTTAATTCTACTCCGATACCGACCCTATGGGACGTCTTATTTTAATTTTTTGGCAGGACCCTCTTCTTATGTAAATCATGCGTTTGATGTAGAATATTTTGGAAATGTATATCGTGAAGCCGCTAATTATCTGAACACTGCCTATACACCCGATACAAAGTATTACACAGCCGGTCTGGGGGCACACATCTTAGAAAATGGGGGATTAAAAAATTACAAAACGGATAATATGGAAGATGATTTTGACTATGTAATTTTTATGAACAAACAGACAGTAATAAGAAATAATTCCTATGTTTTGTGGTTAGTTAATAACAAGAAGCCAATTTATACGATTAAACGAGAAGGGAAAATACTCTTCTATCAATATCTTCCCTATAAGAAAGAGTATTACCAGACAGCACAACAATAATTATTTTTTAAATAGGTTATATGATACATATGTTTAAATCGATAATTATATCAAGAGCAAAAACGGTACTATTTGGAGTTTTATTGACATTTATCATCCTCGAAATACTCTCACGGACAATCCTTCCAAAAACACAAAGAGTTATAATTGAAAATTTACAGCAGGATAGTCTGAATGTAAAAGATATAAAAGGTGTTAATCTAGAATTTCAGAAAGAACATAGGGGCGGCCTATATTATGTAACGAAATCAGGAATGAGAGTATTGCCTAATTCAAAGACAGTCGTCAAAAATCATTATATGAATGGACAAGATATCACCATCATCACAAATTCATTAGGATACAGATATTCTGAAATAGGTGAAAAAAAGCAGGACGAATATAGAATATTAGTATTGGGTGACAGTATAACATTTGGAGACTATCTCAATGTTGAAAATACGTATCCATACTATTTAGAGAGATTCTTGCATGAGAAATTAGCAAAAAAGAACAATAAATTAGATGTAAAGGTAATAAATGCCGGTGTAGGGGCTATCGGTATTGAAAATGAGTTGGCAATTCTTTCAGAAACGGGATTATCCATAAAGCCAGATCTTATCCTTTTACAGCTCTATCTAAACGATGCGAATGAATCTTTAAGTTTAAAGGTTGAAAGGCCACCAAAATTTAGTGAAGATAGTTATTTCATCAATTATCTATATGACTTCATAAACAAACAGCGGCTTAAAAAGTTATACTATCATTTTCATAATCCTGAATTTTCTAGAGAAGCTGACATATTCACTGTAAAAAATCCAGTTGCAGATGAAAAATGGGAGGAGAGCGTGAAAGGTTTTAATAATCAGATTTATAATAATTTTCAAGATTGGGGATACGCTTGGAGCGACAAATCAACGGAAAAAATTAAACAAGCTCTTATTATGATTCAAGATCTTGCAGAATACAATAACATTAAATTAGTTGTAGGAATATTTCCAGTTCGTTATCAAGTTCATGCGAACATACTGCGAAATGAACCTCAAATTCAGTATACTTCAATTTTAGACAGACAGAGAATCGCATCGATAGATCTTTTACCTATTTTGAGAGAAAAGTATGCCCAGGATAAAGTAAATATTTACTATGATATATGTCACTATAAGCCAGAAGGGAATGAGTTTATTGCCAGTAAACTGAGCGATTTTTTGGAAAAACAAATGTAACTAATTCTTTCAATTCAGATATGCAAGCTCTAATTCTAGCTGGAGGGTTTGGGTCGCGACTTATGCCTGTTGTTAATGACAGGCCTAAAATCATGGCTGATATTGACGGTAAACCTTTTTTGGAACTTTTGATTCGGTATTTGCAAAAACAAAACGTCAATGAAATCGTCTTGGCTTTAGGATATCTTTCGGAATATATAAAAAACTACTTCCAGGATGGTAAGCAATATGGCGTGAATATAAAGTATTCGGTAGAAAGTTTTCCTTTGGGTACGGGCGGAGCGATAATAAATGCAGAGAAATTATTAAAAAAAGAATTTATTGTCTTAAACGGAGATACATTTCTCGATGTTGATTTTAATAAAATATCTGAATTCCATAAACATAATAAAGCAGATATTACCGTGATGGTAACCAAAAAAGGAGAAAAGACGGGGAGGGGATTAGTTGGGATCGATGATCATTTTAGAATGATATCTTTTCAGGATGGGCAGGAGGTAGCCAAAAATAACAAAAGTTATACTAATGCCGGAATATATCTGATGAATAAAAAACTGTGTTCGTTTATTAAAAAAGATGAAAAAATTTCTCTGGAGAAAGAAATTTTTCCGTCTATAGTTTCTAAGATAAAAATGTTCGCTTTAATATCCGAAAATGAATATATTGACATCGGAACTCCGGAAAGATATCACAAGGCACAAACTTTACTTAAACCCCTCTTATATGGATGAAACCGCGACATGCATCGCTAAAGCCCCGGTTAGAATAAGTTTTTCAGGTGGAGGTACTGACTTTCCCGAGTATTTTACAAAATATGGCGGATGTGTACTATCAACGACCATAAATAAATATATTACGTTAAAATTAAGTAAGAGCAAGAAGCTAAATGACATCAGAATACATCTTGAAAGTTTCAAATCAACAAAAGTAATAAAATCGACCAAACTGAGGAGAGTAGAAAATAATTTATATACTCCAATTATTTCCACCCTAAGAATGTTTCATGAAATCCTGGGATTGGAATTAGACATTTCCAGCGATATAAAACCGGGAAACGGATTGGGTACATCTTCGGCTCTTGTTGTTTCGCTTATCGGCGGATTGTCAGCGTGTAGCAAGACAAGAATAACTAAAGAGAAGCTTGCCCAAAAAGCAGGGTATATCCTCGTATTTCACAGCAACAAAGGCGGAGCATTTCAGAAAAAAGGGATGACTGAAAGGAGCTTAAGGTTATTGGATACCGCTTTCAGACGACTTCTGGTCAATAATGGAGTGAAGACTAAAGTATACACTTACTATTGTTCTCATTATCCAGACATGAAAAACCATATACAATGTTCATGTCGAAAACCTAAAACGGGATTATTTGAGAAAGCAATAAAGGAATTAAATATAGATCCGAGAATATCTTTTGCAATAGGAGATAAGATTTCTGATCTGATACCGGCTCTTGCCGTATCAGTCAAAAGGGCAGTATTAGTAAAGAGGAACGGAGAATATTTTGATATCAAACAATCCGAAGATAAAATAAATATTGATAGATGTAATAATTTATCTGAAGCCTTCGAGATTATCCTTTCCTTAGAGCAAAAAGTTGTTTGAGATATGGGTGAACTGGATTTTCAAGCTTTGAAAGTGTAAATCCGTTCTTTTCAAGTATTTTCTTCAGTTCAGGATATCTTTTTTTCATATCTTTGGTAAAAAGATGGATTTCAAATGCTATATATTCTACTTTAGAAAGAGTTTCTTCTGATGCTTTTTGCAGGATCTGATATTCTGCCCCTTCACAATCGATTTTCAAAAAGTTGCATTTTGTGATTTTCTTTTCCCTGAAAAGCTTATTCAAATCAGTCACCGCTTCGTCGTATACTTTAATATTTGTAATATTGTTTAGAACCATGTTTTTCTTCATCTGTTCAATTCTTTTCAGATTAGGATCAAATGCATAGACTTTTTTGGCGGTTTTAGCTGCAAAAATACTGAAATCTCCGAAAGCTGCACCGATATCAATAACAACATCATCCTTTTTCACTTCTCTTTTATACTCGTATTGCCTATCTAATATAATTTCCTTTATTACCCACATATCCATCAGAGATTCAATAGCATATTTAAGTCCATTATCAAGTTCAAGGGTGAGGGGTTTATAAAAGCAAATGAAGGGAATTACCCAAAAATTTTTAATCCTGAAAAGCGTGGGTATAGATTGCAGGTAATAAATAAATGCAGTAAAAACATTAGGTTTTTTCATCTCTTTAAATTCCTAATAATTTCATATAATCGACAGAGACAACTTTTTTGAAGATCAGGACTTTAGGATGGTCATAGACAGTAAATGTTTCATCGGCATAATCGTCAACAAAACTGATACCCTGTAGTGGGCATGCCTGACCTTTTTGTGCTATAAAACCATAATAGGCAAGTGGTGGAGTGATGCATAAACTGATGAAAGGAAGGGGGATATTTGGTCGTGATGTGAATTCAGCAATTTTATTAAATCCCAGACTGCCATCAAACAGTGCCTGGTAATATTTATAAGTTTGGGGATATTTTTCCGGAACAGTCATAATAGATCCATACAGGCGGTTGCTGGTTAGAATTATATAATCAGTCTGTTTCAGTTTTTCATTCATCAACAGCCATTTTTCCTTTGAATCAGCTCCATATAGCGGGTATTCTATACCCTGATATTTTTCATGAATATACCCTGGTATCGGAAGGCTTATAGGGACGAAATCGTCCCAGTGTTCTCCGGAAATCTTTGAACCCACAGGGATATTCTCATATATCCACTTTGAAGCCGAAACTCTTGAATGATCTTGGGAATAAATTGACATAAATGAAAACGGGTATACGATCAGAATCAAAAGAGTAATTAATAAGAGGATATATTTAATATTGGAGTTGATAATAGGTCTTCTTTTTAAGATGAAAAAATAGCTTTTATAAATAAATAACGCACATAATATGGCAAGACTGGGAAATATTGGATAAATATATCTCATGGCTTTGGCAAACTGCATCCCTTCGTAACCGAAAACTATAAAAATCCATGTTATTAGTATTACAATTATCGTAAGATTGCTGTTTTTAAGAATATGCGTCATGAACTTTATAACCTCGGATGAATTCTGATTTTTTGTCTTTCGAAAATACTTGAAAGTTTTTAATATAAATTCCATGAGAAAATAAAGAATCGCTGACAGTGAAATGATTCCTATTGGCAGTCCCAGCCCCCACAAAATGGTATTTTTTAGAGGAAATAGAAAGGGTTTTGTTTTAATCCATTGAATCGCGGGTGGAAAACTTGAATCAGGATTTGCCAGCACTCTTAACTGCTTCCAGTTTTCTAAAACAGCAGGATTTAAAGTCCAGGTAAAGAAAGAGGATTGTGCAAACATGTAAGGTTGAGCAAGTCTGATAGTAAAATAGGTAAAGCCAAGCATGAGAAACAAGGAAAAAAATACTCTCATAAAATTACGGTTTCTTATAAAATATGAGATAAATCCAATTAGAACTACAGGCGCAAAAAAAACTGCAGTGATTTTACATGCAAATGCAAGTCCAAGCGAAATACCTAATAATATATTCAGCTTATAGAATTGAGTATTATAAGTTGCCGATATGTTCGTATTCAGTATTTTTATCAGCAGATAAAAAGATAAAGTAATAAAAAATACAAGATATGTATCTACTGCATAGAAATGGGAAAGTTGTATCGGTAGGACCATGACGGAGTAGAGGAACATGGAAAGGAGAGGGAAAGCGTGAAGCGTGAAGCGTGAAGCGTGAAGAAATTTGATATTCGAGATTTTACTTTCCGCTTTCCGCTTTCCGCTTTCCGCTAGGATTTTTGCTATCAAAAACACAAGCACCACCGTTCCCAGATCTACCATTGCAGAAAGCTGTCTTCCGATGATTGTTAAATTCCCATAATCACCTTTTCCTAGAGATTCCGCAACCCATTTCGTGAAGAAAACTGGAAAAGTTCCGTATACAAAAAAACCAAATCCACGATTATGCGGATTCAGGGGGGATGTTGATGTATTTAAATACTCAAAAATATTTTTTGGCCAAGATATTCCGGTTGCGACCATAGTTAAAAATCGTTCATCAGGGTGAAGGTGTTGTCCCTGATCCCAATTGATACCATACAAACGGAAAAAAGCCGCCGAGGAAAAGATCAAAATAAATATGATGGGGTACAGTTTTTTTGATAAAAATTGCATGTTAAGCATACCGACTGAACTAATACTAATATACTTTTTGATTTTATCAAGATCGGAATTTGTTCTTTATGATGGTCACAATAGCTCCGAAAGCATCTTTGACTGTAAGTTTTTTTCCTGCCAGATGAGACCTGCCTTTGTAACTTATCGGTACTTCAATAATGAAGACGCCTTGTTTGACTAGAAGTGCTGTAATTTCCGGTTCAATATCAAAACCTGAACTGGTAAATTTGAGAGATTTTAAGAGTTTAGTCGGAATTAGTTTATACCCTGTTTCCATATCAGTAAGATTCGTGCCATAGAACAGATTAAACAGTATCGTTAATAATCTATTTCCCAAATAATAAAGAAGAGGAATTACTGGTCTGCCGTTGGCAAATCTGCTACCGTAGACAGAGATAAAGGTTTTAGGTTTTAGGTTATAGTTTTTAGAATAAGATATGACAGGAGAGAGAAGTTTGGGTATTTCCTGCGAATTATACTCCAGATCCGCATCCTGGATGAGGATATAATCACCTGTGGCACGTTTGATGCCCGTCCGAATAGCAGTACCTTTGCCTAAATTTTTCTTATGCGTGATAACTTTTATATTCTTTAATTTTTCATTCTGTTCTCTGCTATTTGTTATGTGTTTTCTGGTATTATCGGTAGATCCGTCATCCACCACAATAATTTCTTTCGTGCATGGCAGCTTTAATGAAGCTACAGATATAAGCACTTGATGAATTGTTTTTTCTTCGTTATAGACGGGGATGATAATCGAAAGTTTCATAATTATTGATCTGTCTTAAAAATATAGTATCAAGTATAAGAAAATCTTTTCTCTTTTTATCCTTTTAATAAGTATTCGTATTCGAAGATTGTCATTGGCCTGGTTTTTTTGTAAATTCTTACGACCGGATGGTCAAAGACGGTGTAGGTTTCCTCGGCATTTTCATCAGGAAGCGTAAAGCGTAAAGCGTTAAGAGTTAAGTTAGGAAAGGAGGAAAATTCTGCTACTTTAGTAAATCCTAAAGCTCCGGAGAAGAGTAATTGGTAATATCTATTAAGCCGCGGATATTTGTTAGATAGACGGGTATAGTTGGTAAAAAGTCTTCTTGAGGGAATGAATATATAATCTGCTTTTTCCAGATCGCTTAGAAGTCTCTCAAAGATAAGTGGATTTTCATCCAAATGATAAAAATCAAAAGAGATTACCCTAGAATTGTTCCATTGTTTCATTGATTCATTGTTGGGCAGACCAAGAGGGATATCAACCACATTGGCGGTTTCGGATAAGACATAGGAATTGTCGGGTATATTATCATAGATCCAGTAAGACGCCTGGAGTCTCGTGTCGGGGTGAGTATAGATGGACATGAACATCAATCCCGGAAGGATTGATGTAATTACAAATAAACAAATAAACAAATATACCAATTTAATTATTTTGTCATTCCGAGCGAAGTCAAATTTAGCTTGACGAGTCGAGGAATCTCTTAAACCATAAGGTTGGTGAAAAAGATCCCTCCACTTCGGTCGGGATGACAAGAAGATAAATAAGGTATATCCAGCAAATATGCTGAAGAAAGGCATGATCGGCGTCATAAACCGAGTCCATTTGGCGTATAGGAATACGTTGGGAATGAGATAAATGAGAAAAGAAGTAGTAAGTAGAAAGTAGCCTGCCTGCGCAGGCAGGTAAGCAGTAAGTATATTATTATTTTTATGCCTGATACGCAATTTACTTCTCAAACTTAGGTTTGAATCAGTATATACCCATCTAAACAGCTTTTTCGCAATTAATTGCTGCAAACCTGAGTAAGATGGGTATACATAATACTTAATACTTTGAATTATCTTGTGAAAGAAATCGGAAATGATATTAAATACCATCATAAGAAGTCCTGATGAACCGAGAATAAATATCGGCCAACCCAAAACATAAGGAAATACTTTCTGAGCCTGAAAAATTATCGGTGTCGTATCTATAAATTGGGTGGTATAAAATGCCGGATAAACTCCTGTTGCTACATCTTTCTCATAGCCGAACACTGCGCTGATAAAATCACGCCACGCCACTAGATTGTAGGGAGAAGCAAGGATGAATATAGAAATACTACCCATAAATACCAATAAACCAACAATCAAATAAACAAAGACACCAGTAACTATTTTTTTCTTACTTCTCTTTTTGAATAATGCGATGATTCGAATCATGAGACTAATAACTGGAGGAACAAAAAAGAAAATTCCGGTTAGTTTGCTACCCAGGGCAAAGCCAATGGAAAGAGAGGTAAGAAGTATAAATTTTAAGTGACTTAGGTGACTTAAGTTACTTATAGAGAGATAGACTGAAGCCATAAAGAAAAAAGTAAGAACTGATTCAGTAGTGCCGAAATGCGCTGCTTGGATAAGCCCCGGAGTAAATGCGACCAAAGTCGCAGTTATAAGTGAAAAGTTAAAAGTGAAAAATTGACGGGAAATTAAATAAACTAATAAGACCGTTAGAGTAGAGGATAGGGCGGAATAAAATCTCAGCCAGAAAATTGCGGCAGGAAAAGTCGTAGTTTGTATTTCATTGGTATTTAAATTTGTTTTATCAACGGGCAATTTATTAATAATTGAGGATATAAAATGTACAGTTCGGTCGCTGACAAAAGATAGATAAAATGGGAACTGGCTATAAGCAAAAAAATGAGGATTGAGGTTACAGTTGTTGGTTACAGACGATCCAGGATCGTTACTGCCGGAGCTCGATCCTGGATCGTTTTTAGGACTAATTTGACTAATTAGACAAATTGGGATTTGTGAGGGATCACTAGGAAGCCTGAATTGAGTTATGGCAATGGCCATATTTCTTTCATCAGGATTAAAGAAATAGGGGGAGTCGTGCATGAGATTGTAAAATCGAAGAAGTCCTGCTATCAAAAGAATGGCGATTATTAAGTAGCGTTTATTATTTAACATTATTTTAAGTATTAAGTATAAAGTATTATGTATGAAGGGAATAATTCGAGATCAAATATTTACTACTTACTACTTACTACTTACTACATACTACTTAATACTAAATCAGAGGATATACAAAATGACAATAATAGTTAATCCCCAGATGAGAATGGAGACGATGAGGGGTAAATCTTTGGTGATGATTTTTTCAGGTTGTTCGGCATTAGTTCCTTTGTATGATAATTGGGCATAACGCATAAGTCCGTATAACACAAAAGGAATTGTGATGATCATCCATTTCCGGGATAAAGCCTGCGGCAGGAAACTGATTAAAAAATCTTTGAAGGGAGCGTTAAATTGCGGAGGTTCTTCAACAAAAGCAAAAAGCGAGTAGGCGATGATTGAGGCCGATCCAAACATGGAGGTATACGAATCCAGAAGTTTGTCTCTGTACTGGAAAAGAGCAGGTCTGGTAGCTGTGCCTTCCCGTAAAAGTTCTGCGTGGCGTTTGGTGGAAGCTACAAAGAGAGCAACAAAAAGAATTGTCAGAAAAAGCCAAAAGGGCAGATGATATGAGGTGATCATTTCACCTGCATATGCCCTGAGAATAAAGGAAAATGATATACCCAGGATGTCCAGGATGGCGTGTTTTTTTAGAAAAAGTGAATATAAAATATGAAGAGTAATGAAACTTACTGCAATCAGGAAAAAACCCGGAGAGAGAAAAAGCGATGAAATCAAACCAAAAAAGGCTAATATAAAGGAAATTTCAGCAGCCTTGGACAAAGGTAAAATACCTGCAGCTAACGGCCTCATTTTTTTAATCGGGTGGAGCTTATCGAAACGCAGGTCAATAATGTCGTTAAACAGGTAGGAGGCTGAAGAAAGAGCACAAAAAATAATAAAACCCGCGAGCGTGATTAAAAAATATGATCCTTCAAATAATTTTCCGTTAAAAATAATTGATGTAAAGAGAATTAGATTTTTTATCCATTGATACGGTCGTAGAGATTGGATGATTATCAGAAGGTTTGATTTTTTCATTGTGATTATTTTATACTTCTTGCACTTGAGATTGCAATCAGTATATACCCTTCTAAACTGATCCCGATCAAATCGGGATACAGTAAGAAGGGTATACGCATTTCTGATTAAATTTCAAATTTTACCTACAAGATCAGCAATTTGAAAACCCAATTCGATCGCATAGTTGGTGCCCCGTACATCTCTTACCTCCTCCCGAGGTCTACGTCCTCGCGTCGGAGGGGCGTGTATACGGGGCGAGCTGTTATTCTATACTGATTTTTGATCGATTAGGTTAGCAATTTTCACACCTAATTCTATAGCATAGTTGGTGCCTCTATCCCACGGGTAAACCATATCCATGTTAGCCAGATATACATTTTTTACCGGAGTAATAAAATCAGGTTTTTGACGGGAATAATTAGTTTTAAATACAGGTTGAGCAAAAGGACCGGTAAAAAGTTCTAAGCGTAAAGCGTTAAGCGTTAAGTTGAAATAGGGATTAATCTTTTGTAAGTAGGGGAGATAAATATTAAACACTTCTTCTTTCGACATTTGAAGATACGGGTGATCGTACGGAAGATAATTTGCTACCCAAGCAAGATGGTTTCCACCATAAAATTTGGGATTCATCAGATTAGTATGTTGAATGACACCAATAAAAGGGAAACCGGGAGTATTGATATTGAGCCAATAAGTCGAGGGAAGTATTTTTTCTTTGGTGATTAAAAGTAAATTTAGCGCATAAAGATGCGGAATGGATTTAAGTTTGAGGGAATATTCACGCGGAAATTTAAACATATCAGCAAATACTGCTGAGGGAGTGGTAAAAATAATTTTATCAAATTTATTTAACAGGGTTGGGGCGTAGGAAGAGTTAAGCCTGATCTCACCTCCGTTTTTTTCTATCTCTTTTTGTATCGCCCGCAGTAACGGTCCATAACCTCCCTTTAAATATCCCAACAGGCGGGTTCTTTTTTTAATTCTGGC
>MFJN01000037.1:0-1035 GCA_001779235.1 Candidatus Gottesmanbacteria bacterium RIFCSPHIGHO2_02_FULL_40_13 | reverse complement strand
TTAACTTTTTCGGAAAGACTTTTAACAGGGTTTATTACTGCTTATTTTAAATAAGCAGTAATAAAACCTGTTAAAAGTCTTTCCGCAAAAGTTAAGGGAGTGAAATTTAAGACGTCTCCGGGTGTGTTGAAAGGGTAGATACGATCGTGAAGGAAAAGTGAAGTTTCAGTCTTGGGAAAAACCAAATTGTCTGCCAAGCCAAGCTCTTTAATCAGGTTTAAAGCAAATTTATCGTTCGTAAACCAATGGTGATAATGTTTTTCAACAGCCCATTGCCATGACGGCAGTTGGAAAGTTTCAGCCAACCCGCCGAGTGAATTATTCTTTTCAAAGATAATTATTTGGTGATGAAAACGGGATAACTTCAGTCCAGCGGCAAGACCGGTAAATCCTGCTCCAATGATCGCTATTTTCATGACAGATAAAATTAATTTCGTTGTGCCGCATCATGCGCGGCTCAAACGGGTTACTCGGTAAATTCCAGAGTGGGGATATTGGAAATCGACATGTTGCTTTCTATATCAGTGGCGTTCAAAGCAAATTCACCGGGTACCATCGACGAAACAGAGAACTCCGCCATGCCGATTTCATTAGTGGAAGCCGTGTCTGAAGGGGAGATTATAGTACTCGAAGGATTGGTGGAAATTTTTACCGGGCGGTTAGGTACAATATTTCCGTTAACATCTCGAAGATAAACAGATACTTTGATTTTGATTGGAGTTTTGGAACTATTTGCATCTGAGGCTATTCCGCTAACCTGCGGATAAACGATGACAAAAGATTTCTGAGGTGAAGGAGCAGAATTTTTGGCCCGGAGTATGTTTGAGGTAGGGTTATTGATGACAATGATTCCAATTGCAGCTACAAAGAGAAAAAAAAACACACCAACAAGAGATATAAAAGCTTTATCTTTCATATGAATCCTTAACTATTTTGACACCACCAATGTTTTTTGTCAATCCGTCGAGCGCAATCCGTGGAGCGCTTGACAAATCCACGACGGTTTGTCATACTACTATTACCCTTCGGGCATGG
>MFJN01000036.1:500-23387 GCA_001779235.1 Candidatus Gottesmanbacteria bacterium RIFCSPHIGHO2_02_FULL_40_13 | reverse complement strand
AGGAAGCTTTAGCGAAGGAGGATTCCCCTATCCCGCTCCCACAGGTGAAATTTTGCGTTTTTTACCTTTCAGAAACTGCTTACGCAACCAATAATCAAATTTTCTACTGATTTCTTATCGGCCTCGCACTTTTTCCCATTTATTCTTATTCCTCTTTTGAGAAATTTTCGCGGTATTATTATCAATAAAAACTATATTGAGTAAATTAAATTGAGTAAAATTATTAGATCAAATTATTTGATCAATTATCTATTAACACCCAGTTAAGACAATATTACTACTATTTTCAACTCCAAATACGCCCACCTATTGTCATGTCATTTTGCAAAATCAATGAAACTTATTTCTCCAAATTCAACTTTAATCCAATCTCCTATTTTGTACTTTTCATTAGCTTTTTTCCGTTTGAACGTCTTCCAACTCCACGAAGTAACATTTCCTGAAGAAAGCTCAATGAAAAGATAAATTCCTGCGTCAATTACAATATATTTATCAAATGCCTTAACAACTTGCCCAAAAGTAACCACATCTCTATAAGGAACAATTTCTTTTGCATCTAACGCTTTTGGTACATATTTTAGTTTTCCGTCAAGAAAATTAGGAAAATTAGATGTAAAAATGACTTTCTTCATTTGTTCTTTTTTATCCTTTATTCTCTGGATCAAACCACCATCAATGGTAAAGAGAATTGAATCGCCGGGTTTTAGATCAGGTACTATACTATCCTTATACATTTCCTCAATAGGGTTTGGTTGTGAAGCTTCTTTTACATAAACTGGTTTTACATCTTTGTAATCAAGCAGAGAAAGTTCAGGACTAAAAAGAAAAAAGAGTTTGTCTAATTTTGGACTCTGAATTACTGCAAACCTTTCGCTAAAGTCCAATTCCTCGATATAACCAAGGTAAACTCCTTTTTCCAAATACTTTCTTAAATCACTCGGTTTTGAATTTTGTTTACCTTTCATATTCTTTTACCGCCTTTCTGTATTTACAAAAATCGCAATCTCCGCCGGATTCTGGTAAAGAATCTCCTTTCAAACATGCAATTGCATCTAAAATTGTTTTTCCCACCCATGAATCGTCTCCCGCATATGGAATAATTTTAATATGAAATTCCAGTTTGCCGTCAAATGCTTCTTTGTCAGTGTTTCCGTTACAGTAGACAAAATATCCAGTGGTTGAAACTTTAAATTCATTTTTCCGAAATAACCACTGGTATATCTCCATCTGCCGTTTATATCCTATCTGCCAATCTGCATCGAGTGTAACTTCTTCTTCTTTTGATGTGGCTTTGTAATCTACAATATGAAATTCTCCCTGTGGATTTACCCATACATCATCTACTCCACCAGTAACTACCACGTTTGTACTATCAATCGGTACAGTAATACCTCTCCTAAGTGAATCCCGCCATTCATCAATTTTTTCATGAACCAGTGGAACCGCATCTACTTTATAATGCTCCATCAAAGGATGTTTTGTACCTTTTGCGCGATGGATATCAAATTCTTTCTTGAGAAGTTTATCAACAGCAGAATTGAGAGAAAAAGGATATCCTGGCGGTTGAGCCACCCCAAGTTTTCGATCAAGGTAAAAACACCTAGGACAATTGATATAAAGATCAATCTTAGTCCTGCTTAACCTATAAATTTCTGATGAGTTCGGATCATATAAATTCTTTTTTCTATTAGCGTTGTAATATTGAGACATATTATTTCAATCTCTTTATAGATGCATTTCCAACAAGCGACTGCATTTGTGTAATGGCAATCTGGTTTAACAGCGTTAATCGTTCGCTTTGTGGTAATCCACGACGGATAAGTTCGGCATTTATTCCTTCCAAATTTGCCAATACCACCAACTGAGTCACATCTGCATAATCACGGATATTGCCGTCTTTCTTTGGATTTTCATCCCGCCAGTCCTTAGCCGTTTTACCAAACAGCGCCATATTGAGCAAGTCGGCTTCTGTGGCATATAAAATATTCGTCGATTGTTTGGAAATATATGGGGGAATCAAATAGGCTTTAATCGCATCAGTGTGAATTCGATAATTGATTTTGGTTAAAGCTCTTTTGAGATCCCAACCAAGTTCTAATCGTTTGTTTTCTTCCTCCTTCAATCGTTGAAATTCAACGATCAGATAGAGCTTAAATTCTGCACTTATCCAAGAGGCAAATTCAAAAGCGATATCTTTGTGGGCAAAAGTACCGCCTCCATATCTACCGGGTTTTGCAATAATACCAATAGCATTGACAGAAGATATCCATCTTTTTGGAGTTAGAGAAAAGCTATTGGATCCAGCTTCGCTTTTAAATCCATCGAATTCGATGGATTTAAAATTTGGATTATGAATTTTTTCCCAAAGACCCAAAAATTCTATGGTACTTCTATTCCGCATCCAGTTTTGCAAGATATAATCGCTGCGTTCCTTATCTTTATAACGGGCGATATCTGTCAAAGAGATGTAGTCAGATTCGTTCTTTTTAAAGGTTAAGATTTCGATCCCTTTAACTGAAATTTTTTTACGTTTAGCCATAGTAATTTTTATTCATCTCTACAAATAACTTTTGTTTTTTATCATAAAGATTTTTTGTCCTGCCTTGCCCTTCCGTAGCTTTACGCGAAGGAGGGTTTGGGTTGTAATATTGGGACATAAGTCAATTGTTGATATACTCCGATATACTTTGCTTTATTGACAAAATAATATATAATAGTTTTGGTCGGTCGGTAGAAATACCTAGCCATCCTCTAAGAGTATGATGGTACTCATACGAGGACTGACCTCAAAAACTCCTGACTCAAGTCGGGATTTTTTGTGTCAATTTTTTCCTTCCCCATAGGATCTTACTTTGATCCGGAACTTTAATTATTCCAATACCAGCTATTCTACCGTTTTTACTATAAAAATTATCAGCTATCCTTTCAAAAAAGGAGTATGTTTTTAATGTATTTGCCTCTTTGTTTTCCCAATAATCTCCATAATCTACGAATTGACGAAAGACATTGTAAGCTACAGTATCAGCAAGTTGTAAAAAATTGGAATTTCTTGATATTTCAAAACGAGGTGGATAGTGACTGTATTTCTTTTGATATGATCCTAAATCTACTTCTTTATTTGATATCTTTAGTATTTCACCATGGCGATGTTTTATTGATTTTATCTCCCGATCCATCTGATCAAATACAATGGTACATTGGCGTGATGGGTGTAATTCCACCCGATCGAAAAGAACTTGTACGAGCATTTGTAAAGGCGTATATACAGACCTTTTGTTTTTATAAAAACGCTTATCTAAAACAAACACTTGAAGCTGAATATCACTACGATTATTTTCAAAAACTTTATACCATTTCTCTGTAAATTTTCGAAGATCGTCTTCTGATATTTTAAAAGGGTCAAGATAAATTTTCTTACATTTGTCCGGATTACGCATCCAGACGGATTTAATCTCTATATGTTTGGTACCAAAAATATCCCTTTTCAACTGATTTATTTGCGGATTAAGGGTAATCATTAGATCCGTCGAAATATGTAGACCGGCCAAGATGAAATAATCTCTCCTCCAAAAATTCAGGTTTTGCTCATTACGCACCGGTGGAACATCTATAAAAGTCCGCGAATAAGGGGTCTCCCAATCTTTTGATCCGCTATCATCAATAAATAGAAAATGTTTACTCATTTTTGTCCCTCCACGATTGCTATTTCTTCCGGTGTAAAGCCATAGAGTTTATAAACTAATTGATCAATTTGGTTTTCATAATCTTTAACTCTCGCCTGCTTTTCTGTATTAAATAAATATTCACTTGAACCTGTAATAACGAGAATCTGGTCAACGATCTTAATAAATGGGTCTTGTACTCTTGATGATGCATCTGGAATTGTAATAGAGTTGAGTGCAGGTATTGTAATTTGCCATCCTAAAAAAAGTTTTGAATAAAAGTAATTAATTAAAGTCGAATTTAATATACTTAAAATAAATTTTAGATTATATTTATTACTCTTAAGAAGACAAACATATGCTGTGTTTAAGCAGTAAAATTGTTCATTATCATAAGCACAACTGATTAAAGTACTTCTTCTTGGTAAAAGGATCTTTTCTCTTGCAAGAAATAACCGCTCTTCGCGTGCTCTATGTAAATTGTTAGAATAGAAAATATATCTATTTTCTCTCTTCTCCTTCCAGTTAACGAACCATTTCAATACATCACGTCCATCAAGGATCTTTTTTTGTGATTTATCGATCTGCACGTTGCTAAAAACTTTTCCTTTAGATTGACCAGAGTAAATAATTCCTTGTTGAATTTCAAGTACGCTACTGGTTTTATTTCCTTTTCCATTCAGCACTTTGTAGACAATGTTACTCGATTTGTTATCAAGGTTTACAGGATAAAGATAAGCAGGCAATTTGTAAAAATAATTTTGACTTAAAAAAGTGGTTATAGTTTTAAGGTCTTTAATAACCGGAAATTTATTATTAAGTGTCTTTTCTTTTAAAACACTGATAATAGATGTATCGACTGCAGCCTCAAAGACCCTTCTGGAAAATAAATTAATGAAAAGGATAGAAGTATTATCGAGCAAATATTTTCTAATATATTGATATTCGACATTTGTGTACAAACCTTCTGGCAGGATAAAAGTTAAAACACCTTCCTTTCTTAATATCTTATTTCCTTTCTCAAGAAAAAGAGTAAATAAATTGAATCTACCTCGGCCAGTCTCAGAATTATTCCCAAAAATTATTTTATCTTCTGGTTCAATCTCTTTGACACTTACATATGGTGGATTTGCGATAACTATATCGAATCCGCCTTTTTCTTGAAACACTTCTGAAAAGTGAAGTTTCCAAAGGAAAAATGGTTTAGAGTTGGAATTTTCCAACTTTTTAATTTTTTCAAGTGCCTTGATTTTGTTTTGCTCCCTTAAAGTTTCTTCTATAAGTTTCCACTCAAGCGCATCAACTTTTTGTCTTAACTTGTTTCTTTCATCTCTAGCTAAGGATGGGGTAAATATTTGCTTATGAAGTTTTTGTAATTCTTCCCAAACTTTTTGAGATTTACCATCATCGTCTTGTAAAGACATTTTAATCTGATTTGCCTGTTCAGAACGGGATTGCTGAAGCCTTTCTAAATCCCTTACAATTGCTAGAATCCGGTTGCGTTCACCTTCTAATATTGTTAATTCCGGAGGTCTTTCCAGTTTAAAGTTTTTCATCCATCGAGGGTTCTTAACGTAATATGGCATAAGATCTTTTTCTATCTGTTCTTTTTTTTCTCTAGCTTTTACAATCTCTTCCTCATTCGGTAATTCAGTATTTAGTAGTCTTTCGTCAAAAAGTTTAACTCCTTCATATTCTTCAACAAGGCTATTGCCCTGCATGATTTTATAATCAAGGTTAGGTAATGGCTCTATGCCCCAATTTTCCTTACTTTTATCTATTTTTTCATCCACCAAAAGCGAAATGAAAAAGCGTAGCTTTGCTATTTCAACTGCAATCTGTTGAATATCTACTCCATATATACATTTTTGAATCAAATAAAGCTTTCTCCCATAATCAAAATTTTTATATGTAAACTGTTCCTCAATTTGATCAAGTAATTTCTTTCTTAGCACCGGATCTGTTATGTAATCCTCAACTGCCTTAAGTTGCGTTGCTTTCCAAAGAGTGTTGTCTGGATCAAGTTTTGAAAGGATAAATACAAGTCTGTTTAAAATTCCCATTGGAAAAGCGCCTGAGCCTACTGCCGGATCAACGATACGTAAGTCGTCTATTAGTTTTACAATTCTTAATGTTTCTTGACGATTAAATGGGTTCGCATTTTCGTCAGTAGACAAAAGTTGGTCAAATCTATTATCGAGTTGATCGAAATCATTAAGATTAGTCGTTAGATAATTTTTCAAGGATTGTATAACCATGTAATCAACAATCTCCCGAGGTGTATAATAACTACCAGTAGCTTTTCTGGCGGTAGAAGCAGTCTCCGGATTAAAACTCGCTAATAAATTCTCAAATACTTTACCTAAAAGCTCAGGATCAAGGGCGACTTCTTGATCATTGGGATCATTTTCATCGATTGTAAAATTGTAGGTGGAAAGTATATTGATTATGCCTCTAACGCTATACTTTTTATTTTT
Source organism: Candidatus Gottesmanbacteria bacterium RIFCSPHIGHO2_02_FULL_40_13 (assembly GCA_001779235.1). Lineage (GTDB taxonomy): Bacteria > Patescibacteriota > Microgenomatia > 2-02-FULL-39-11 > 2-02-FULL-39-11 > 2-02-FULL-40-13. Next base: position 17,248 of record MFJN01000036.1, on the reverse strand, counting down.
GGTTCCATATTCCCGGTTAAGGTCTACTTCTGCAAGATCAGAAAAAAATAAGAAGTTTGGAACTTTTAATCCAACGTCTTTGTCTGTAAAACCATCAATTCTAATTTCCCCTTGATTTTCGTTATCCCTTGAAGGTTTATCTAAACAATCAAATAAACCACCATTTAAATATGGTATATCTTTGAATACAGTTAACATGGTTTCATTGTCTTTAAAATAACTCTCATATCTATAAATGCTGTGATCCATATAATCTTTATTTCTTCCTTGGAATGAGGTCTGAAAACGATATTTCCTATTTTCAGATTTAGTATTTAAAGTTGAGAAGAAAAGATTTTGTAGGATTGCTTTGTAATAGGTAGTCTTGTCCGCAGATAAATCTTTCAATAATTTAGAAATTTCTGACTGGTCAAATAAAACACTAGAGATTAATCCACGCTCTTTCATAAACCAGATAAAGATAAGTCTCGTTATAAGTCGAATGACTGCAATATTCCGTCCGTTTTTTTCCTCTTCCGCATCCTGTGGAAAAGCCACATTTTGTACAACCCAGAAGTACCAGTTAGCAATATCGGTATAAAAAGCCTTTGTTACTTTCTCAACACTAAAGGCATCTTTTATCTTTTCTAGATTGGAAAAGTCACCATCTCCAATTCTTTGTAAAAAAGTTTTATTGGTGAATTCTCGGCTGACGAAGTAAGTGAATCGGCGAAATGTACTCCAATCACGTCTTTTTCCCAAATAATTGGCGTAAACTAAACTAAACCGAAAATTGTCGCTTTGGTCGTAGTAGATAAAAATTCCAGTGTCTGTTTGAGTTTCTTTGAGAATTTTCTTACCCTTTTCGTATTGCGCTTTTTTTCCACTCTTCTCTGAAAGCACCTGCTCCGCTTGAAAAGAATAAATGAACAAAGAATTGTCTTTGAAGTTAATCTCACCTAATTTTTTGCCATTTTTGAAATTAACATCATTATATTGAGTTAACTCCTCCTGCCTCGGGGAAAACAAGGTGTTTTTAGAACGGAAAAACCTTATAAACTTTTCCGGGCTAAAATCATTAATGATGTCATCTAATATATCTCTGCTCACGGTTTTTGATTTTCAATTGCAACTATAATTTCCTTTTTTAAGTCCTTTTGCCTTAACTTTTCTTTTTCCAAATAGTCTTCTCCTAACTCACTCTTTAGTTTTACAATTTCTAGTATTGTTTTTCTTTGCTTATCGTCATTTGAGTTTTCTAAATTGGAAATTCTACGCAGAGTGTAGTCCGAAAGCGTACCAAAATCTAAAATATCCTCGCGTAAGGTTCGTAAAAAATCCAAGTAGGGAATAAGTGCATCCCATGGCTTATCAATTAGGCTTTTTAAATTATTTAAAGCCTTTTGTTCCAGACTCTGTTCACTAACAGAGGGATTAATATGTGATTTGTAATTCTTAATTTGTTCGTAGTATTCCCAAAAAGAGTCATTAAGAGATCGTGGGGTTTCGTTTTTTGTACAGGCTACCTGATCAAAAACCTCTTCAAAAGTTGATTCGCGTACTAGCTCATTGTCACTTCCGTATTTGGCTAAATAAACATAAAGTCTTCCTTTTTTCAAGAAAACTAAAAGCTCGTCCTCTGGAAACTTTTTAGCAACTTTAATTCTGGGCGGATAGTTCTTAAGCTCCTCAATCAATTGTGGATGCTTCCTCTTAATCTCCAAATACGTATTTAATACCTTGGTATAAAAACTTTCCTTTTCCAGTTTGTCAGGGTTTCGCTGCACTCTTTCAAATAAACCGGCCGGTGTCGGTTCTTCATCTATGTCAAATATCTTCGCGTCCTCACCCAAGGTATTGTGGATCAAAAACATTTTATTGCTGGCAATCTCCCTGGACTTAACCAGTTCTGACCCTTTTTCTGTAGGAAAGAAATTTACAATGTAAAGCTTATCATAAACTTTTTTACTGATACGGTTTATACGACCAACCCTTTGTATTACTCTTACCGGATTCCAGGGGATGTCGTAATTAACAACCATGCCTGCTCGGTTAAGATTAAAGCCTTCGGAAATTCTGTCTGTTGAAAGAAGAATATCAAAGTCATTATCTTGCTTTTCTTCCGCAGCATCAAAGTTTTTGTTTATTTCCAATATTTTTTGAGTTGGTAGATCACCAGCAACAACTAACATTCGTTTTCCGAATTGTTTCTCAAGAATCGTCTTTAGATGGTTAATTGTATCTGTATATTCCGAAAATATGATTATTTTTCTTTTTGGTTCGTCTTTTCCGGGTTTTTTGCTCAACTCGTCTTTGATACGCAATACTAGACAATCTGACTTAGGATCATTATGTACGAGGTCTAGTTTTGATAGTTCATCGAGTATATCTTGAAAAAGTGTAAGGTCAGATTTGATATCAGCTAGAAACTCGTCTCTGTATGCAAATTTATCAAGACTGTACACACGATTATTTTTCGGATAATTACCAGTACTAAGTTTTTCTTGAAATTCGGCTAGGTATTTTTCAATTTCTTCTTCATCAAGTTGGTAGATCTTTTCTAAAAGCGATCGATCAAGAATGTACTTATGGGGAGGTTTGCTTATAAACGTTAGTGCGTTCTTTGTAGCTTGCTTGAAGTTCTTTATGCTTTGTTCAAACGAACCAAAAGAGCTTTCAAACCTTTTGACCAGCAGTCGGCGCATAAAATCATATAAGTTTCTTTGCTGTTGATACTGTCGGTTTTCATCTAGGGTCAACTTATCATTATCAATTTTTTCCCTCCTTACCTCATATTCGAAAGGTCTATAGATTGCACCCTTAAAAAGTCCTCCGTCATCAGGATCTCCAAAATACAGACTTATGATTTTATCGTAATACTCGGATTGTTGCTTAGTCAGTTCAAAAAACCATTCTTGAGGATCGTCTAATTTTGAAAGATGTTTTACTTCATCTTTGTAGTATGGATTATTCAGAAGGTCAAGACGATTGCGTCTGATAGTAACTGGTTCAATTACATCTCTGATTTGTTTTGCCAAATAACGAGCTCTTTGTTTTATCTTATCTAAATTTATCCCTTTTTCCCCAAAAATAATTTCATAATAGGTTTCCGCCTTCTTGCGTTTAAGGTCATCTGAAGAGCTATGATACTTTAGAATATAGCCAAGTTTATCAAACATTCCCTTAAAGGTTTTAAATCTATCCACCAAGTTATTTTCCAGAGTAATTGTGGACTTTTTAGGAGTAATAAATAGTTTTAGTAAAGATAGAATATCCCCCGGACGGTTATTAAACGGCGTAGCCGTCAGCATAATAATGGTTTTGTCGCGACAGATATTCTTTAGGCTCTCATAATCTTCAGTATCCTGGTTTCTAAACCTGTGCGCCTCATCAATAATTATTACTTCTATATCTTTTGCCCGACTGACAAATTCTGATAATTTACCAGTTTCCAAATCACCCCATGAACGTACTTCCCAATCGTAAAGACCAAATTCCTCTGTATATTTACTCCAGCCGTATGTTTTATTTTTGTCTCCGACCAGCCCAGGAGAACAAATAACAAGCCCTCGTTTCCTAAGAGTTTTTGCGATACAACAGGCAATAATTGTTTTCCCAAGACCAACAACATCAGCTAGAATTACCCCATTATTCTTTTCGATTACGGAAAGAGCTTGTCTAACAGCATCAAGTTGGTATTCATAAGGAGTATAACCATTTTCTACTAATGTTTTTATTAATGAGTCTCCGATTTCTTTCTGCTCGTAAGAATCAAGGAACGTTTTTAAGAGCAATACAAATGCTTCAAATGGAGAAACATCTTTAATAAGAGTCTCTTTTTCAATGACATTAATTAATTTTGTTTTAATTGTATCGTCCTCTGTAATTTTTACTGCTTCATCCCACAATGTATCAAAATATTCTTCTGCATTTTCAAAACCAAAATCGCTGATTTCTACATTAAATTCTTGCTGGGTAGATAGTCCTGCCTTCGTTAGGTTACTGCTTCCAGTAATAAACATTTTGCTTCTGCCGATTTGTTCTTTTTCCAGCTTAAATATATATAATTTTGCATGGTTCGGCTCATAAGTCTTGCGTATTGTTAGTTTATTATCCTTTATCAATTTAATGAAGAATTTAACTTGCTCGTAAAATTCTTTTGTGTCAAAGTCTTCGGAGTTTAGTGACTTTTTAACAGATTCAAAGAATTTGTAAACTTTTTCATTGTCAGAAAGGTCGACTTTGTGAGCTATTTCATGTAACCCAAAGATAGACTTATCTATATTTAATCCGACTAAAACTTTTATCTTTACATGCGGATTCTTTTTAAGGCCTTCATACAGCTCATTGATCCCGGAAAAATAGAAAAAACCGACTAAAAATTTTAACTCATCACCCTTTTGTGATAGTTCTGTTAATCTTTTCTTAAGATTTGCTTTACCACTATTAGTTATAAAATTACTCATATAATGTCTTTAAAAATAAAGCTTAAGTCTGTATTCATTTTTGCTTATTCTATCACTTCCACCTGCTTGAAGCGAGGGATTTACGAATAGTAGTAAGTAATAAGTAGAAAGTAGTAGGTAGTAAGTATCAGGTATCAGGTGTTAGGTATTATTGGAAATGGAAAAATTATTTGAATTGAAGATACAGCCGGGTATCCAACGCGGAAGCGATTTTTTTAAGTAGCGATAACGTAGGATTACCCCGCATAGTTTCAATCCGCGATATTACGGCTTGTGAAGTGTTAAGTTTTCTGGCTAACTCTCTTTGGGAAATCTTTTTCAGCAGTCTTTTCTCAATAAGTTTTTTCGCCAAAAGGTATTCTATTTCGGATTCATTCCACAGTTTTTGAAATTTGGGATTTTTTATCCGTCGGGCTAAATCCTCCTCAAATGTATAAAGTAATTTGTTTTTCATATTTAAATGATATCTTATAAGATGTCATTTGGACAGCGGCTTTTACCATATTCTATCACTTCCTCATATTTGAAGCGAGGAAATGAGAGGCAAAAGAATAAGTAGCTTAAGTCACTTGGGGTACTTAAGTATAATAAGCGGCAAAAATTAACCAGTCTTTAAAAACTTTGCAGCACTTAACTTGTACATACTTTCTAAAAAGTCGGAACCAGCGTAACCGGCCAATAAAGACATTCTCCAATCGGTATTTGCAATAAATCCTGCCACCCGCCTGCAAGCGCCAGAACGAAGCAATGGCGGGCAGGTCTGACCGACTATCTTTAAAAAAGTTCCAAACTGAATTCCACCAGTGCTTTTTTGATTATTTCGTCATCAACTCTAAATCTTTCTTTGTAAACAAGCTGTTCGGAATAATCAATATCATTAAAATAAGCAAGTTGAGTTCTGAAAATTTTCTCATTAAATTCATTACCGAATATTTCCACACCCTTCATCGTTATCTCGGAAACGGTATGGTGAGCTTTCAGAATGAAATATAAATCAACATAATCTTTCCATTTAGCCCTGCGTCCCAGCGCAAACGCTTTCATAGCCGCAAGCGTAAGAATGTCAGGAAGTTTTACTATATCGCCAAACGATTCTGAATAATTTATTTTGTATGGAAATTGAAAAAAAGTGAATCTTACACCGTTTATCACTAGCGTAAATTGCCCGGTTTCGTCTCGCAGAACAGCATCTATTTTTGCATCTCGTGAAATTTTCCTTCGTATTTTTTGGTTTATAAATTCGTCGAAAGTAAACAAATCGAAGTCTATTGATTCTCGGTGACCAAGATGTAATGCGATAGCGGTACCGCCGACCAAACCGAAATCGCCAGAAAACAATTTTAGAATATTCAAAAGAGCAGATTGTTCAGGTGAAAGAATTTCCTTATGCATATTTTTTAAAAAAGAGAGAGAAATAATTGACTATCTTTGGATCATAATTTATCCTCGCGCGGTTGGTGTTCTCATGGAAAATTTTGGAGACTTCCTGCATCCCCAAAAGAACAATAAGCTCCCGTACATCATTCATGTCGCCATAATTCAAAATAGCCTCAATCACGGCTCCTTTTGAGAGGCCGTCATAATTTTTCGTTGACCAAAAAAGATGCTTTCTTTTCCTCACAAAATCACCGATAGTCATACTGTAATTATAACATATTTTGAAGTCAGAAAACTCTCAAAGCATTGACTTCATACCTTTTAGTATTTTAAAATACAATCAAATTCTTCGGGGTAGGGTGACCCGCCTACGCTGAAAGCTTCGGCGAGGCGAGGAATTCCTAATCGGCGGTATCCCGACGTCACGTCGGGACAAGTACCCCGCGAGCCCCGCACCAGTCGGTGCAGGGCAGGAGTCTGGTCAAGTCCAGCGGCGACCGTAAAGTCGGGATGGCACGCACCAATCGGTGCATGCTAACCCTGAATCCAACGTGGTTCGGGGTGAAAGAAGGATTAATAGGCTTCAATGCCTAGTATTATTTATATTATCCCCGAAGAGGGGATTTTTTGATGGCTGGTTAATGATCCTGAGTCTATCGAAGGAGAGTTTACCAGCCGATCAATCCCGTACTCACGCTCTTGTGAGGCCGAGTCAGACTCGGCGAACAAGTAAGTGTACTGGGATTTCACTATGTTTACAGGTATCATTTCTCATCTGGGAAAATTAACGAAAGCAGAGAATCCTGTTTTTACATTTTCTGCGCCCAAAACTTTTTGTGCATCTCTCAAAAAAGGCACCAGTATTGCTGTCAATGGAACTTGCTTGACAGTAACCAGTAAACCGCGTTCCAATGCGTTTTCTGTAGAAATCATACCTGAGACTTTAAAACGAACAATGCCGGGTAAATTAAAAGTTGATGATTTGGTAAATCTGGAACTACCGGTTACAGCAAATACCCTGTTATCCGGACATATTGTCCAGGGACATGTGGATGGAACAGGAAAAGTAGAGGAGATCAAAAAAGAGGGCAACAGTAGATTGTTCACCATCAAAATTCCCTCCCGGCTTAGCAAATATATAGTGGAAAAAGGTTCAATTGCTGTTAATGGAGTTTCCTTAACTGTCATAGATATTGGAGATAACTTTTTTACCGTTGGAATAATCCCTCACACTTGGGATAAAACCATGCTTTATACAATTAAATCAGGTGATTATGTGAATATTGAAGTTGATATTTTAGCAAAATATTTAGAAAAGTTAATAATAGAAAGGAGTAAATAAAATGAAAGACATTAAAGATATTCGCATAGCTATAGTAAGCAGCTCTTTTAGAAAAGAAATAAGCGATCATTTAGAAAAAAATTGTTTATCAACATTGAAATCTAAAGGGCTTAAAGAAAATCAAATAGATATTTTCCATGTCCCGGGATCTTTAGAAATACCATTAATAGCCAAAAAGTTAGCAAAAAAAAGCAAATACGATGCCATTATAACTTTTGGGACAATACTAAAAGGAAAAACTTACCATTTTGAGCAGATTGCCAATGAGTGCATCCGCGGCTGTATGGATGTCTCTTTACAATATGAAATACCGGTAATTTTTGAAGTTTTGGCTGTTTACGATATGAAAGATGCAATAGAGCGAGCTGTCAGAAAAAAGGAAAATAAGGGAGTTGAGGGAGCACTCACTGCTTTAAAAATGATTGATTTAATAGCAAAACTATGAAACCTTTTTGTTCAATAACTGATGCCATAAAAGAAATTAAAAAGGGTAAGATGCTGATAATTGTTGACAACCCGACTCGAGAAAACGAGGGCGATTTTTATTTTCCCGCAGATCTGGTTACCCCGGCAAAAGTCAATTTTTTACTTACCCGCGGAAAGGGCTTGGTATGTGTGGCTATCAGTAAATCGCAAGCGGCAAAGCTTCAACTATCTCTTATGGTTGATCGGGTTGACAATACAGAAAAAACTAAGGTTAATTTTTCTGTATCGGTGAATGCTGCCAGCGGCATTACCACTGGTGTTTCAGCTTATGACCGCGCAAAAACAATAAAGTTACTCGCCGGCGTAAATTCAAAACCGGAAGATCTCACCAGACCCGGCCATGTTTTTCCTCTGATTGCCGAAGAGAGAGGGTTGCTTAAACGATCAGGACATACTGAGGCTGCCGTTGCCATATCCGCACTGGCTGGCTTTAATAATGGAGGTGTACTTTGTGAAATCTTAAAGGCTGATGGCAAAATGGCAAAACTTTCCGATCTTATACAACTTGCTAAAAAATTGCGCCTGAAAATTGTCTCCATACAAGATCTTATAATATATCTGAAGACCCATCCCGTTGATAATAATATCCAAAGAAATAGTGTCATAAAAATTGCTTCTTCCCATTTACCCACGGTGTATGGAACTTTTAAAATAATAATCTATAAAACATTACTTGATCGCCGGGAACATACAGTTTTACAGATGTCTGAAGAACAAAAGGAGCCAACGCTCGTGAGAATTCACTCCCAATGCGCCACTGGTGACACCTTCCTCTCACTGAAGTGCGACTGTAGAGATCAATTACATCAAAGCATGAAGATTATATTTGAAAATAAAAGCGGGCTCATCATCTATCTTAACCAGGAAGGAAGAGGCATTGGTTTATCCAATAAGATTAAAGCCTATGCGCTGCAAGATAAGGGACTGGATACAGTTGAGTCAAATAATGCGTTGGGGTTTGTTCCTGACGCACGAGATTATCAAATTGCCGCAGATATTCTCAAAGACCTTGGTATTTCAAGGGTAATACTTCTGACCAATAATCCAAATAAAATTCAACAATTGAACACTTACGGTATTACTATCCAAAGCCAAATTCCGCTTGAAGTTACACCAACTGCCTTAAACAAAGATTATTTAAGGATAAAAAAACAAAAACTTGGTCATATACTAGAGTCTATTAAAGTATGAACACTCATTTAAAAGATCAATCTTTTATGAAAATAGCCTTAAAACTGGCAATGAAAGGTATGAGTTGGACCAATCCGCACCCTTTAGTGGGAGCGGTTATTGTGAAGGAAGAAAAGATTATTGGACAGGGATATCATCAGCGATTCGGTGACGATCATGCTGAAGCTGATGCCCTCAACAATTCCATCGGGGATATCCATGGAGCTACACTGTACGTTACTCTTGAACCATGTCACCTGCCGTATGATCTTCACGGTGTGCGAATTCCCTGCTGTGAATATATAAGGCGTTCTGGTATAAAAAAAGTCCATATCGCCATGCTTGACTCAAATCCAGAGGTCTCGGGCCGCGGAAAAGCTTTACTTGAGAAAGTCGGTATACCAACAACCATCGGATGTATGGCTGACGAAGCTTTAGAATTGAACGAGACGTACCATCATTTCATGACAAAAGGTGAACCATTTGTGGCGGCTACATTTTCTGCTAGTCTTGATGGGAAAATAGCCACGCGTACCGGTGACTCAAAATGGATTACCAATGCACAAGCCAGAAATTATGCGCGCAACTTGCGCAGTCAATATCAAGCTATTCTTGTCGGAATTAATACTGTTTTAAAAGATGATCCGCATTTGGGTATAAGAATGAAAGGGAAAAAAGATCCGCTGCGCATAATCCTAGATTCAACACTCAAAATACCACTAACGAGTAGAGTTTTAAGGAATACTAACCTTCTAATTGCCACGACAAAAAAAGCAAATAAAGAAAAAATAAAAGCATTAATGGATAAAGGAATAACTGTTTTAACATTTACGGGTCAGAAGATACCGCTTTCTAATCTTCTTGAGGAATTAAAAAAATGGAAAATTATCAGTGTTTTGGTTGAAGGCGGAGGAAGCGTGCTGGGAAGCTTCCTTGACGCGCGGCTGGTTGATAAAGTTTATACCTTCCAGGCACCGATAATTATTGGTGGGGGAAAAGCAGTGAGTGCTATCGCCGGCGAGGGAGTAACTACTATAAATGAGGCTTTAAGGCTTAAAAATGTCACTTTTCGCAGATTTGCTGATAATTTGCTTACAATTGGTTATACAAACTGAGTATGAAAAAGACAATTTGGTTTTCGGCAAAAGTCATCCCCGGAAAACAACTAGGCAGAGCACTGGGTTTTCCCACCATTAATCTGGATAATCCGAAGGTTTTAGGTGACAACCAGGAAGGTGTTTATGCCTGCATAGCCAAAGTTGATAATCAACTGTATAAGGGTTTACTTTACTTCGGGCCAAGATTGATCTTGGGTGAGAAAGAAAATATTTTGGAAATTTATCTATTTGATTTTGATAAAAAAATCTACGGCCAGATTATAAGTTTTCAGTTGAAAGATTATATTAGACCAGCGAAAAATTTCCCTAATTTTGATGAGTTTAAGAAACAATTAGCCTCCGATTGTCGAAATGCTTCCAAAATTCTGCTAAAATAACTCTATACCGTCTTAGCTCAGTTGGTAGACCTGCCCGCCGCATGCCGAAGTAGCTCAGCGGAAGAGCAACGCTTTCGCCCGCCTGCCAGAGCCATTGCCCCTTTAGCTCAATGGAAGAGCAGCGGTATCGTAAACCGTAGATGTCAGTTCGATTCTGACAAGGGGCTCAAGCATGGCGGGCAGGTAAAGCGTGGGTCGTGGGTTCAATTCCCACCTTCGGCTCAATGTTTTGGCAGGCGGGGCGGCGTTTTTTCGCCAAAGGCGGATCAGAGTAAAAAACCGCAACTGGTTCTTGTGGCTAAACGGATTTGGAAGGTTGTAAACAATCCATCACTAATTTTATTATCTCGTCTTTTGTCGTATTTGCTTTTACTAAGTAATCTCTGGCGCCGATGGTTTTGGCGACTTTTTCTTCTGTATCGAGGTTGGTCGTGACAATCACCGGAATTTGTTTTGTGGCCGAATTCTTTTTCAGTTGTTCCAAGACATCAAACCCATTCATGCCGCCGGGTAGCATGATATCAAGCAAGATGACATCAGGTTTTTCTTCATTGACGCGCGCTATGCCATCTTGCCCATTGGATGCTTCTATCATCTGGAATTCTTCGGGCTTAAACATTTCCCGATACGCTTTCAAAAGCGATACGTCGTCTTCAACCACCAGTATTTTTTTCATCAAGCTTTGGAAATTTTTGAAATCAGGTTTTCGACAGAAACAATAAAATCAGGGATTTGTAAGAAAATCTCTTCAGCTTTTTGTTCGTTATAGAGATGGGTAGCCTCGTTTCTGTTTTTTAAAAAATCAAACCAGATTAACGGGTTATCTATGAGCCCGAGATCAGCCGCAACTCTGAAAGCATCTTTGGGACTGGCCCCGTCAAACCTGCCCCTGTCTTCTGCATAATCTTTCAAAGTTTTCCACACCAATTCAAAAACAAACTCAAATCTTTGAATTGCTCCGTCTTTTTCAAGTTGATTTTGGACTTCCGGTATGGCTTCTTTCAGTCTTCCCAAAGCCTTCTTGAGTTCCGTTAGCCGGTCTACATATGTCATAATGATATTATTTTTGATAATGCTTTTTCTCTAAAGTCATTAGACACCGCTCCAAAATCCACCACATCACACAAGTAAGGAATATCGGAGTTACTGAGTTCTTCCTTAATCTGTAAAAGTGTTGAAGCTGCAAGTGCGGTTGAACCCATAATTCCGACATCCAAATCGCAAAATTTACGGTGTGTCTGTTGAGTGCGGGATCCAAATATAAAAGCTTTGTATTTGGAATCGTCCAAATGTTTATTTATAACTGATTTAAGAATAGAAAGCGTATTTTGATCAAGCATAATTTATTATAGCACATCCGATCCCACCCCCAATTTTTCCCTGACTTTTTTGACGATATCTTCAAGTTTCCAGTCAGATTTTACCAGATAATCATACACTCCCTGACTAAGCGATTCGGCGACACTTTCGGCTTCGGATAAATTCGTCAGTAAAATCACAGGAACATTTCTTCCCCAATTATCTTTTCGCAGTTCGTAGAGCATTGTCATCCCATCCATCACCGGCATGATAATATCCAGAAGAATCAAATCCGGGTGCTCGCGCAGTGCCGTGTCCAACCCTTCCTGGCCGTCTTTGGCCCCTATGGCCGCAAAACCCTCCTGGCGAAATTTCTCAAGAAGCGCAGACAACAACGCCGGCTCGTCTTCGACAATCAAGATTTTTTTCATATTTCTATCCCTTTCTCCCCTTCTTTTGATTTCATGCCGGACAAAGGAATTGTAGCATAAAACGTCGAACCCGATCCCTCCCCGCCTGCATCGCTATGCGAAGCATTGCGGGCAGGGGAGGAGGAAAATCCAATAGTACCGCCCGATGATTCCATGATCTGTTTGGCAAGATATAACCCCAGTCCGTTGCCGTCGGCGATGATGGCGCGGGCGTTATCAGCGCGGAAAAATTTCTCAAAAATGCGCGGCTGGACATCCTTGGGGATGCCGATACCGTTATCCTTAACTTGAATGGTGTACTTTTCCGGGGAAACAATCAGAGAAACAGTCACCACTCCTGCTTTGTCTCCGGATGAGTAGCGGATGGCGTTGGTTAGAAAATTGATAATCACTTGTCTTAGTAAAACAGTGTCCACCGCCAGCTTGGCAATTTCTTTTTCGGGAAGCTCAAGGGCGAGATGGCAGTGTTTTTCCCGGGTCTGCGGCTCCATTTCTTTGAGAATTCCTTTAAGGAAATCCGCAAGATCGGTGGGGACTGGTTCAATTTTGAGTCGTCCGGTTTCCAGACGGGAGACATTCAGAAGATCATTGACCAGCTGGACCATGCGGCGGCTGCCTTGATAGATCTCTGTCAAAAATTCCTTTTGCTTGTCATTGAGAACTCCGGCGTCACCGGCTTGAAGCATTTCAATATACCAGTTGATGGAAGTTAAGGGAGTCCGCAACTGATGGCTGGCCAGCGAGACGAATTCGGTTTTGGCGCGGTCAACGTCGCGTTCATGAGTAACATCCCGAAAAACCACCACGCAGCCGACCAGATTGCCCTTGGCATCTTTAATCGGCGCGGCGCTGTCCGCCACCGGTATCTTCTTGCCATCTTTAGCAATCAGCAAGGTGTGGTTTGCCATTTTTGTCCCTTGGCCAGTTTTAATGGCTTCGGCGATAAAATCATTGCCCGGTTTCCCATCGCTTTCCTTGATAAAGTGAATAATTTGGCGGTAATGGCTGCCGATGACTTCTTTGCCGGAAAAACCGGTCAGCGCTTGGGCTACGCCATTAAACAACATTATCCGACCGTCTTTGTCGCAGGCCATGACCGCGTCACCGATAGAAGCCAAAATCGCTTCGTCTTTGGCTTTCTCCCCCTCCAGCTGGCTTTTGGCCACTTCCAGATCCCCAAGGATATTCCCGATTGCCAACCGGCTGGTTTCTTCTTCCTTTGCTTTCTCCTCTAAATCGGCAGTCCCTTTTTGGATGTTTTCTGCCATCTGGTTAAAAACTTGGCTCAACTCACCGAATTCATCGCGGGTTATTAGTGTGGCGCGGGCCGTAAAATCTCCTTTGCCGATTTTTTGGGCGACAGCGGAGAGTTCCTGAAGCGGAGTGATAATGCTGATGGTAAAAAGATACATTAAGATAAGAATGAGCAAAACGGTGGCGCTGGCGGAAAGCAAATTTTGCTGTAAATAATCTCCGAGCGCTCCCAAGACTTCGTCTTTATCAATTTCCGTCAGCAATGTCCAGCCATTAGCAAAACACATGGAAGCACCAAGGACGGGAATCTGCCGATAATCAAGATACTCGCCTTTCATCTCTTCGGATTTGGCGCATAAACGGACGGGCAGGGTGTCCACTTTTTGCCTGAACTGGGCGTTGGCGATAAATCTTGACTCGCTCACCATCAGCTTGCTTTCATTAACCAGATACATTTCCATGGTTGAACGGTTGGTCCATGTGGAAAGAGCCCCCTGTTGCGTTTGCGCCCGGCCTCTCAAAATATCCGACAGACCCTGTGCCTTAAAAAACAGCATGATAACCCCCATATTCTCCCTTTTTTGCTGATCGTCACTGTCTATATTCTCAAGCCGGTCATGATCAATAATGGGGGCTGTGGCCAGAATGGCGATATTTTTTTCCCCAAAATGAACCTCCTCCACTATGTCAGACAGATACGCGCTGGCAATGCGGGAGCCCTTGGCCTGGACGAAAACTTCATCCATAGCCATATCTTCGCCGCCAATCTCGCTCCCTCTACTGGAAGCTACGACTTTGCCGTTTAGATCCATGATATGAATACCAAAAATCGCCGGATCAACGGGCTGCTTATTCTCCAAAAGATGGCGGCTAAGATCATTAACCGCTTGACGGTCGCCGGAGAGAATTTTTTTCAAACTTTCATTGATAAAACCATCCGAGGAAAAGTCCACGGTTCTGTCTTTGAGCTTTTCCAGATAATTGAAAACCTGTCCCTCCTGCATGTCCGCCATCAGCACTAAATTTTCCAAAGTTTGGGCCTGGAGATGATCCCGCGACAGGCGAAAATCAATCAGGCCGTTAACCACGATGGCTATAAGCGTCAGTCCGATGATAAAGAAAAGCCGGGTGCGGATGGAAAACGAGGAAAAAAGGATTTCGGAGATTTGCCTTTTTGTCCCTTCCGCGGCCCGTAGTAGTAGTAGTAGTAGTAGTAGTAGTAGTAGTAGTAGTAGTAGTAGCGCCGCGAGCTCCAGGATGTGAAAATACCACCAGGTCAGATTCCATTCACGATAAAAAAATGGCACAACAGTGGCGGTCGCTAAAAGAGCCAAAACGCCGGGAAAGGACGAGGTGAAGAAATTGTCCTCTTTGCGGGTTAATAAAAAAATCAGCAGGAGAAAAAAACTAATGCCGGTTGCCCCGATAAAAAGATTGGCCTGGGAATATAACGCTTCCCGTAAAAACGGCGAAACAAAGGGGGCGGCAAAACCAATCAACAAAACAGCATTGAGCGCTAAAAATATCCTGGTCCGGGCTTGATATATTTTGTCTTTAAGGCGGTCAGAAAAAGGAAGAACCAGCCCCCACAAAAGAAGCGCGGCCAGGAATAAACCGTAGTGCTCGGAAATATCAAAAAGCTCCTCATTGCCCCAACCAAAAGCCGGCACCAACACGGCGTGAGCAAAAGCAAATACCCCGCGGATAAAAAAAGCAGTACTTAAAAAAAACCAGGGCGTGTCTTTGTCGCGGGCAAAACGTTGATAGGCAAGAAACCAAATGGAAAAGAGAGTGGCGGTAAAGGCGAGCAGAACAAAAGAATGGGCCGGAGGATTGTGGTAAAAAATCCCGGCCAGGGGAGTTTTCAGGACCAGCAAAAGCGCGCCTAGCGCGGCGGCAAGAAGTAAGAATGGGATAGAGATTCTTTTGTACTGCATTTCATTTTTTAATCAGGACTTTTTCCGGCCCCGCTTTGGTTAAGGCGTCCACAGAAATATAATCACCATAATTCGGGACCACAGTTTTATCGGTCAGTTTATTTTGAATCGCCCACGCCGCTTCATTCTCCAGTGTTTGAATAATGGTTGAATCCAAAAACAGTCCGAATTGATAATCGTCCCAGACCGACACCACAAATGCGCTGTCCAGCCCCAATCTTTTAGAAACAATGCTGACCGCTTCATCTTTATCCTCTTTTATAAACGTTTCAGCTTGTGTGAGAGCTTGCAAAAATCTGGTTATGACCTCGGAGTGGTTTTGCAGAAAATTTTTATTCGTCACAAAATAAAAATCTTCCCGGAAAATTTTCCGGCTGGGAAAGATAATGCTTTTGTCCCCCAAGGCCTTTTGCGCGTTATAAATATGCGGCTGCCAGACCGAAATGGCATCCACAGCGCCGACTGTGATACTCTCCGCCAATTTACCGGCGGGTATATCCACTTCCTCCACTTCGGACGGCAGGATATTGTTCTTGCTTAAAAATAGGCCCAGGAAATATTGTCCGGTAGAGCCCTTGGTCAGACCAATCTTTTTGCCTCGCAAGTCCCCGGGCTTGCTGATGCCCCGATCGTGCCGGGCCAGCACAAAAACATCGTTATACGAAGACACCATCGCCGAAACAATGGCGAAATCAGGGTTTCCGCCAGAGGCGGATCCGCCTTGGGCGGAAAAACTATTGAACATCACCGGTGTTTGGGCCACGGTTACCATATCAAGGCCTCCTTCATTAAGCATAGCCGTGAGGGCGGCCCTGCCGGAATCAAATTCTTTAATGGTTACTTCCACCCCGTTTTCCGCAAAATAGCCCTTGTTTTCCGCAATCCACACCAGAGAGGGCAAAAGACTTTTTTCCACCCCAACGGTAATTTTTTCCATCGGCCCGGAATATTTTTTGGCCGGATTGAGATAGGTTTGCAAAAGAACATACCCCTCAACCACGAGAGCGATGATGACAAGAATAACGATGATGAGGGAAAGTTTTTTTGACATAAGTTTAGCTTTTTAGGTTGTAGCTTGTAGCTTTTTAGGACTGTTGGTCATAATTTTTTTCTAAGAAGCTACTAGCTAAGAAGCTACTTGCTCTTTTTAAGTTCCTCAATCTCTTTTTTCAATTCCATCATCTTGAGTTCCCGTCCGGACATGGCTTTGTTGGCGGTTTCCAGTTCTTTGACTTTTTGCTCCAGTCCTTTGGTTTTTTCAATGATAACTGCATCAACATTCACGGTTTTTTGGCGCAGATTGGACAGGGCGGATTTTAGATTTTGGGCCAGTTGGCCAAATTCGTCTTTCGCCCCACCCGTCGAGGGAAAATCAGCGCTTGTCAAATCTCCCTCCGATAATTTTTTCAAAGAGGCATTCATTATCGAGAGCGGCTTAAACAGCCAGCGGACTTCAAAAAACTGCAGGAGGATAAAGACCAGGATAATAATGCCCAGCATCGTCAGATTAAA
>MFJN01000036.1:0-482 GCA_001779235.1 Candidatus Gottesmanbacteria bacterium RIFCSPHIGHO2_02_FULL_40_13 | reverse complement strand
AATATTCTGGGTCAGGAGAATTTTTTGTATATCTTCCAATGGCACGGTAATGACCACTCCCCAGACCCGGCCGGGAAACACCGCAGACGGAGCGTAGGCGGCAACTTTCTCTTTGCCTTCAAAGACATAGCGAGTCGCGCCTTTTTTGCCGACGGCCACGTCTTTCCACATCTGATTTAAATCCGGGCTTCGGCCGGTAATAGTCTGCATTTCCTCGGACCAGACATTTTTGCCCATAAAATCAGTCCGGGGATGATAGAGGATATCGCCGTTGTCATCAATAATCACGGCATAGCCCTGTTGGAGTATGACCACATCCTTGAGATATTTATCCCGCAGATCGTTGAAATTGATGGCTCCGCCCAAGGTGCCCAGAAATTTGCCGCTGGTATCAAAAATCGGGACATGAAAAGAGGTTGTCGGACCGGTCTGGACGGCGCCGGCGGCGGGAGCAATGATACGGCCCAACACCGGCCGATGCT
>MFJN01000035.1 GCA_001779235.1 Candidatus Gottesmanbacteria bacterium RIFCSPHIGHO2_02_FULL_40_13 | reverse complement strand
AGTATTCATATAAGGAGAATGTAACAGAGGATTTAGAAGATAACAATAGATTAAATGACCGTTTTTACCAACACTTTTTGCTAATTAGACCCAAAACTGAGTTACGTGGGTATATAACGGATTCCCGAAATGGAAAATTGTCAGTTTTAAATTTCTCTTGGATCAATAAATCTACCTTTACCTATCAATCTTTCGATACCTTTATCAAAACTGCAAAGCAGATAATTCAGAGGAACCTGCGTTACAATCAGGCAATCAGAAATTTTGGCAGACGGATCTTTTTTAAATAACTGATAAGAAGTGTTGAAATAAGTTTTTTCAATAAGAATAATATTTTTAATGCAGAGGATTGAATCTATATGTTTAAATATTTCACTATTGTCCAGTTTGTAAAAACTTTTAAGAGTATAAATAATCTCGGTTAAAACTATCGTTGAAGCGGCAATCTGAAGTTTTCCTTCTTCACACAGTTTTAATATATTTTCCGACGCCTGATACATATCTTCACTATCTCCGGTGAAATAGCGCAGGAAAATATTGGTATCAAGAAAAATTTTCTTTACCACTTTGAATAATCAATATAATCTCTGACCCTGTCTAAATTGATGGGTTTAACTGGTTTTCTACCGCGTAAAGAGCCGCCCATCCGCAGTATCCTGCTTTTTTCAGGCCTCATCACAATTGCCCCGCTGGCAACTGAAACAATTACCTGCGTGGGTTTTTCCAGTTTTAGCATTTTGCGGACAGCCACCGGAATATGCACCTGCCATTTGGAAGTTATACTTACTGTTTGCATAGTATTGTTAATTATACAGCAATACAATATATTTTGCAAGAACTTAATGCGGTTTGTTGAGGACGATCGGACGGGGCCTCATCATAGCTTCGAGCGTATAACGGATTCCCTGCACTCCGACTCCGCTTCCCTTAACTCCAAGAAAAGGAAAGTGGTCAGGGCCTCTTTGCGGTTTGGAGTTAATCTGAATCGTTCCAACTTTGATCTGGCGGGCGAGTTGAATTCCGGCTCCTTCATCGCTCGTGAAAATTGATGCCTGCAGTCCGTAGTCCGAACTATTGATGATTTTAACTGCCTCCTCAATCGACTCCACCCGTAAAAACGAAACGACAGGTCCGAAGGTCTCTATCTGCATAATTTCCATACTGGGGCGGACCAGATCAAGAATGGTTGGTTCAATAAGCCGTTCTTTTCTTTTACCACCCATAATGATTTTGGCGCCTTGTGCTTTGGCCATCAGGATTCTTCGTTCGATAATATCAGCTTCCCCGTCCGAAATAACAGGACCTAGATTGATCTCGGGAATTCTGGGGTCTCCCATTTTGATAAATTCTTTCGTCTTTTGCGAAACCATGGGAATCAGCTTATCGATAGTCGGCTTTAAACCCAAAACATATTTAATGGCCGTACATCTTTGTCCGGAATAGGAAAATGCGCCTTTGACAATCTCGATGGCAGTTGAGTACAAATCCGCATCAGGCAAGACAACTGCCGGATTATTTCCTCCGCATTCAAACAGCAGCGGAATCATGCCGGCTTTCACTGCTATTTCTTTACCAACCTGCGATGATCCGGTAAAAGTAATGCCATTGATATCTTTGTGACTTACCAGATAATTACCTACCTCCGCTCCTCCTCCGGTAATTGTCACAATCAAACCTTTGGGAAGTCCTGCCAGATAAAATATTTCCGTCAGATGCAGGCAGGAAATGGCGCCTTGGGTAGGCGGTTTATAGACGACGCAATTTCCGGTAATCAGAGCCGGAGCGATTTTCGAAACTGATAAATTAACCGGATAGTTGAAAGGCGCTATGGCCAGTATTACCCCGAGCGGCACCTTCTCGACGATTGCCATTTTGGTCTGGTCATAGCCAGGAAAAGCCTCACCCGATAATTCTTCACCTTTCACATGCAAACCTTCATGGGCAAAATAATCTATCATGTCTGCACTTCTTAAAATTTCGTCCTTAGCCTCGGGGGTATTTTTGCCGATTTCTTTAATCAAAAGAGCTGTCAAATAATGCTCATGCTCTCTCATCCAATCGGCAGCAAGATGAAGAATTTTTCCTCTTTCGATCATCGGCACTCTCATCCATGCCTCCTGTGCTTTTTTGGCATTAGAGATTGCCTGATCAATTTCCAGATTACTGACAAGAGGAATCCTGCCGACGAGAGAGTTATCAATCGGAGAAATTACCTCGACTGTTTTGCTACTTGCCCCGTCCATCCAAGCTTCACCGTTAAAAAATTTGTACGTCGGAGGGGTTTTTTTATCATGAAGATGGGAAAAGAAATCTTTTGGCATTAAATACAGTATAACAAAATAATCATCCAATAAATACCATCCAAATAAACAAATAGTCAAATAGTCAAATAGTCAAATATATTAGTATTTATTGGCTTATTACAATTCTTCTGTATCCAATATTATCGTCACCGGGCCGTCATTAACTATTTCCACATCCATATATTCGCCAAATTTGCCCGTTTGCACATCTTCTATTCCTAAACTTTTTAACTTCCCGACAAAATACTCATAAAGCTTTCTGGCCTTTTCTGCCCCTGCTGCTTTGATGTAGGACGGCCTTCTGCCTGATGTCAGATCCGCCATCAGAGTAAACTGGGAAACTATTAAAATACTCCCTTTACTGTCCAAAATTGACCTGTTCATTTTGTTTTGTTCATCAGACATTACCCTTAAATTGACGATTTTTTCAGCCAGGATATCGGCATTCTTTTCACTATCCTCTTCTGCCACACCTAATAATATGTTGTAGCCTTGGTCAATCCGGCTGATAACTTTTTCCTCAACTGCCACTTGTGATTTTTTTACTCTTTGCAGTACTGCTTTCATAGTTAATGCCTCACTAATGATACCAGAAATCCGGCGGATGACGGAATACAGTTTGTCAGCAGGCAGGAATCTACCAAGTTCTATCGTGGAAGATCCCTCCACTCACCAGTCTGACTGGTTCGGTCGGGATGACGAATAACGCGAAACTCGTGTCTGTAAATATTAATTGGTAAACTCTTGGACGAATATCTCGCCGTAAATTCCTCCGTCGATAACTCCAATACCGACTTTGCCGAAATCGCCGGACAGGATATTGGCGCGGTGGCCTGGCGAATTCATCAGTCCCTGATGGGCAAAAGACACATTGGGCGCCAAAGCCAGATTTTCTCCGGCAGCCGTATATTCGATGTTTACCTTATTCATACGGTCAAAGGGAGAAAGTCCGTCGGGATTGTAATGCGAAAAAAATCCTTTGGCAAACATTTCTTTCCCGTAAGACCGCGCAAGTTCCTTTAGTTTAGAGGAATCGGATAATGTCTGAAGCCCTTTTATTTTTCTTTCCTTATTGATCAGAATCAACATCTGATCTTCACCTCCTTCATCAATTTTTACCTCCAGCTGTGTAAAACCTAAATCTACTTTTTCGCTGATCGTGGGATTGGAATTAATCGTCAAAAAAGTCAGCGTTTCATTGACTGCTTCGCCAAAAATATTATTCATTTGCCGTTCGATGCCTTGAGTCTTAGCGACAATCGGACCGCCAATTTTAGATGAAGTTATATCTTTTTTAACCGCACCCTGAATCGGCAGGGAAACAAATAAAGTTAAAAGGAAAGCACAAAAAATCAATGTTTCACCAAAAGCCGGAAGGATTCCGAGCAACCTGTTTGACCAAATAAAATATCCGAGTAACTTTTTCTTTTCAAAAATTTTACGGAAAAAAGGGTAAAGTTTCCGATGGATGGTATTGGCTAACACATTGCAGAGAAGTTCAATCAGAGCGCCGTTAATTAAAAAACCGGCGGCGTTGGCAAGGCCTGCCGGCAGAGTAAAATTTTCGACTAATAAGTTTCCGGTCAATCTGTAGGTTTTTAAACTTATCAAAAATGAAAGTATAAAACCACCCAGATCAATAATACCCAGAATAAATCCCCGCCTGATTCCTTCCCAGACATAAAATATGATAACCAGTAAAATAACCAGATCAATCCAGTTTCCGTGCAAGGTTGGCAAATTATACATATTTTTTACCGTAAGTACGTATATTGTATAATAAAATGCCTGAACTATGAAAATCCCAAGAAAAAAACTGTTTTTTGCGGTATTGACACTCTTGTTATTTGTTATCTGTTATCTGATATTTATTATTTTCAAAGATCTGCCCTCCCCAAAAAAACTTAGCTCCTACGATATCCCCCAGACCACCAAAATTTACGACCGCAATGACAAATTGTTGTACGAAATATATACAGACCAAAACAGGTCGCTGGTCAAACTTAAAGAGATTCCCATCCACCTTATTCATGCCACCATCGCCATTGAGGATAAAGATTTTTACCGCCATCAGGGTGTAAGTCTGTTTGGCGGAATACTGCGGGCTTTGAAAGAAACTATACTTCGCCAAAAACTGCAGGGAGGCTCCACTATAACCCAACAGCTGGTAAAAAATGCTCTGCTTACTCCGCAACGAACCATAAGCCGGAAATTCAAAGAAATTATTCTCGCCTTTTGGACTGAAAAACTTTACAGCAAAGACCAGATTCTGGAAATGTATCTCAACCAGGTCGCCTACGGAGGAACTGCCTGGGGGGTGGAGGTGGCCGCAGAAACATATTTTGACAAAAACGTGAAAGATCTGGCTCTCTCCGAAGCCGCGCTTTTGGCAGGGCTTCCCTCAGCTCCGACTGTGTACTCACCTTTTGGAGCACATCCTGAATACGCCAAAAGCCGTCAGGAAGACGTTCTAAACCGTATGGTGCACGAAGGCTTTATCACTCCGGAGCAAAGTCAGGAAGCCGGCTCGCAACCTTTAAATTACCGCCCTCAGCAAACCAATATCAAAGCTCCTCATTTTGTGATGTATATACGGGAAAAACTGGTGGAAAAATACGGCGAAAAACTGGTGGAACAGGGAGGTTTAAAGGTCAAAACCACGCTTGATCTGGACCTGCAGGAATTTGCCCAACAGACCGTAGCTTCAGAAGTAGCCAAACTAAAAAACCTGCGGGTCACTAACGGCGCGGCTCTGATCACCAGACCTTCTACGGGAGAAATTCTGGCAATGATTGGTTCCAAAGAATATTTTGCCACGGAGTCGGGAAACTTTAACGTCACCACCTCCCTTCGCCAGCCCGGATCGTCTTTTAAACCCATTAATTACGCAGTGGGTTTGGAGTTGAAAACAGTCACTCCGGCAACTCTTTTTTTGGATATTCCTACCTGTTTTGGAGTTCCCGGACAAAAGTCTTATTGTCCGGTCAACTACGACCGCAAGTTTCACGGACCGGTACAACTTCGCTTTGCTCTGGGCAATTCCTTCAATATTCCGGCTGTGAAAATGATCGCTGTCAACGGTGTCAGCACAGTTATCGCCAGTGCTTCGGCTATGGGAATTTCCACACTGAAAGATCCGTCAAAGTACGGTTTGTCGCTGACACTGGGTGGAGGTGAAGTCACCATGCTGGATATGGCCACCGCTTTTGGAGTTTTTGCCAATACCGGTATCAGAAAGGATCTTGTTACTATTCTAAAAATAGAAGAC
>MFJN01000034.1:11201-55530 GCA_001779235.1 Candidatus Gottesmanbacteria bacterium RIFCSPHIGHO2_02_FULL_40_13 | reverse complement strand
CCCTCTAATCCGCTTTGCTGCCCCTTCGGGTTGCAAACCGGAGTAAGATGGGTATATATATATTTCTTAAATAACTGTAAGAACAAACGATAATATATTTATGAAAATTTGGCGTAAGCTTAAAGAAAATCCGGAGTTTTTACAAAAATATTTCCTGAGGGAAAAAATAATAAAAGCCATTAGAGAGTATTTTTATCAGGAAAAGTTCCACGAAGTTGAAACACCGCTTCTGGTCCCGGCTTTAATACCTGAATCCTACCTTAATGTTTTTAAAACTGAATTTAGTACCAGATCAGGCCGAAAAACCTCTCTCTTTCTTACCACTTCACCGGAAGCCTCTTTAAAAAAACTATTGGCAGGAGGCATCGGTAATTGTTTTGAAATCACGAAAAGTTTCCGTAACGGAGAAACCGGATCTGATTTGCATAATCCGGAATTTACAATTCTGGAATGGTACCGGATAAATGCTAATTATTATGATTTGATGACAGATTGTGAAAGACTATTCCGCTTTATTTATAAAACAATTGATAATAAAAAACATAATCTTGTCTACCAAAATAAAAAAATTGATATATATTTACCATGGGAAAGATTGACTGTCGATCATGCTCTACAAAAATACGCCCAAATAAGTTTAAAAGAATTGATCGACGATGAGGACAAACCTTATCTTACTGCAGATAAAATACGGCATGTAGCCAGGAAAAAAGGCTATCAAACCAGTATTACTAATACCTGGGAGGAGATATTCAACCAGTTTTTTTTAAACGAAATTGAACAATATTTAGGAAATGACCGGCCTACTATTATCTATGAATATCCAAGTGTCTTAGCGGCTCTGGCTACACTTAAAAAATCAAATCCTCTTGTGTCGGAACGTTTTGAAATCTATATTGCAGGTTTGGAACTGGTTGATTGCTACAGCGAATTGACAGATTATTCTGAACAGAAAAAGCGTTTCCGGAACGAATTTCAATTGATTAAGAATAAAAAAATAACAACCCGCACAATTGACAATGAATTTCTTGATGCTTTACAATATGGACTTCCTGTGTGTTCAGGAGCAGCATTGGGCATAGATAGATTAGTGATGCTGTTTACTGACAGTGTCAGTATTGACGAAGTACTTCTATTTCCATTTAGTGAAATGTTGGATAATAAGAAATAATATCTATGAGTAAAATATCAACGAGCGATTTTCAAAAAGGCATGTTTATCAAGTTCAGGGAAGAACCCTACCAGATTGTGGAATTTAAACACGTCAATCCCGGTAAGGGTTCGGCATTTGTCAGAACTAAATTAAAAGCCCTTAAAAGCGATAAAGTGCTTGAGTTTACCTATAAATCAGGAGAAACAGTTGAAGAAATTCCCATCTTTGTAAAGGAAATGCAATACCTATATAAGGATAAAGAAGGTTTTACGTTTATGAATAATAAAACTTACGAACAGCTGAATCTTCCGGAAATAATTGTCGGAAATTTTAAAAATTACATTAAAGAAGGCCAGATATATCAGATTCTCATCCATAATGACCTGGCTGTTGGTATGCGTTATCCGAAAAAAGTGAATTTGGAAGTTATCGAAGCCGATGACGGAGCGAGAGGCAATACCGTTACCGGAGCTAAAAAGGTCGTCGTGATTGAAACAGGAGCAAAAGTTACGGTCCCTCTCTTTATCAAAAAAGGAGATATCATCGCCATTGATCCGGAAAGCGGAAATTACCTGGAAAGATCCGGTAAATAATTTTCCCCAAAAAACTTGACATTAAGGTGTTCTTATGTCATTCTTGTAATTTAAATGAAACTGCTTATTTATACCCCAATCTGGTTTAACCTTTCCCTAATTTTACTGATACTTTCTTTCGGATTACTCCTTGATCCGCTTCAAAAATCAGCGTTACCTCAGACAAATTCGATTGTCCTGGCTAAATCACCTGAAAGTCAAAATCAATTAAGTGATATGACCGGTAAAGATCCTCAAAAAGATATCAGAATTTCAGTTCTTCAGAAATTTTTCAGCACTTATCATTCCGACCTGGAAAATGAAGCAGATTTTATTGTTAATGCCTCAGACAGCTGGGGTTTGGATTATAAAATAATACCCGCTATTTCCATGCAGGAATCAGGAGGGTGTAAAAATATACCTTTAAATTCATTTAACTGCTGGGGTTTGGGAATCTACGGTAAAAATTCTCTATCTTTTAATTCATATCAGGAAGCCATTTCACAGGTAGCCAAAACCATCAAACAATCCTACTTTAAAAATGGGTTGACAAATATTACACTGCTTGAAGATAAGTGGAATCCCAACAGCACAGGACAGTGGTCGTACGGAGTAAATTTTTTTATCAGTAAAATCAAAGAAATAGAAGTCAATATATCTGCCCCTTGACTATCCTATAATAATATATTATAATGCCTGTTTAGATCCTAAGGTTGTCGGACTTTTGTCAGATGGCTTTAGGATTTTTTTATTCTCATCAATTTATTATAAGCCTTATAATTATAAATTAAATATATTAATTTTAAAGCCTTAGCTTCTAAATTCGGCTGAAATCTCGTATAATTTATTTAATAGCCAGGGTGCTGAAATCGGTAGACAGGCACGCTTTAGGAGCGTGTGTCGTAAGACGTGGGAGTTCAATTCTCCCCCCTGGCACAGAAAAAAACTATGTTATGCGGACGCGTCCCGCTTAGCGGGATGGGGAAACCTCTCGAGGTTCCCTGCCCGCCATCGGCTATGCCGAAGGCATTGCAGGCGGGGATTCCTCTCTCCGGCACTAAATTGATCGGCAGGCGGGCGGGCGGGCAGGCTACACTTAATCTATATTTATGGTATAATATATTTTTATGATTACATCAAAAGTAATAAATTTGCCTACTCAGACAGCTGAAATTGAGATCCAAATTCCCTGGACAGATATTAAAACAACCTTCGATGAGATATTCACTGATTCCGTCAGTCAACTGGAAATATCAGGTTTCCGCAAGGGTAAAGCGCCAAAAACTATTGCTGAAAAACATATCGATAAAACTAAAGTTTACGAACAGGTAGTACAGAAAATTCTTCCTAAAGCGTATGCTGAAGCCGTTAAAGAACATAACTTAAAGCCCATATCTAATCCTAAATTGGAAATAACAAAGGCCAAAGAAAATGAAGATTGGGTTATTAAAACCACCATCGCCCTTTTTCCCAAAGTCAACCTGAAGGAATATAAGAAAAAAATACAGGATCTGAAAAAATCTAAGGTTAAAATATGGGTTCCCGGTAAAGACAAGAAAGAGGAAAAACCTCCGATACCTTCCCTTGATGAACTGGTGAAAACAATTACGGACGAAGCGGAAGTAGACATGTCAGACATACTTCTAGAACAGGAAGTGAACCGTCTCCTGTCTGATCTTATAGATCAAACTAAAAAGTTAGGGATGACTGTTGAACAATACCTGATGGCAAAAGGAAAAACTTCCGGCCAGTTAAGGCAGGAATATCAAATTCAAGCCCGAAAAAATTTAAGTTTGGAATTTGCCCTGAATGAAATAGCCGATCAGGAAAAAATACAGGTCAACCAGAAAGATATAGATGATATTATTGCCAAGGTCGAGAAAGAAGAAGAACGGGAGAAACTGAAAAAGGACAGTTATTACCTGGCTCACCTTATCAGACAGCAAAAAACCCTTGATTTTCTTAAGAACCTATAGTATAATAGTGGGAATTTTCGGTGAAACCATAAACTATAATTCTGCTCGAAAATCATGACTCAAACGCATAAACAAAAAGCGAATATAAGCCCGTGGGGGGATGATAATCCTGAAAAATACAAACAGCAAGCCTCATACAATAATACGCTGTCTCAACAGGTAAAAAATCTTGTCAACCCCGGCAGCATGATTGATCAGCTTTTCGGTAAAAAAACATCATCCGAGTATTCACCTTATCAGGAAAAGCAAACCCCCCGCAACTCTAAATCAGAAACTTTAATCTTTACCCATGGTGAACGCCATGCAGACCAGATGATAAAACATGAAACATCCCAACTTCTAAAGCAGTTGAAAGAACAGGTTTCACTTCTTGAACAATCTGAAAAAGCCCTAAGCGGTGAAATTGCCAAGATTAAGGTGGCTCAAATTCCGAGTGAAGGCGGAATATATTACATCAGATTTTTCGAATGGATGATAGGACTCGTAAAACAACTAAGAATGAAAGTTAACGAAGGAAGAATATGGCTGCAGACTTTTAATCAAAAAAAGAAAAAGAGATTAGGATATTGGAAAATGTATAAAAAACACGGAACTTCGTTTGGCATGTCTCAGGAAAGAGGGCTGTCTACCCAAACCGGGTAAGCAAGGTTTCCATTTCCACTTCAATTTTACGAGCCCGTAATGCTGTTCTCCCAAAAATCACATAACCGTAAGCTTTTTGTGCCAAAAGAGAAGTACCGGTGATGATGCATCCTTCCATTTTTCTACTGCTAAACATGACCGGCTCCAAAATAGTAAAAAGATTTTCGCTTTTAATGCTGTTTATTGTTTTAAGGTTGTACAGATTATTGGAAAGAGAATAAATATCATGCATGAAATTATCACCATACAAGGCTTTAGCTAAATAATAAACGTGAGTCCCCCCTGTACGCCTGATATTAGATTCTGTTACAAATAGGTGATTATTTTTGGCCGTAATAAAATCTACATCGAAATATCCTCTATAACCTTCTTCTGCATACTTTTCTCCAATAAAATAGCCTGTATCTATAAGTTGAGCCGATATTTTGTCCGGCAGGACGTTTTCATGAATTTCAATTCCTTTAAAAACACCTTTATCGGTTATTCTGCAAGTACAGTAATATAACATTTCAATACGGCCTTTTTGATGGATTTTAAATTCGATATTGGGATACGCCCAGCCTATATGATTATTTGGTTCGATATATTTTTCGAGAATAATTGGAAATTCCTGCCAGTATTTCTCTCCGTCTAAACTTTGGAGTATTGATTTTTCACAATCATTATAATTGCGGGACAAGTCACCGGGTTTATATATTATAATTCCAGCTCCTGAATGGCCTTTGTTAGTTTTTAGGACAATTCCGCCGTTTTTAATATACATGTTAGCTGCAATTTTAGCCGAGTTTACTATTCCCACCGTAATCAGGCCGCCTGCCATTTTAAAATCAGGCTCATCGGCTTTGAATTGCTGGGATAATTGCCTGATCCCTGATTTACTGCCATAGAAATCTACTACCCAGGAATCTGCCTCACTTGGCGATTCAGCTAAAACAATATTCTTATATTTATTTTGGATATATGAAGATAATTTTATAAATTGTTCGGAAGCAGTGTAGCTGATAAGTTTAACTTTGCTGTAATTTGAGGCAAATCGTTCTATTTCGTCCATGATCTCGATATCATTTAAAATATCTTTACTGATCTCACCTGTATGAATTTTAGTCGGCATGACCGTAAAGTTTTGATTTTTTGACAATGACCTAAAATACTGGTAAAAATGGGGATCGGGCGGCATCGGAAGAATTATCAGGCAATCATCACATCCAAAAAAGTTGTATAAATCGTGTTCCGATAATCTGGCGTTCTCCTGAATTTCACTCTCTCTTTCATACGAAGAAGACATGGCAGAGATAAATGGCCATACATCTTCCGACATGTTTGAAATATAAATAACGGCAGTACTTTTTTTGGAATTCATTAAACAGAGCTGCAATCCTAAATAATCGTAAACGTTATTTAGGAGCGAGCTCTTAGTATAGCAATCTGATAATTTATTGTAAATTGGAACAAATCGCCTTATAATGATAAACTGTGAAATGAGCTGGTAAGACGCGCGCATAGCTCAGCGGTAGAGCGCTTCGTTGACATCGAAGAGGCCTATGGTTCAAATCCATATGCGCGCACAACGACGGAGTTCACTGCCCGCAATGCTAACGCACAGCGCTGGCAGGCGGGGAATCCTCTTTAGTCCACCGGTAAATTATTTGATAAAAAACATTGGTTCAAACTGACTTATTTTTTGATTGAACACGGACGACTCATTTGCGATGCCAAAAAACCGAAATGCAATGAATGTTTATTAAACAAGATCTGTCCTTCTGCCTACCAATTTCGTCACTTCCAACAGAATAATTAACATCTTATAAAAAAGCGACCGCATATAAGATAAGAGTTTAATTTTTACTAGCTTGACGAAATAGACTCCTATAGAGTAAAATAAATGTATACACGTTTGCATGAGATTACCAACCTCAAAGTGTAACCGGCAGCTTTACGTAACAAAGCATAATTAAGTAATCCGCAAAAATTGCGATGGAACCTCCGGTACCAGCAGGTACAGGATCGCAAGCAGGGCGGATTTTTTATTGAAAAAAAATCTGTATGGATAATAAACTGTTGGATAACCTCCGCCATTCATGCGCACATTTACTGGCTAAATCAGTAAAAGATTTATGGCCGGGCACACATAACGGCATAGGACCGTCTATCGAAAACGGCTTCTACCAGGATTTTGATTTCGGTGAGACGAAAATTTCCGAATCAGATTTACCGAAAATTGAAGAAAAAATGAGGCAAATCCTTCCGATGTGGAAAAGTTTCACATACAATGAAGTGACTTTGGCAGAGGCAAAAAAGCTTTTTAAAGAGAACCCTTATAAGATCGAGATGGCAGAAGAATTTGCCAAAGGCGGCAAAAAGCTCATGACTAATAATCCCGGTAATTTCCTTGACCTTTGCAAAATGGGTCATGTAGAGCACCCGGATAAAGAACTTACCCATTTCAAACTTCTTTCCGTTGCCGGTGCGTACTGGCGCGGCAGCGAAAAAAATAAAATGTTAACCAGAATATACGGAACTTGTTTTCCAACCGCTAAAGAACTTGAAGATTTTCTCCTTCGCCAGGATGAAGCTAAAAAAAGGGATCATAAAAAAATAAGTAAAGAACTCGAACTATTTTTGATCAGTCCATCGGTTGGTTCTGGATTCCCATTGTATATGCCAAAAGGCGCTTTGCTAAAAAGATTATTGGAAAATTGGCTTATCGAGGAAAAAGAAAAACGCGGGTTTCAATTTGTGTGGACACCACATATCGGAAAAAGCGATTTGTACAAACAATCGGGTCATTGGCAAAAATTCGACGCAATGTTCAACCCCATGAAAGTTGATGACGATGAATACGTTCTCAAACCTATGAATTGTCCACACCACTTCCAGATTTTCAATGTCCGTCCCCGCAGTTATCGTGAATTACCATTATATTTGGCTGAAAATGCCACGGTCTATCGATACGAAAAGGCAGGTGAACTCAACGGACTCTTTCGAGTACGAGCGCTCACTCAAGACGATACTCATGCATTCGTCAGAGACCAAGACATATCAGCTGAAATTCAAAAGGTTATAGACCTCACGTTCCACGTATATGAAACTTTTGGGTTTAAGAATTATAAAGCGCGCATATCTGTTCGCGATCCCAAAAATCCAGACAAGTATTTAGGTGAAGTAAAAAATTGGGATCGTGCTGAAAAAGCACTGGTTGATGCAATGAAGTCACAAGATGTTGAATACTTTGTTGCCGAAGGCGAAGCAGCGTTCTATGGCCCAAAAATAGATGTCATGGTTAAAGACTCCTTGGGTCGTGAGTGGCAATTAACCACAGTTCAACTCGACTTTGTACAACCTGAGAACTTCGACATGAAGTACATAAACGAGAATGGCAAAGAAGAACGACCTGCCGTACTACATGTGGCTATCCTTGGATCGGTCGACAGATTCTTTGGAATTTTGATTGAACATTTTGCCGGAGCCTTTCCCGTCTGGCTTGCTCCTGTCCAATTAACTCTGATACCCATCGCCGACAGACATCAAAAAGCTGCAAATATCTTAAGAGATGAACTGAAAACACAGCGAATCAGAGTGGATGTGGATGACCGGCAGGAATCAATGCAATCTAAAATCCGCCAGGCAACTTTACAAAAGGTGCCATTCTTAGGTATAATCGGAGATAAAGAAATTACACTGGACAATTTAAATTATAAAAATATAAATGTGAACCTAAGGTCAAGAGACGGTAAGAATTTAGGAGTTTATAATTTTGATAAATTATTGAGTTTTTTAAAACTTGAAATCGATAATAAGAACTAAATATTACCGTTTGAATTACCAGATCAGCGCTCCGCAGATAAGACTTTTGGACGATAAGGGGAAACAGATTGGTATTATTGATAAAAATGAAGCATTGAGGCGCGCTAAAACTGAAGAAAAAGACCTGGTAGAAATTGCACCAAATGCCAAGCCTCCCGTAGTAAAGCTTATTGATTATAAGAAATTTAAATATCTGGAGGAGAAGAAAAAAAGGGAGTCGGGTAAATCAGTAAAAAATGTCGGCATAAAGGGAATCAGATTATCTCCTTTTATAGGTACCCACGATTTGCAGGTTAGAATTAATCAGGGTAAATCATTTCTGGAAGACGGAAATCAACTGAAAATAATGGTGGCCTTTAAAGGAAGACAGATTATTCACAAAAACTTTGGTTTTGACATCATGAACAAGGTCGTTGAGGCTTTAAAGGAGCAGTCCAAGGTGATTAAAAGCCCGTATTTTGAAGGAAAAGTATTGGCGTCAATATTATCGCCGTACAAAAAAGGAGCAGATAAAAATGTATAAACAAAAAACCAGAAAAACGGTTATGAAAAGATTTAAAATTACCAAAACAGGCAAGATCATGCGTGGTCATCACCTGTCACGCCATAAAAGAATAACCAAATCAGGCAGCCGCAGAAGAAGATTCAAGGAACCGCGGCAATTAACTGGTAAAAACGCCAAAATTATCAGGACATTAATAACATCATAAATTAAAATATGAGAGTAAAAAGAGGCGTAGTATCACATCGAAAACATAAAAAAGTGCTGAAAGCCGTCAAAGGTTTTCGCATGACTAAACGGAGACTGATCAAAGTTGCAAAAGAAGCGTATCTCCACGCCGGACAATACGCATATGCAGGGCGGAGAAAGAAAAAAAGTGATATGAGGAAATTATGGATCCACAGAATATCCAATGCTGTTATCAGGAATAATATTTCATATAGTGTGTTTATCAATAAACTTAAAAAAGCGAAAATAA
This sequence comes from Candidatus Gottesmanbacteria bacterium RIFCSPHIGHO2_02_FULL_40_13, assembly GCA_001779235.1. Lineage (GTDB taxonomy): Bacteria > Patescibacteriota > Microgenomatia > 2-02-FULL-39-11 > 2-02-FULL-39-11 > 2-02-FULL-40-13. The sequence goes on along the minus strand of MFJN01000034.1, from coordinate 46,403 downwards.
ATATTAATCGTAAAATACTGTCTGATATGATCATTTCGGATAGTGATACTTTTCAGGCTTTAGTTGACAAGGTAAAAAATGTCTGATAAACTTTCCTACAGTATGAGCATACAAACCCAATGGTATTATTTTTACTTTACTCCTTCCAAAAAGGAGGCGGGTTTGTCTGGCTGTAAATAGTTTTTAAATAAAAAGAGCACAAACTAACCTCCTGAAAGGGAGGTTTTTTTATGCAGCTGTTTCCCGATTAAATCGGGATTACAGCTGCATAATCCGCCGAAGCTTTAGCGCAGGCGGATATGAAGAGATGATGAATTACAAAGCTGTCATTGCGAGGAACGTAGCGACGTGGCAATCTGATGAAAGATTCCCACGCTCCTCCGATGGTCATCGGAGTCGCTCGGAATGATAGAGGTACGAAACGCGTAATAATCTAATTATGATAATTTTTCTAAAAAAAGAGACGACTTTAGCAGAGGAAAAAGAATTCAGAAAACTTCTGCTGGAAAAACATATCGAAGTTGTATCTCTCGTGCGAAATAACCAAAGCCTTTTGGTAGTTGTCGGTAAATTCGGTGATTCAGCAAAAAAAGAAGTACAAAAACATGTCCAGGTTGAAACCATTTTGGATATTACCAAGCCTTATAAACTTGCCAGTAAAAATTATAAACTCGAATCTTCAAAAATTAGGGTTAACGGCTGTAATATCGGGGATAAAGAAATCGTCATTATGGCAGGGCCGTGTTCTGTCGAAAGCAAATTTCAGATGGAAACGATTGCACAAGAGGTAAAATCATCCGGCTGTCATATTCTCCGCGGTGGAGCATTCAAACCGCGTACCGGCCCATACGATTTTCAGGGCCTGGGTAAAATCGGGCTGCATTTTCTAAAAAATGCCGCTAAGATGCACCATCTGGGTGTGATTACCGAAGTTCTTGATGTACGGGCCATCGAACTTATTGAAAAATATACGGATATATTTCAGGTAGGATCACGCAATATGCAAAATTATCCGCTTCTCAAAGAATTGGGCCATTGCCGTAAACCGGTTCTTTTAAAAAGAGGCATGTGGGCTACCTATAAAGAATTTTTACTGGCAGCGGAATATATTCTGGTGGGCGGAAATGATAAAGTCATACTTTGTGAAAGAGGAATCCGCACCCACGTTCCGGAAACCAGATTTACTCTGGATCTGAATGCGGTTGCTTATTTAAAGCAGGAAACGCACCTGCCGATCGTGGTGGACCCCAGTCATGGTGTGGGACGGGCGTCCCTTGTCCGGTCGATGAGTAAAGCGGCAATTGCAGCAGGAGCTGATGGACTCCTTATCGAAGCCCATCATGATCCAAGACGTTCTGTCTCTGATGCCGATCAGGCAATTTCCACGATTGAATTGGCCAAACTTGTTTTAGAGGTTAAAAAAGTTGCCAGAGCGGTTGGCAGGTCATGATTCATTACCTTGGCCAGCCCGGTTCGTACAGTTTTCTGGCCGCTTTGAAATATTTTAAAAATGGTAATAATCTGGCCGGCAGCGATTCATTTTATAAGATATTCAGCAAATTAAAGAAACAAAAGAGTGATTATGGAATTATTCCGGTAGAAAATTCCTTAACCGGCAGTATTACGCAAAACTATGATTTATTGATGAAAGAAGACATTTTTATAGTCGGAGAAATTTTATTAAAGATTAAACATCATTTACTGGTTAATAGAGATACAATAAGTAACCTAAATAATTTACTATATTGTTATACTCATTCTGAATCACTAAAACAGTGTCATGACTTTTTTTTGCTAAATAAAAATATTAAGCCTGTTTTTGCAGAAGATTCGGCTTCGGCTGCTATATTACTGCGTAAAAATAGATCAAATATATATTGTGCTATAGCCAGCCGTCAGGCTGCTGAAATAAATAAATTAAAGATGCTGGATATAAAAGTACAAAATGATGATAATAATTATACACGGTTCGCCGTTATTTCACGCCGTCCTAATAAAAACGGAAATAAAGCGTCAATCATATTTTCAGTGGTACATGAACCGGGGAGCCTGTTAAAGGCGTTAAAACCATATGCTGAAGCCGGATTAAATCTGACAAAAATTGAGTCGCGGCCGATCATCGGTAAACCGTGGGAATATATATTTATAGTTGATTTTATTTTGCAAAAAGATAATGCTCAAATAAATAATGTCTTAAAAAAAATGAAAAAAAGCACTAATTATTTAAAATTACTGGGACTTTATGATCCTGGAAAGATATATGAATCTTGAAGAAATTAGAAGAGAAATAGACAAGATCGATAAAGATATTATTCAGCTTATTAAAAAAAGGCTGGATCTGGCAGTACTGGCAGGAAATAATAAAATAAATAACAACCTGAGACTGATCGACTTAAAAAGAGAAAAAGAAATTTTAATAAAAGTTAAAGATAGATGCAAATTATTGAATTTAAATAATGGAATAATTTTGAAAATCTTTAAATTAATTATTCTGATATCCAGAGATAAGCAGGAGTTGATATGAGCATATTAGTAAAAACAAATATTACTGTGACCGGATATGACCTTCTGACATCCCTTGATAAAATAATAGCAAACGCTGATATAAATCCGGGCAGTTTTTTAATTTTAATAGATAAAACAATCAGTGATTTATATAAAGATAAAATATTAAAATCTCTCTCCCGATTGGACAAACCCTTAACGTTATCAATTATAGAAGCTGGCGAAAGGCAAAAAGATATACTGAAAATTCCAAATATCATTAAGCCATTTTTTGCTCAAGCTTTTGATAGAAAATCCTGCCTCGTCTCAATCGGAGGAGGAGTCGTCAGTGACATCGGCGGGTTCTTATCCAGCATCATGCTTCGCGGAATCAGCAGTATTTTTATGCCGACTACTCTTCTTGCTCAAATCGATGCGGCCATCGGAGGAAAAAACGGAGTTGATTTATTTATTGAAAATGGAAATATGCTGAAAAACATGCTGGGAACATTCAAACAACCGGATCTGGTAATATGCGATGTTAAATTTCTGAAAACGCTTCCTGAACACGAGATTATCAGCGGATTAGGAGAAATGGCGAAATATTATCTCGGATGGGGAACGCCATCAAAAGAAGAATTAATGGGATTTAGGGATTTAATAAAAAGTAATAATTGGAAAGGAGCCGGCAATATTATACATCATTGTCAAAAAATTAAAACGGCTATAACATTAAGTGACCCATTTGAACAGTCGGGTATTCGTCAAAAATTAAATCTGGGCCACACAATCGGACATGCTGTAGAAGCTGTAGCAAACGGCGAATTATCACACGGTCAGGCCGTGGGCATCGGTTTGATTGCCGCGGCCAAAATTAGCCTTTTAAAAGGACTATTGCCTGAGAATAAATTTGCGGAGATCAGAAATACGATTCTACAGCTGGGATTGCCCGTATCTGTATCTAATATTAATAAAAATGCAGTTTTAAATGCATTAAAATTTGACAAAAAAGACGGTACATTTATTCTGATCAAAGATATCGGTAAAATAATTGCCCAAATTGATGTCGAACAACATATTATAAAACAGGCATTAGACGAAATAATTATATGAAAATATTAATAATTCACGGCCCGAACTTAAGTATGCTGGGAAAAAGGGACCCTGTAAAATACGGGAATATCACCATGCAGGAAATTAATTTACAATTGATGAAGATTGCCAAAAAATCTTTCTGCGAACTGGATTTTTTTCAATCCAATCATGAAGGTGCTATTATTGATTTTCTGCAGAAAGAATCATCGCGGAAGGCGAACGGGGTTCTGATTAATCCCGGGGCCTTAGTGAGATACGGATATTCTCTCAGGCAGGCTTTAATTGATTTTGATAAACCATTTATAGAAGTTCATATGACTGATATCAATAAAACCGGTGTCAATATATCTGTTAATGTTCTGGAGGATATTCGCACCGGTCAAACGTCCGGGTTAAGAGAAAAAAGCTATTATAATGCTTTAGAAAAGCTGGTAAGCCACCTAAATAAAATTGGTAACTTAAAAAAGTAATATGTTTTTAAAAGTCACAAAAAGCAAAAATTTACAGGGGGAAATTACCATACCGAAAAGTAAGACCCATTCATATCGTGCTTTAATTATGGCGTCGCTTGCGGGTGGGATATCTGTAATCCGCAGTCCAAAGCGAAGCAATGATTGGGATGAGGCTGTCAAAGCGATGAAAATGTATGGAGCAGAGATTGAAGAAAAACCTTATAATGTATTTCAGGTGAAGGGTGTAGCCGGAAAATTACAAACTCCCGGTGACATAATTAACGTTGGTAATTCCGGTACCATGCTTTTTTTCATTGCCGGAGTTGCTGCGGCAGGCCGCGGATGGACTGTCATTACCGGAGATGAATCGATCAGAAAATTAAGAACCGTTTCCAAAAATTTATTTCAACCTTTTAAAGAACTGGGTGTCGAAATTATATCCAGTAAAAATGACGGAATGGCTCCTCTTCTTATAAAAGGGAAAGTTAACGGAGGAACGGCTCATATGGACGGAACAGGCTGTCAGCCGGTATTCAGTGTTCTGATTGCCTCTGTATTATCAAAAAAACCTGTAGATATTTACGTAAAAAATTCAGGAGAAACAGCCTACATCGATTTACTCCTTCGCTGGTTTAAAAAAACAGGATTACAATTTACTAATGATAAATATCTTCATTATCATTTTCCCGGCAATAATCCTCCCGAGAAATTTGACGCAACCATTCCCTTGGAATGGTCGGCTCCGCCGTATCCTCTTTTGGCTGCCGTAATTACGCAGAACTCAAAAGTGACTGTTAAAGGAATGGATCACAGTGATCCTTATGGAGACAAATTTGTTATCGACACCCTGCATAAAATGGGGGCCGATATTACAAATAATGATAGTACTTTAACCGCCAGAACAAGCAAATTAAACGGTATCGAAATCGACATGAACTTAATGCCTGATCAGGTTCCAACCATTGCTGTCGCTGCCTGTTTTGCCAGCGGTAAGACGATCATAAAAAATGCCTTGACTGCCCGCTGGAAGGAATGTGACAGAATTTCGGCAATATGTAAAGAACTTCATAAGATGGGTGCAAAGGTGATAGAAAGAAAAGACGGTATAATTATTGATCAGGACGGCAGTTGGAAAATGAAGGGCGCAAAACTGAATGGATATAAAGATCACCGGATGGTGTTATCTCTGGCTGTTGCCGGATTGAATAGTGAAAGAGAGACTATTATTTCCGATGCAGAAATGCTTGAAAAATCATTTGAGACATTTATTCCTGAAATGATAAAAGCAGGGGCTGATATGGTTATCCAAAGTTGATTAGAAATATGACTTATTTAAAAATAATTCTTATCGGAATGAAAGGTTGCGGCAAATCAACTGTGGGAAAACTTTTGGCTGAAAAGCTCAATATTCAATTTATTGAACTTGACGATGAACTGGAAAAAGAACATTTTCAGGCAAAAAAAAAGAAATTAAATTTCCGTGAAATTTACCGGAAATACGGGCAGGAGTATTTTCGAAAATTAGAGTCTTCAGTGTTAAAAGGATTAGTAAAACGTGCTGATAATAATAATTATATCTTAGCCTGCGGCGGGGGTACACCGTTAAATTTGATAAATCAGAAAATACTTAAGCAATTAGGTAAAGTTATTTATCTTAAACCTGATCGTGACGCATTATACAAAAGAATAATTTCCGGCGGAATTCCTGCTTTTTTTGCTAATCCGAATAATCCAATATCTTCATTTAATGCAGTATTAAAATACCGAAATCCTGTCTATGAAAAACTGGCTGACATTACTCTGAAATGTAAAACCATGGATCCTGAACAAATAGTTAAAATGATTCAATTACAGATTTAATTTACTACATTAATATATAGTAATGAAGTAAAATTATAATGATGAAAATAAACGGAGAAACAAAAATAATCGGGTTTTTCGGTTCAACATACAAAACAAGCAAAATGTTTACTTTATACAATGCTGCTTTTAAAGCTTTACAACTCAATTATGTCTATGTTCCTTTTGCGGTAAAAGATCTGAAAAAGGCAATTGAGGGAATTCGCCAACTGGGAATAAAAGGGGTGGGTGTCACTATTCCGTATAAAATCGAGGCAATAAAATATCTTGATGAACTTGACGAAAATGCTCAAATAATTGGTGCGGTAAACGTCATAGTTAATGACAACGGTAAATTAAGCGGTGGCAATACCGACGGATTAGGTTGTGTCAAAGCGTTAAACGAAGTAACCGTTATAAAAAATAAAAATGTATTATTACTGGGTGCCGGCGGGGCAGCCCGGGCAATCGCCATTGCGGTGACGGATGAAGGCGGAAATTTAATTATTCTAAATAGAAATGCAGACCTCGCCAAACAAATTACCAGAAAAATAAATGCCAGAAGTAATTCTATACAATCTCTTGCTCAAGAAATTGAACAAGCAGAAATTTTAATCAATGCTACATCAGTCGGAATGAAGCCGAATGAAAATCAATCACTTGTTCCAAAAGGTTTATTGCGCTCAGACTTAACTGTCATGGATCTTGTTACTAATCCTAAAGAAACTAAATTATTAGTAAACGCTAAAGAAATGCAAAGTAAATTAGTATATGGAGAAAGAATGCTTTTTTGGCAGGCTGTGTTAAAATTTAAAATGTTCACCGGAATCGACCCTCCGGTTAGAATAATGGAACAAGCTTTAAAAAACATTAATGAATCAATTCCTTAAACTTCTAATAATCATATGATTAGGTTTTTAACTGCAGGAGAATCACATGGACCGGCTGAAGTTGCTATTTTAGAGGGGATACCCGCTGGATTATCACTTGTTCACCACGATATACAAAAAGAGCTAGAGAAACGTAAATCCGGAGCAGGACGGGGGGGGCGTGGAAAAATAGAGTCTGATACAGTAAAAATCCTCTCCGGAGTAAGGAATGGTAAAACTTTGGGAAGTCCGATTGCGCTTCTGGTGGATAATATGGATCATGATAATTGGAATGAAAAAATGAGTATTGAACCCTTAACATCCGAGGGTGTAAAGCTAAAACACTTAACCAACCCCAGGCCGGGTCATGCCGATCTGGCAGGAGTAATCAAATATCACTTTGACGATGTGCGCAGCGTCTTGGAAAGAGCCAGCGCACGGGAAACGGTAATGCGGGTGGCTGTCGGGGCAATATGCAAAAAACTGCTGGCTGAATTTAAAATGCTGATTGCTAGCCACACGGTACAAATCGGCAAAGTTATACTGGAAGCAGAAGAGCGGGATTTTCACAAAATCGTCAGCGTCGATCAGACAGATCCAGACATCAGATGCATTGAGATGAACACTTCTAAAAGGATGAAACAAGCGATTATTGATGCTACGATGAGTAAAGATACTTTAGGAGGGGTCATTGAAGTTATCGCATCCCGGGTACCTGCCGGACTTGGAAGTTATGTACATTATGACCGGAAACTCGACGGATTGATTGCCGGAGCATTGATGAGCATTCCTTCAGTCAAGGCAGTCGAAATAGGGACAGGAGTTGCCAACGCTTCTGATCTTGGCTCTGATGTTCATGATGAAATAATTTCTGACGGTCATAATATCAGGAGAAAAACAAACCGTGCCGGAGGTCTGGAAGGGGGGGTTACCAATGGAGAAAATGTAGTCGTCAGAGTGTATCATAAACCTCTATCATCACTCGGAAGTCCTCTGAATACAATTGACTTAAAAACAAAGAAAGCCGCCAAAGCCTTGCTTGAACGGTCTGACATATGCGTCATTCCACGCGCCGGAGTTATTTCTGAGGCGATGCTGTCGTTTGTTTTGGCCAATTCTTTTTTGGAAAAGTTTGGCGGTGACTCGATGGCAGAAATTAATGGGAATTACTTAAGTTACCTAGGTAACCTAAGAAACTTATGAACAACAACAGATCGGTTCTAACTTCAACAGGCGACACCGTCGATTTGCCGGAGCTCGCAGTAAGGCTTAAAAATACCAGTGTTTCCGTCATTAAGGAAATGACATATCTTGGCGCACTGGAACAGAATAAAGGTAAAGACATAGTATCGCTCGGGGTAGGACTTCCTTTTTATCCCGCACCAGACTTTATTCACCAGCATGCTATCAAGGCAATAAAAAATAAAAAAGATATTGATAAATACACACTTCTGACAGGATTGCCTGAACTTCGCACCATAACTGCTGCGCTTTCACAAAAATTACTGGGAATTGAAACCTCCTCCGATGACATTCTGATAACTCCCGGCAGTATGGCAGGACTACTCTATTCAATGCTGACTTTGGTTAATCCCGGTGATGAGGTTATTTTACCCTCTCCTTATTTTTCATCCTACGGCGAGCAGGTATCAATCGCCGGAGGTATCGCGGTTCCTGTTCCCATGATTGAAGATAAAAAAACAGGTTACCGTTTAGATGTTGTCAATATTAAAAAGGCCATCACTAAAAAAACTAAAGCAGTCGTGATAAATAATCCCCAGAATCCGACAGGCGCCGTTTTTTTGGAAGAAGACCTTAGAAGTCTCGCAGAGATCTTATACGAGACTAAAATATATGTCATTACCGATGAAGTCTATGATTTTCTCATTTATGATGATACTTCATATTTTAATATTGCTTCGATAAAAAAACTCTGGCCCAGGGTCATCAGATGCTGTTCCCTGTCAAAAAAATACGGTATGATGGGATGGCGAATAGGATTCCTTCATACTAATAAAAAATTGCTGATGCATATCTTAAAAATTCATGACGCCAACATCGTTTGCGCACCGCATATATCCCAGGAGGCAGCGATCGCCGCGTTGACCGGTCCGCAGGGAGTAGTTAATAATCATAGAAAATGGCTAAAACGCAACCGCGATATTATCTGTAAACGACTGGACAACCTGCCTGATCTTTTTTCTTATGTAAAGCCCTGTGGTACCTATTATGTTTTTCCACGCTACAACCTGCCGATAAGCAGTATTGAATTCGCTAAAAAATTACTCTATGAAGCTGCTGTCGTCACCGTTCCGGGTATCGGTTTCGGGCCTGAAGGAGAGTACCACCTGAGACTTTCCTTCGGATCGCCGGAAGATGCAATTAATAAATCTTTTGATAGAATAGAGTTATGGTGGAACGTAAAAAAGCGAAGCTTTTAACGTTCCTACCACGTTTAAATTTTGTTTGACAAAATTTATTACGTGGTGGAAAAAGCAACAAATATGGAAAAAGAACTAAACGAATTAGAAAATATGTCTCTAGTAGAATTGGCGAAGTTGAAAAGTGATAAAGACGTAAATGCATTGTATCTGAAATTATTTGGGCAAAATGGTAACTTCACTAAGTTACTTAAGAAACTTAAAGAAATCCCTCAAAGTGAAAGACCAATAATTGGGATTTTGGCTAATAAAATAAAAAAGAATTTAGAGGAAAAAATCAGTAAGCAAAAAAAATTAGTTGCAAACAATCAGCTCTCCGACTGGCTCGATGTGACTGCTCCCGGCACGCCACCCAAATTAGGCCATCTACATATAGTCAGTCAAACTATTTCAGAGGTTACCCGTATATTTGAGAGAATCGGTTTTACACGCAGAAGATACCCTGAAATCGAATGGGAATGGTATTCTTTCGATTCATTAAATATGCCAGTAAATCACCCTGCGCGTGACGATTTTGAAACTTTTTTTATCGATTTACCCCCAAATCTTAAAATGGGAAAAGTGGTTTTGTCTCCTCATACATCATCAGGCCAGGTAAGAGAAATGGAAAGAGCGGGAAAGCCACCTATAAGAATGATCAACATCGCCAAATGTTATCGCCCCAATTGGGATATCTCTCATACTCCGATGTTCCATCAATTCGAAGGATTAGTAATAGATAAAGGCATAAATATCACACATCTTAAGGGAACTTTTGAGTATTTTGCTAAAGAATTTTTCGGAAAAGATAGAAAAATACGGTTACGCCCATTCCACTTTCAATTTACTGAACCATCATTTGAAGTGGACATTACTTGTGGATTCTGCAAAGGCAGAGGTTGCAGGCTTTGTAAAGAAGGTTGGATGGAACTATGTGGTTCCGGCATGGTTCATCCCAATGTTTTAAAGGCCGGTAAAATTGATCCCATGAAATATACCGGGTACGCTTTCGGCTGGGGGGTTGAACGTACCTACATGATGAAACAGGGACTTAAAATTGATGATTTGAGACTTTTATATAGTAATGATATTAGATTTTTAGAACAATTTTAACTAGCGTAAAGCAGAAAGGGTAAAGCGTAAAGCAGAAAGGGTAAAGCGTAAAGATTATTGTTATTTGTTACTTTTCCCTTCACGCTTAACGCTTAACGCTATGAATATCCTTGTTACCGATTCCTGGCTACGAGAATATCTGGAAACTGACGCTACACCACAGCAGTTGAAAGACTGCTTATCTCTGTGTGGCCCTTCTGTAGAGAGAATTAATAAAGTAAATAACGATTATATCTATGAAATCGAGATTACTTCAAACCGGGCAGATTGTGCTTCCGTATATGGCATTGCCAGAGAAGCTGTGGCAATACTTCCCAGGTTCGGTATAAAAGCTGCCTTAAAACAACTGAAAGGTGGCCGTATGGAATCCTTTCGGGTGAAGGAATCAAATCATCTCCCTATGGAAGTTTCTGATCCTGAAATCATTTGTAACCGCATTATGGGTGTTGTGATGGAAGTTGACTTCATGAAACCATCTCCCGCTTATATCAAAGACCGCATTGAAAAGTCTGGTATTCGATCTCTGAATAATCTGGTTGATATCACCAATTATGTCATGCTTGAACTCGGACACCCTTCCCATGTCTTTGATTACGATCGCATAAAAACACATAAATTCCTCATCCGTTTTGCAAAAAAGAATGAACCAATCGAAACTTTGGATAATAAAAAATATTTATTAAATTCGGAGGATGTCATTATAGATGACGGAACAGGTAGAGTTATTGATCTGCCTGGCATCATGGGTACGGAAAATAGCGTAGTTAATAAAAACACACGGAGAATATTTTTCTTTATTGAATCAAATAATCCGGTATTAATAAGAAAAACCTCTATGCGTTATGGAATCCGCACCATGGCAGCAACTATCAATGAAAAACATCCTGACTCGGAATTGGTAAAAACAGCATTACTGCGAGGAATAGAATTATATCAGGAGCTTGCCGGAGGAAAAGTTGCAGGTGAACTTATCGATATATATCCAAGAAAATCAAAACCAACAACTATAAAGACTACTATCGAATTTATTAATGATAGATTGGGGATTGTATTAAAGAAATCAGAAATAGTTAGTATCTTAGAATCTCTATCGTTTCATATAAGTGAGCAAAACACTTCACTCGAAATTACTCCACCAACGTTTCGCCAATTTGACGTAACCATCCCTGAAGACATTGCTGAGGAAGTTGCCCGCATCTATGGATACCATAATCTGCCAAGTAAACTAATGTCCGGAGAAATACCAGTTACAAATAGACCCAAAATTTTAGACATTGAGGAAAAAATAAAACAAATTCTAAAGTATTGGGGTCATACCGAAGTCTATAATTACTCTTTTATCTCCGGCGAATTGATCGCTAAAGCAAACTTAAAAACTTCTGCTCATCTCAAAGTCGCTAATCCTCTTACCTCTGATATTGAATACATGCGGATTTCACTGATTCCATCTATGTTGGATACTGTGGCAAGAAATCAATTTTATTCTGATAATTTGCAACTATTTGAATTGGCAAACGTTTATCTTCCTAAAAAGAACGATTTACCCGATGAAGTTCCAATACTCGCACTCAGCAACCAGAACAATTTTTATAAGATCAAGGGATTTGTTGAATTATTACTTAAAGAGGTGGGAATAGCGGGCGTCAAAGAAAATATTCCATCAAATCAAAATGATTTTGCCGGTACATGGAGCCATTTCTGGCATCCGAAACAAACAGTATCATTAGTTAAGAGTGGGAAAATAATAGCATATATTGGCAAAATCCACCCAGCAATTTCTCAAAACTTTCAAATAAAGAATGCTCTTTATTTGGCGGTACTGAATGTAGAAATATTAGTTGATCTTTCCAATCCCGCCAAAAGTTATATACCGATTCCCTTATATCCTGCTGTCATTGAAGACCTCACTATCCAATACCCTCCCAAAACATACATCGGACCTCTAATTTCTGAAATCTACAAGATTAATAAGATAGTAAAAAAAGTTGAGATGGTCGATCATTACCATAACTCAACGACATTAAGAATTACCTACCAGGATGAAAAGAAAAATTTGAAAAGTGAAGATGTAAAAAATGTAAGAGATAAAATTCTCCAAACTCTCACCTCAAAGTACAAAATTACTTTTAAACAATAATCGCCGCTCGGTTCATTATTTGGATAAAATAAAAATTACGGCGTAGGGGATGGAGTAGGAATTGTAGGAACAGGAGTTGAGGTGGGGGGGTCGGGGGAGACTTTGACTCCAATCGTGATAGAAGATTCCCCGCTGTGATTATCACTGTCGTAAGCTTTAATTTTCAAAGAATGAACACCCTTATCTAAATGAAGGGTATCGTTAAAATAACTGTTATTGACGGTTGTTTTTAAAACATCATCCACGTAGACTTCAATTTTGGTAATACTCTTAACCGCTTTAGCATCGGCATCTATATTAACATTTTCATCATTAATTTCCTGTTTATCCTGTGGATTTTTTATCCTGACTATGACCTGGTTCTCATTATTGGTTGAAGAGTCAGTCGGAGGATGGTAAGAAGGATCATTTTGAGTTGCAAGCCATGCATCAATACCCTTTTGCCACATATTCTCGCTTCCTTTCAGGGAAGTCGGATCATCTTCACGGAAAACGATAAATTCTTTTTCGTCATAAGAACCGCTGGCAATCTCAACAGAATTTGCCAGTTTATTATTGTCAGCCTTTGATAATTTTAATTTCTGGTAAATGGAAGCTACGGAGGTAGGATCCGTACCTTTGATGAAATACTCTTTTCGTGTCGGCCTACCTTCGCGGGGAAGTCCTCCTCCAAAACCATCAATGTCCAGACTCATCACATTACCCGGTTTATGAAAAGTTTTCCCCGGATATTTTTCAATCGCTTTTTTAATAATCCGATTCCAGATGGGAGCAGCTCCTGTCACACCCGAAGCAATTTTAGGATTCATGGGTGAATTATCGTTATTACCTACCCAGACACCTACCACTGACGACGTAGTATAACCTACCGTCCAGTTATCCCGCTTATCGTCGGTCGTTCCTGTTTTGACTGCAACATCATGTGCAGGTATATACAGGTAACTGTTGAGGCCAAAAATTTCCTTTCGGCTGTCATTGTCGGACAGTATATCGGATATTAAAAAACTTACATCTTCGTTTATTACTCTTTTGCCGGCACCTGGTTTATACTCATAAAGAGTTTTGCCGTTGGAGTCTGTAATTTTTAAAATAACGATCGGATCGTACTTTATACCGCCTGTTGCAAATACTCCATAGGCGCTGGTTAAATCCAAAAGCCTTACTTCACCTCCTCCAAGAGTCAATGAAAGCCCGAGTCTTTGCACATTATCATCAGTCGGAGTAAGTGTAGTGATACCCATATCTGAAGCAGTTTTTAGAATATCTATTATGCCCGTAAGGGCTGTCAGTTTGACCGCAGGAATATTGACAGAATTGGCCAGAGCATATCTTAGCTGTACGGGACCGCGGAATTTATTGTCATAATTTTTGGGAATATAATCCTTATTATCGGCACCTCCATGAAATTTCGTTTCCACATCCATCAGAAGATATGACGGGGTATAACCCTTATTGAAGGCTGCAGCATAAGTAATTGGCTTAAGAGCGCTACCGGGCTGTCGGAAACCCATGCTTACAACGTCAAATTTACCCTGAAAATTTTCATCCTGGGAATTGTATTCTTTACTGCCCACATAAGATAAGATTTCACCGCTTCGCGGATCAATTACCAGTGCAGCACCGTTACTGACGCTCATGCCTTTCAGTTTTTCAAGCTCTTCAACAATAATTTTTTCGACATTTGATTGTAAATCAGAATCAAGAGTGGTTGTCACCCGCAAACCTGATTTTTCTATCAGGGCATCGCCAAACTGTTCGGACAGCTGTTTTTTAACGTATTCCACAAAATGCCAGGCGCGGGATTGATCGGTATTGGAAATAAATTTGACATCAGGTAAATTTCTTTTATACTCCGCTTCCTGACTTGAAGTAATAATATTATCTTCACGGAGACGCCTGAGCACTTCTTCGGCACGAATAAGATATGCCTTAGGATTGGGACCGTACGGGGTATAATATGAAGGCCTTTGCGGAAGCCCTGCAAGAATTATGCTTTCCAGAAAATCTAAATCTTTGGCATGCTTGCCAAAATAACCTTCGGCGGCTGACTCGATTCCCCACATTGTACCTCCGTATGGAGCTTCATTCATATACATCTGCAGAATATCATCTTTGGAATATTTTCTTTCAATCTGTATAGACAGGATAAATTCTTTAATTTTTCGGGGTAAAGTCCGCTCGCTGGATAGTAATACATTTTTTACCAGCTGCTGGGTCAGAGTTGAACCGCCTTGCAAACCTCTAAATGTTATGATATTGAAAAGAGAGCGGAGAATTCCTTTCGGATCAAAACCCTGATGGGAATAAAAACTTTTGTCTTCGATGGCAATAGTGGCTTTTTTCAGACTTTCCGGAATCTCTGCAAACGCAATCGGAATTCTATTCTGGTCGGAGTAAATGTCATAGATGGGTTTTCCTTTCCTGTCCAGAAGCACTGTCGAAAAACCTGTTTTTCTTTTAACTTTATCGGGAGCGGGTAAATCCCGGGAATACCAAAAAAACAACAAGACAAAGATTAATGCCAAAACTCCTAATATCACAAGAGTAATAGCCGTAAGGTGACTGCCCAGTTTTACTTTCAGCAACCTCAAGGAGTAGGAGTTAAATTTTATTAGTTTACCGTATTTCAATCTGTTCCTGTGCCGGCTGCGGAAATTATGAGCCATAACGCTAGTTTAGCAAAAAGATAGATTCCAGGCAAACAAGACTAAACGTAAAACATCTAAATATGGTATATTATGCATATGGACGAGATAGATGAATTGCTTACCCGGGGTGTAGACAAAATTTATCCTTCTAAAGAAGCATTGGAAAAATTACTTCGAAGCGGCAAAAAACTTCGTCTTTACCAAGGCTTTGATCCGTCTGGAATACAACTCCACATAGGCCATATGACAGGTCTTATGAAACTTCGCCAGTTTCAAGAACTTGGTCATCATGTAATATTTTTAATAGGGGACGGTACCGGGCAAGCCGGGGATCCATCGGGAAAAACGAGAACCCGCGAAAAATTTCTTACGAACCGACAACTGCGAAGAAATGCTAAGAATTATGTGATACAAGCCGGCAAAATCGTGAAGTTTTCGGGTAAGAATGCCGCTGAAATTCTTTACAACGGCGACTGGTTAAATAAGTTGAGTTTAATGGATATTTTAAATATTTCTGAAAATTTTTCACTGCAATATTTGGAAGAAAGAGATATGTATGTGGAAAGAAAGAAATCCGGCAGCGAAATTAATTTCCGGGAATTCATGTACCCTTTACTGCAGGGGTATGATTCAGTTGCAATGAAAGTAGATCTGGAATTGGGAGGAAGTGATCAAACCTTTAATATGCTTGCCGGAAGGAAATTAGTCCGCGCCATGTTAAAAAAAGAAAAATTTGTCATGACTACACCACTCCTGACAGATTCGTCCGGTAAGAAAATAGGCAAAACCGAAGGAAATGTGATTGCACTTACGGCCTTACCCAATGATCTTTACGGCATGGTAATGAGTTTACCCGACGATGTAATCGTCAAATCTTTCGAGTATATAACCGATGTTCCTATGGAAGATATAAAAAGATTTCGCGACGATCTTTCGTCCGGGAAAAATCCGATGCAGTACAAAAAACTTCTGGCTTTTACATTGACTAAAATGTTAAATAGCGAAGATGATGCCCAAAAAGCAGAGGATTATTTTGAGGCAACTTTTCAGAAAAAAGATATGACAGGTGATATTCCCACAATAAATATTAATGTTTCTGAAAATCTAACGGTAAAAGATACTTTAATGAAAATAAATGTCTCAGATAGCGCTAGTGAAATAAAACGGTTGATAAATGCAGGAGCGGTTGAAATTGACGGAAAAAAATATACGGATCCGCAGCAGAAAATTTCCTTAAAAAACGGCATGATTGTGAAAGCAGGGAAGCACAAGTTTGTTAAATTACTAGTAGCGAACAAAGCGATCGATCCTGGATCGTGAAGCTAATTCGATCCAGGATCGGATAAACATATGAATTTTTTTCGCAAACATAAAAAACTTTGGACGGTTGTCATTATCATCTCCAGTCTATCTTTAATAGCATCATCACTGCTTCCCCTGTTTTTCCTATAAGTTAATATGCTCACTCTCACATCAAACATCTCATCCTTAAGGATGATAGGCAATGTTTACGCCGCCAAATTAAATAAACTCTCAATCTATACCATTGAAGACCTGATATATCATCTTCCTTCACGCTACGAAAATTACACTGTAATTTCCAAAATCAACCGGCTTCAACCCGGGGAGAGAGTTACGGTCATCGGAACCATAACTAAAATTTCCAATTCCTTTACCAAATCCGGCAAGAAAATTCAAAAAGCACGGCTTTCCGATGAGACAGATTCCATAGATGTCATCTGGTACAACCAACCCTTTCTGACCCGGATATTAAAGGCCGGCTCGGCAGTCAGCCTTGCCGGGAATACCAGTATCTACGGCTTCAAATTGATGCTGGAGTCGCCTGAATATGAACTTGTTACATCTCAAAAGTCCTTGATACATACCGGCCGTCTGGCTCCGATTTACCCTGAAACACGGGGGCTGTCATCAAAATGGATAAGATCAAGGACCTATTCTCTTCTGACGAATTTCTTATCTGAAATCAGGGACTATTTGCCTGCGCGCCTTTTGGCGGATTATCATTTGCCTCCTTTAAAATCTGCTCTTTTTAATATTCATTTCCCGAAGAATTTGACTGATGTAGAAGATGCGCGGAAACGCCTTTCCTTTGATGAAATGTTTTTGTTCCAAATGCATAGCAAACTAAATAAGTTAAAAAATAAAAAAGAATTCACTAAGTTTAGAATCAGAAATGAAGAATTTAACCCCAAAATTCACGGCTTCATCAGCAGCCTTCCTTTTACCTTAACCCATTCCCAGGAAAAATCACTGCAGGAGATTCTCGAAGACATAGCTGAACCGTATCCGATGAATAGACTATTGGAAGGAGACGTCGGATCGGGTAAGACAGTTGTTGCAGCCATTGCTATGTATGTGGTGTTTTTAAACGGATTTAAGTCGGCTCTGATGGCCCCGACCGAAATACTTGCCAAACAGCACTTCCGGACTATGAAAAATATTTTAAGTCCTTATCAGATAAAAATTTCTCTGATAACCGCCGAAAATCACCCGGACACTGAGAATACTGATATATATGTAGGTACTCATGCGCTTATTGCCGATAAAATTGAGCTGAAAAATCTGGCTTTGGCTGTCATCGACGAACAGCAGAGATTCGGGGTAACCCAGAGAACGAAATTTCGTCAGAAAGGCGATAAACCGCACCTCTTGAGCCTGACAGCCACTCCTATACCCAGAACTCTTGCCCTCACTGTTTTTGCCGATCTGGATATATCAGTTATCGACGAAATGCCAACCGGGCGTAAAAAAATCAAAACCTGGGTTGTACCTGAAAATAAAAGAGCCTCTGCCTATAATTGGATTAAAGAGCTGTTAAAATTTAAAGAAAACTATGCCAAAATTACAAAACAGGCATTTATCATCTGCCCCTTTATCGAAGAATCTGAAACTTTAACAACAGTAAAGGCCGTAAAAAAGGAATATGAGAGGCTGTCCCGGGAGGCGTTCCCGCAGTTGAAACTGGGCCTCCTGCACTCCAGACTTTCCGCTAAAGAACGCCAAAAGGTCATGTCTCAAATGGAGAATAAACAAATACATATCCTGGTTGCCACCCCTATCGTAGAGGTCGGCATTGATTTTCCTGATGCTGTCGTGATGCTGATTGAAGCAGCTGAACGGTTCGGCCTTGCTCAGCTTCATCAGCTGCGCGGAAGAGTCGGGCGGGGAAGATACCAGTCATATTGCCTTCTTTTTTCGGATAATGCCAATTCTCAAACAATAGATCGGCTTAAACTGCTGGAAAAATCTGACAAAGGCCCAATTTTAGCTGAATATGATCTTCGCCTGCGGGGACCCGGAGAAATGTACGGTACTGCGCAACACGGTTTTGTACCGTTTAAAATTGCCGATCTTGGAGATGTAAATCTCATAAAGACTTCTAAAACCGCGGTAGAAACGGTTTTTGAGGACCAAAGCCTTTTAAATTTTCCCCCCTTGCAGGATAAATTAAGACAGGCTAAAATAATGTATATCGCGCCGAATTAATCATATTTACCTAAATAATTATGGCCCCGCTTCCCAAAAGAAGGCACTCAACCAGGAGATCAGGCAAGAGAGAGAATGAAAATATGCGTGTGCGATTGACTAATCCTAACACCTGTCCTAAATGCAAATCTCTTAAGGTGCCCCACCGGATTTGTCCGAAATGCGGTTTTTATAAATGACCCTTCAGCAAGCTCAGGGCCATAGTGAGCGAAGTCGTATCTATGAAAAAAGCCAGCGATCCCAGACACCGTAAAAGAATAAAACTTGTGAAAGCGCTTTTTGCAGAAAGTTTTTCATCGCGTTCCGCTGTTTCCGCCAACAAAGATTTTCTTAAAATTCAAAATAATCTCGCCAGGATCGACGAAAATATACAGGGGTCAGCCAAACAGTTTCCTCTGGATAAAATCGCCAAAATAGACCTCGCTATATTGCGTTTGTCAGTTTATGAACTCTTGATTGAAAGGCATGAGCCTGTTAAAGTTATCATAGACGAAGCTGTCGAGCTCGCAAAAGCTTACGGGGGTGAAGCTAGCCCCATGTTTATAAACGGTGTTTTGGGATATCTTCTTAAAAAAAATTATGCATGATAATTTTGAGGCCATAAAAAAAATATTATCCGATGAATTCGGAGTTAACCCGGAATCAATTACCCTGGAATCGAAATTGTCAGACGACCTGAATTTATCCAGCATCGAAGTTATAGACGCTTTATCAATTCTTTCAAAAGAATATAATTTTCAGATTCCTGATGATCTGGATATACACACCATTACGACGGTAGGCGATCTGATCATTTTTATTGAGCAGTACAGCGATGAAATTTGATATGGTAAAGTACAATGATCTTTTAAAAATCCTCAAGATAAAATTTACCCATGAAGAACTCCTGGATAGGGCATTTAATCACCGTTCATTTTTAAACGAAACAAAAAATAAAATAGAATCGAATGAGCGTCTGGAATTTCTGGGGGATACTGTTTTATCTTTTGTAGTATCTGATTTTCTTTATAATTCTTATCCGCAGTACAGTGAAGGATATTTAACCAATTTGCGTTCATCGCTGGTCAAGACTTCCACTCTAGCCAAAATCGCGTCTAAACTCCACCTGGGAGATTTCCTGAAACTGTCCAAAGGCGAGGAAGAAAGCGGCGGTAAAAACAACTCATCACTTATGGCTGATACTTTTGAAGCTTTAATCGGGGCAATATACCTGGGTTTGGGCCTTAAAGCAGCTAAAAAAATTATCGAACAACATATATTTCCCATGATACCCGGAATTATTAAGGACAAATCCTATAAGGATGCCAAAAGCACCTTTCAGGAAATTGTGCAGGAAAATACTAAAAATTCACCTCTCTATCAGGTAATTAAGGAAACAGGGCCTGACCACGCCAAAGAGTTTACGATAGGAGTATATGTCAATTCCAAACTTTGGGGGTCAGGCGCTGGACACAATAAACAGGAGGCAGAACAGTCTGCTGCCACAAGCGCACTTGAGAATTGGAACAAAAAATAATATAATAGTAAGTTAGTCATTTCGTGGAAGATCCCTCCACTCACCAGTCTGACTGGTTCGGTCGGGATGACGAATAACGCGAAACTCGTGAATGTAAGGAAATTTATGGCAGTAAAAATTAAATTAACGCTTCTGGGTAGGATATCAAAGCCGTTTTACCGGATCGTAGCTTCCGATCAAAAAACAAAGAGGACCGGTAAAGCATTAGAAAATCTGGGATATTATGATCCCTTAACCCAGCCATTCACCTTGAAAGTAAACAGAGAGGCGGTTGCTAAATGGATTAAAAATGGAGCGCAAATGACAGAGACTGTACGAAAATTACTAACCACATGAAACAAGTACTCGAATATATTCTCACTTTAATCATTCAAAAACCTGAGGATCTGGTCGTTACGGAGACGATAATTGATGACCTGAATATCCAATACCTGATCACTGCCAACAAAGATGATGTAGGCAAAATTATCGGTAAGCAGGGGAAAATCATACAGGCAATCAGGAATATTGCCAAAATATGGGCGGCAAAAAATAATAAGCAGATTCGTATTGATGTATCCTAGGGGCTCGCTCCCGATGTACATCGGGATTGCGGCCCTTTGTGGCGAATCCAAAATGCAGATATTATTTTTGAGTTCGCCCTGACAGTTGTGAAAATAACAATTTTGACTTTATTTCCCCCGGTATTTCACCCCATATTTGATCTTTCCATTATCGGACGGGCAAGGCATAAAAAACTGATAGACATCAGGTATGTCGATATCAGAAATTTTGCTGAGGATAAATACAAATCAGTAGACGGAAAACCGTACGGAGGCGGGGCCGGGATGTTAATGAGAGTGGATATTTTACACAGGGCTATCAAAGCTGTCAGTCTTAAGAACAAGGAATTTAAAATCAGGGAAAAAAAAATCTTACTGGATCCCAAAGGCAAGCAATTTACGCAAGCTCTTGCCCGCAAGTACACACGCCTTGATCACCTGATTCTCATCTCCGGCCATTATGAAGGATTTGACGAACGCATCAAACATTTTGTTGATGAATCTTTATCCATAGGCAATTATATTTTAACAGGGGGAGAGATTCCTGCCATGGTAGTCTGCGATGCTGTTTGCCGATTAGTAAAAGGAGTTTTGAATAAAGACTCGCTTATTAACGAATCCTATTCTGAAGATAATTTTTTCGAAGATCCGCAATATACCAGGCCAAAAGTCTATAATAAATATAAAGTACCTTCCGTGCTCCTGTCAGGCAATCATCAGGAGATTAACCTTTGGAAAAAGGCGCACCGATTAGTTAAATAAATTTGGCTTGCCGAGCGGGACAAACTCACTCTCATCAACTCTTTGGGCCGGTATTGCGGCGATTGTATCCAGAATTTTTTGCTGTTTTTCATTGATTTCCACGAGTGGTGAATCGATACCGCCGATTTTTGACGGCAGGGGATAGAAATAACTGTTGCCGTCAAGTGATACCTTATATAAGCCGTCTGCACTGCTGCCCCAGGAAATGTTATTCACGGTGATAATCCGGTTTGTTAAATCAGCCAGAGAATTGATAAAGTTATTTATCTGGTCAATATTTCCGATAATATCAATTTTTACAGGTATGATGAAGGCTGATGATAGAGTATCTTTCTTCAACTTGCCAGACTGCGTGGATATGCTTCCCAGCTGAAGATCAGTTTTCAGAATGGTCACACCGCTCTCAATCTGCAGGTTGTCAAATGTATTAAATAAAGAAACATAATCTTTCGATCCGGGTAAAATACCGGTCAGTTTATTGATATTTTCCTGATAAACTTTACTGTCGATCGTGGACAGCAGTTCATCTTTTTTCCGCAGAATGGTCAAACGCGCCCTCAACTGTTTTTGCTGGGAAAATATTTCCTGCGCTTTACGGAGATTCGGCAGGAGAAAATAATATGATAAAGCCAGAACTGATAAAATAACCAAAGATGAAACTCCGATAATTTCATATTTTTTTAACTTATAAAGATAATAATTAATTGGTTTTTTCATGATAAAGCGACTCGTCTGCTTTGAAAGAAACAGATATCTGATATCCTCCGTCTGTATTTCTGGTGGCACGGTGGGCATAAATGGCGGAAAATATTTTATCCTTATCTTCCCTTTCATGAAGAAAAGAAACCAAATTATTGAGGGCTGCCGATGACGAAGCGCTGATGCTGAAATTTACCAGGCCTTTGTCATCAGACATAGCCTTGGTTAATGACAGGTCATCTGAGTTTATTTTTATAACCGAAGCGAGCAGCGGGGTAAAATTTACTTTATTACCGGTAATCTCATTTATGATTTTTAAAATGCTGTAGCTGAGAGTATAAACTCCCTCAAGATTTTGCTTTTCATCTATTTTATTTTCGATTTTGTTTACCTCTTCTTTAAGAGTATTATATTGGGCCAGATTTTTCTTCGTAATGGTGATCGATACTATAAAAAGGATGATAAAAAGTATAAAACAGACAGCTGCGGCAACAGGCAGGTAGTGTTTTAATTTGGCAACCAGCAGTGAATCCAATTCTTTCTCGATCAGTAAATTGATACTTTTTTTGACCATATTATTAATCTGTTTCCTTTAAAGCAAGGCCGATGGAAGTCGTATATAACGGCGCTTCTTCCGTCAATTTAGGCAGAATTTTTGGATCAACGCTTAAATTGATGAAAGGATTGCTCAACTGGGAATCAAGGCCTAAATTTTTGGTGATTGTCAGAACCAATCCCGGCAGTTTTGAGGCCGCTCCTGAGATGACTACCGTCGAAATTTCCGAACTCGCAAATGTTTTTTTGTAAAAGGCAACTATTTTCTCCATCTCCTCAATAAGATTATTGATGTAAGGCGAGATAATTTTGGCAATTTTTCCTTCAAGCTTATGTTCCTCCAATCCGTAAGTTTTTTTATATTCTTCTGCCTGGGCAATCTCAAACCCCAACTCTTCAGCTATCGCCTGGGACATATTATTTCCGCCAATCGGGTACGATTTTGTAAAACTTAAGACCATGTCATGCATTAGAGCAATATCGGTGGCATTTGCACCTATAGAGACAATCAAAACATCAGACACGGTAGGCAGACTGAAACCAACGCTTCTGCCAATGGCCATGATTTCAGTTTCCAGCGCGATAGGATTTAGACCTGCCAGCGTAATAATACGCATATAAGACTCAATCAGGCTTATCTGAGCTGCAACCAGCAGAACATTCATCTTTTTCGTCTGAATATTAGCACTTACCACGGCATAATCCAGTTTCACCTTGGTTAAAGGAAAAGGTATATACTGCTCTGCTTCCCATTGTATGCTTGAGGCAAGCTCCTTATCATCCATTAGGGGCATCTCCACTATCCGGGTGATAACTTTGGAAGAGGGGAGCGACGCAGACACATTAATGTTGGAAACTTTCATATCATGAACCAGATGGTTGATGCTGTTTGCCAGTTCCTGCTCATCATGCTCATTCATACTGGTCACGTCCCTAACCGGAGTGGCAATATAACCTGCCGCCAGCAGGGTGGAAATGGCCTTGTCTTTGGATATTTGGGCAGCTTTGATCGAACTGGACCCTATATCCAGTCCAATTAAAATATTACTCATTCCATTGTAAAAATAAGTTTATATACTAAGTATCTTAATCCGGCAAACAATTGTCAATGGGGTTAATAAAGAGGTTTATTCATATAACTAACCTTAGAAAATCTATGCCTTTTTGTCAAGCGTTTTTTACGTTTCATATTTATGATATTACTGGCAGTTGGATTCGCAATACAAAGCGAAGTCCAATAACCCCGGCAAGATACTGTAAGTCTTGTTCACCTGAATTTTTCGTACTACCCCCGTAGTGGTTTTACCCACGGAATTTATTTGATTTCCCTGGACGGGCAAATTCTCAGTGGGTTTGACGCCTATTGCAGTATTCTCATAAACCGGTGTCATTCGCAGAGCCAATAAATTATCAGCCTCCGAAACTCCAAAATCAGTAATAAAGTTGATCGTATGTTTATACGGATAAATACTTTCGCAGTAACTACCATCTGTATCAGCCGGGTTAAATTTATTATTGCCGGCGCGGGAAATATCCGGATCATAAGCAGACTTGGCGATTTTATATGTTGAGCCGGTTTTATAATAAAGGCTAAACTCAATAGCTGCATTATTTCCGGCTATACCCCAGCAAATATCCAGTGAATCTGTTTTAGAATAATAGGCTATACCCAAGCCTCCGTCAGAATCATGATTCACCAGCCAGAGGATCTGTGATGAATTGGCTTCGGTCGCAGGGAAGGAGTAAAGACTGTTGCTGCCTCCTATATCGGAAACTGTGTATTCTGCTGAAGCATTATCCAGGGTGATGGATTGAGGCGTGTCAGTCGGGAATACATTAATGATCTTTAAGGCATTTTCCACACCTGCCTCTGCCGCTGAAAAGGCCCTGCTTGATTCTTCAATCTGCGATGATATTCTGACGTCGGTCACCGACCTGGAAATCAGGGATAATCCGATAGTCAAACCAACTACGGTAATTAGAACCAGTATCAATACTATTTGACCTGCTGATTTATCGCGGGTTATATAATTCTTCCTGTTTATTTGGAATTTGAAATTTTCAGCCAGAGGCTGATCCGCCTTTGGCGGAGTAATTTGGATTTTCATAATCATGGTCCTCCCTCCTGCCAATTAATCTGCGGCCTGCCAAGATACGGCAATAATGCTATCACGTATTTCGGCTGGTAGATAAATTTATAGGTTGGTGCGGAAAAACTTTTGTAAGTCCTGTTTAAACTCATCTCCCCGGTATAAACCATTCCGTTGATGACAAGCGGATCCGGGCCGGTTGCAACTGAAAATGTTCCGCTGTCGATAAAAAGTCCGTCGACACGGGTCACATTGCTGTCCACCTCAATATTACCGTTCACCACAAACACTACTGACTCGTCCGGGGTAACTGTAAAATTATTTTTAATATTCAGTGAACCTGAGATTAAGAATATTGCCACATTACCCGACGGCATTAAAGTAAGATTTGAATTCAAAGATATCAACGCCTGATTATAATAATATATAGATTTGTCTGCGACTATATCAGAAGAAGGAATAGTGGTTGTATTTGGTACAGTAACAACATCAGGATTGTTTTTCAAAGATTCCCAGTAATAGGAAAAGTTGAAAGCGTTGGAAAGAGTGGACGCTACCTGCCAATTCGTCGGCGAAGAGGTACCGTATCCGAAATCACCTGCGCCGGAACCCGACCACAGCACTCCGGCGCTATTAGGGAATAAAAGTGATATGTCATCTAAATAATATTTTCCTGAGGGAAGATTACTTTGCAGAAGTGATGGTTCATAGACGTCTCCGCCGAAAACCTGCGACCAGATTTCCGGAGACGGGACAGGCGTGATTGACGGTGTGAGAGTAGCTGTCGGCGGAGGGCTACCGGTGGGGGTCAGGGTCGGTCCGCCGGGAGTAGGAGATACGGGAAAGATGATTTCCTCACACGTATACGGGCCGGCCTCATCTGAAGGCAATGATGTGTTGCCAAGGCCGTCCCTGGCCTCCACACTCGCATACAATTCCTGCCCAGCCTCAGCCTCAACATCCACAAATAATACATTTCCGATCCAGCCTGGAGGATCTACAACTCCCGGACCTCCGTAAGATCTGAAAATAGGGTGATAATCACCGGTATCACTGCAGGAAGGAGGAGTCGGTGTAGGAGGAACCGGCTCCGGATCAGCCTCCCATTCACAATGCAATGCGCATAGGCCGGAATATAAATTCGGGTCAGTAATAGTACAGACGGGAGCCTGGGGCTTGGGCGGAGGAGTATAATCCATATTCAGCAGGTTGGCGGGGGCATCAAATGAGCGCGGACAGGAAGAACTTTCCGTATAAGCCGTCCACCAGTAGCCTCCGGTAGTGTTCAGCACAGATCCGTCCGGCGTCCAGATACTATTTCCTCCGGAGGGGCTTACTACCGATCCTGTTCTGCTGAATGTTTCATAATAATTGCTGTAGAAATGTGCCCAGACATTATCGTTATTGGGATTTGATACATAGGCTGAAAAAGCCGGTTTGATATTGGTACATAAAAGATGCGAAGGTGCGTTCAGAATAGGTGTAGGCAGTGTCTGGCATGGATATGAAGTAGGAGTAGGGGTTCCGGACCCGACAGTCGGGGTCGGTGACCATAAAGAAGTAGGAGTAGGGGTGATTGGAGGCGGAGTAGAAGTAGGCGTGGCGGTAGGCGTGGAGGTAGGACTCAGGTATGGCGTAATCGTGATAAAAGGAAAGTCAGCAATAACATCTCCACCGGCTATAATCGCTATTTTAGGATTTGTATATCTCGGGAAAAGCACTGAATCGGTTGGAGTTATAGGCATCTGAACCTCATAAGTACCATTATAAAGAGGAGTAAAGATGTAATTAGCCAGAAATCCGGCAATCGGTGAGCCTTGTGAGATAGTTGTACGCTCTTCGTCGCCTGTCAGATCCACGGTATAACCGGGAAGCAATCCTTCCGAAGCTTCCTCACTTCTGACGACCGCGTTGTTTGTTTCCGTATAAATCCAGCCGTAAAGATTATAAAAAGTCGGGGTCGGGGTCAGGGTGGGAGTGGGAGTAACGGTTGGAGTAACTGTAGGGGTTAGAGTAATGGTTGGAGTAGGGGTGGGAGTAATGGTTGGAGTAGGGGTACGGGTGGGGGTAGGAGTAGGAGTTGGGGATGCAATGATAAAGGTAATAGAATGTTCTGCGGTATTCCAGGACGGCCACAGATATCTCCACCAATATTCACTTCCATTAGTATAATTGGACAATGTACCTGTTAAAGGTGACGGAGTAATACCAATTACTATATCACTTCCTGCCGGATCCACACCAACACCTTTTTCTGTATGCCAAGAATAGTTCGCGTGATGAAGATATTCGGATATGTTAAATTGGGGATCTACACGATTTCCCCCATTCCAGAAATATGCTCCTGCATTGGCAGTGACAGTTAAACCCGCAGAATTTCTGAAGTAAGCATTCACATAAGGAGTAGGCGTACGGGTGGGGGTGAGAGTAATGGTTGGAGTAGGGGTGAGAGTAATGGTTGGAGTAGGGGTACGGGTGGGGGTAGGTGTACGAGTGGGGGTAATGGTAGGAGTGGGAGTAATAACCTGAAGAGAGTTAAGTTTCGTCCATCTGGCTCCACCGCAACCTTGGTAGTTATTATCTGCATCCCGAACCATACCATAATAACTATAAGAACCTGCGGGAAAATTATTTTGCAAAGTTACATTCCAGGTGAATGTGCGATTATTACCGGAAACTGATGTAGAAACAGTATTGACAGTTAAATTGCTATTTGCGTTATCAAATCCAATAGTTGTTCCGCCGAAATATCCCCAGGGGTCATCACCATAGCTGCCTAGCGAACAGGCTCCTCCAGTTCCATTGGTTCCCACCCCACCCCAGTTTGCTGAGGCAGCATAGAACATACCCATATAATTAGCAAGTTCCCGCTCAAAATTGCTGTTGTAGGCTTCCCCCGGGTCCAGGGTACAGCCGTTAAAACCAAGGTAACCCCGATCTATATTTGACCCGCCTGATAAATCGGTGTAAGTAACTGCAATATCAACAGTGGTACCACTGGTAATAGAAGAAGGAGAGACAGAACCAATAGAGGGGCAGATAGGTGTAGGTGTTGGGGTGGGAGTATCAGTAGGGACGGTTTCACCGGCACAACCGCAATTGTGATCGCTGTTATTGTCCTGACAGGTGCCGCCGTTCCCGCAAGAATCACCAGGATCTCCGCCAACACAATCTTCATGTCCGCCGGTACACCAGGCGCCTGCTGGAGTATTCGTAGCGCCACCACCCCCACCAGGATCCCACGTACACCCAGGCCCTCCGCCAGGCTCGTAGCTAGGGTCATTATCGCATCGACTGTATCCGTTCTCAGAACAGTCAGGGTAGCTGTTGCTACCGGTATCTTCGCATGCGGATTGAGTGGTTCCTGAACAGGAGTCTTGAAAATCACTATGGCATGTATAACTTGTACATTGAGGCGGATCGCAGCAAAGCCCCCCAATACAGCAGTTCCAATACCCTCCGCAGGATTGAGCAGAAGTTTTTGGCGGATTTAGCAAAAAAATCAAACCCAGACTGATAAAAATTGAAATTAACAATAAAACCTGTATCGGTTTACGGCTTTTCATATGAGATGCCGAGCGCATCCAGATCCTTATATGGCGCTAACGCAGGCTCGTAGGTATTATAGGGATTTCCCCGAAATAACAGGTAAGCATTCAGAAATACGGCTGTATGCAGATATTTTTTAAACTTTTCCAGGTCAGACGCAGGTATATTGATGTAAACCACAGCCTGTTTTTTCGCCCTGTCGATGGCGATAGTCCGGCTGTACAGCGCTCCGCTAGCATCTTTCAAAGTCACTGTCTGGCTATCTTTTACTATCGCAAACTCTACACGCCTGACCGGAATAAACAGGTGCTCTTTTTCACTGTATGCCTGATAAAATCCGTCCTGGCACTCTGCCAATTTGCCTATAAAATCCAGCCATTTATCCCGGTCTGCAATCTTTACATATGGTGCATTTTTATCCGACTTCACTGATATAGTACAGTTCGACCAGGTTCCCCTAAAATAAAAATACGCAAGTATTGAGGTGACCAGAAGCATGAAGGCAAAGATTATTGCCGATTTTCGTCTCATATTACTATGAAACCATATTTTAAAGGTGAGGTCAAGATGAAGGAGTAAAATCCAACGGGATCGCCACAGGACGTACCGTCCGGTACATCCCTCGCGATGACAATACTTCTCCGGTACATCCCTCGCGATGACAATACTTCTTGAGGCTAGACTGTTACAGTATTTTTTGGGCTAAATTCGGGGGATCTTTTTCCAGCTTGTTTACGATTACGGCTTCACAAATTGTACTGCCGAGCTGTTGGTAAACCAGTCAGGCGGGTATCCTACCCACCATAAAAACGGGTAACTTAAGGCATAATCATCTAATATTTCCGCTAATTCAGGATTATCTGCAACGACCTTATCCGAGAGCATTTCGGCTGCGATTTGATGTGTAAAATCACTGCTTGATTCTTGAACCCACTTTCGACCGAGTTCATATCCACCTGCAGCATAATACTGA
The DNA here is from genome assembly GCA_001779235.1 of Candidatus Gottesmanbacteria bacterium RIFCSPHIGHO2_02_FULL_40_13. GTDB lineage: Bacteria > Patescibacteriota > Microgenomatia > 2-02-FULL-39-11 > 2-02-FULL-39-11 > 2-02-FULL-40-13. The sequence goes on along the minus strand of MFJN01000034.1, from coordinate 17,153 downwards.
CCTGCGAAAGCATACCTGAGTAAAGCTAAAAACTCACCGCCAAACCATCTGTTGGTATTATAGTCATATTTCCAATTATCAACTGTTAATCTGAAACTGCCAGGTGCTGTTAGTGCACTAATAAAATAGTAGCTTATTTTGTTATAAGCAAGCAAACTTTCAGACCTTCTCTGGTTATCGCCTAGAAAGGTCATCTTCCCGCTGTCGGTAAAATCAATGATAAAGGTATTTATACCTGCCAGATCCGCGTATGTTCTGCCCTTATCCTTCATGCGGACTAGAAAAGGCATACCTTCTTCTTTGGCTGTTTTTAAATCCAGCAAAAATTTATCTCTCAAATAATTTGCAATTTTGACTCTCAAATATTTTGGAGTTTCATGCGGTATAGGTGCATGATTTGGAGGAGAAAAATATCTCTCTAATTCCTGCTTTAAAGTCTCATAACCGGGGACGTCTTTGAAATCCGGTAATCCGTGGCTAAATGGGAAATTATCGGCCGGTTTTATTTTAGAATCCCAATACCTCATGCCCAAGGCTATCTGAAATGCTTCGGCTATGCGGGCTTGCGCGTCTGTGTAATCGGGATTTAAACCAAACCAGCCCCCGCCGTTTTCCGGCTTAAGAACTGAATTGTCTGTAAGCACCAGAAGCGGTATTCCCTTATGGACTTCCCCTCCAATTTCACCTTCATAGGCTGGGGCATAAATCGCGTGATTTACCTCACCTGTCTCTATATTCCAGACCAGGTGGTAATTGCCTGTTTCATCTTTATAAACCACGTAATTTGCCCCTTCACCGCCTCTTATCACCTCATCCGCAACCAGAGGAAATTCTGTATCAAATTGATATTCCGTTGAATTTAATTGTGGCGCTTGCTGTAATATTTGCCCATCATCCATGGAAACAATCTGCTCATTGGTGAGAGTTGCCACCGGCTCAGGGACAAATACTATCTCTGACGGCAGCCAGCTGCCTGATGCTGCATCAAATACCTGCGTTACCTGTCCATCTTTATTTAGCGCCACAATATAGGCGATTCCGTTACCATCGAAAACAATCCTTCCGCGGCCATCAAGCAGTCCTTGGATGCCTCCCACAGGAGTCAGATCAACTGCCTTAAGAAATGTTTCCTTACCATCTATCCCCCCGGGCCCAACCCAATTACCAAATCTATTAACACCAAGACCCATGTTGGCATTTGGTTGGAAACTAAATATTACTTTACCAGTATCATCCATGGTTGCTGAATGCCACAACGTATCTCCCGCAATAGTTCCCTCTGGAACTGTATCGTTTACCAGAATTATAAAATTATATTTACCATCTTTTGACAATACTAGATATACAGTTTTTGCAAAAATTGCTTCATCTTTTACCAATTCTGGATTTAAATTATCTAAAACACTCTGCATTTCTGCCAGTTTTGCTTTTGCTGCATCTTGAGACCAGCCGGTAAGTGTATCCCTTCCATCTGCAAGTCTAGACATACTTTCTTTAGAAATAATGTTTCCTATATGATTTTCTTCAGGGATGGTATCCAAAAGAGCATGAGCGTTATACGATGCTTCGTTTACTGTCTCAGGCATTGGCGTATCTTCCGGAGGGACGGGTGAAGGGGTCTCCGAAGGCGGGGCGGAAGGTGGCGCATTATGTGTTACTTTTATCTGCGGAGGTGGAAGAGTAGATGAGGCAGTCGGAGGAGCTTCTGCTGTTAGAGTTGTTGTAGCCCATACCAAACCCGTACACCCTGCTAAAATTCCACTAAATCCTGCTAATATACCTAAAGCTTTTAGAAAAGAACCAGTTCTACTCCCATCATGTTTTAGCACACGTTTAACTCTAGAAAAATCATGTCTTCGTCTTAGATAATCTACCGCTAAATAACCAGCCATTGCCGCTCCTATACCTATTTCTGTCCCAGTCAATATATTTAAAGCCTGTTCATCTACAAATTTGACGGCCTCGTGCAATCCCTTTAGTATCGGATCCACAACCCCGTCCTGAAAATCGCTAAGCGTTGCCTGAAAATCCTCAACAGCTTTCTCGTCTCCCTCGCGCAATCTATCAAAACTTCGAAGCATTTCTTCTCTTTCTATTTTATGTTTGATACCCATATCCCGTAAGACTTCGGATGCGGCATTTCTCATTTCTTGATACGGGGTTTGAAAGCCTTCAAATACAATTCCCTGGGGGTTTAAAGGAGAATTTAACCCGTCTCCTCTATTGTATGCGTGTGAATTAACTACTAGATTTGGAGCAGAATGTGAGGCCTCCAAACCAACAATAGGACTACGTGCAATATCTGTTATTATAGACCCTGGTGCAGTAGTACCGTTTTCAATAGCATTAATTGCTACCATTGATTTATTATATCATGCTATAGGTCTTACGTAAAGACTGAGTCTTCCCCTGTTAGTGCAAAATGATAACTTCCTATTATTGCAATATAGAAACATCCGCTTTTAGGGTTTACCCTTGATAGATTTGACATCATTTTAATGTCGTAACATCGCCTATAGTTTTGTCAAGACCGGTAAGGTTTTATCAACATCTCAATCGCTTCCTTTAGCTCTCTGGCTTTTTTAAACGAGGTTTTTAACGAGGTTGCACCTCGTATAAAAAGAGAACCGTCCCCTTTTCCGTAAGTTCAAGCAGGCAGCAGGTGAGCCTCCCTAAGTTCATGAAATAGGGCTTTTTGTTTTATTATGTTTTGTGTATAAAAAACCTGACTTAACAATTCTTCGATGTCTTTCTCCGCAACAGTGATCACCTTGTCTCCGTCAAACCGGTCTTCGTCATCAAAAGACATAACTCTCAGACTGTATCTGGTGTGAGGACTTGTTTTAGCCCGACTGCCAACAGAAAGATTTATTGATCTTGTCAGGATATATAGTTTATTCGGACTTTGGGGGAAATATAAACCGGCCCGTAAGGGTTCCAAAAGATTTACAGGAGGCAAAAAGCCCAAATGGTGCGTTTGCAGCATACTTCTATATTCTTCTTCTTCTTTAAATTGTAAATAAGTATCTATATCCGGAGCCAGACGCATTTTATGTTTTAAAAATCCCGGTCGTAATTTACCGCTTTTAGGATCTCTTATATAATAATTATGTGAATCAACTAATAAGGTATTGGCATATTTATCCAGCATTTTTCTGAAATATGTATCACTTAATACCGTTCCTCTGGCTACAGATAGATCTCCGAGAGTATCCATCCTGTACCGTGATACTTGTGAGATATAATAGTCTGCTATAAAATCAATTACCTCGTGCCATCTCATCTGAATATACTCCTCAATATATCCCTGGGTCACAAGTCTTCCGATATCCTGCCTCAGGCTTTTACGGGCATCAGTATACAAAGCTTGTCTCATTTCGTCATAAGCATAGGTTAAAAGCCTCAAGGACCGGTCGTCCTGATTGTTCCGCTCATGAACACTCTCCAGCAGGCTGTAATCATAATCAAGCATCTGACCATCCTGCAGTGTTTGTAATGCATCTAAATGTTTCCTATATCTTTTCACGATGGGATTATTTTCCAGAGCAGCTTTTCCACCATGTTTATAAACCATCCAGCGTGTTTCTCCCGGAGATCCGGTTCGGGCTGTCCTGGCTAATACCTGCTGTAAAACCGCCTTATTTTTCAGGGCTCCCCAGACAACCAGCAGTAATCCGCCTGCGTCGTTAGTTTCTCGGGATGTTTTGATATCCACCATTCTTCCACCTCTGGGATTGGTAAGAGTGATCGTGTTTAATTGTCCTGCGTGAGCGAATATTTCATCTTCAGACTCCAAACTGCTTTTGGAAGTAACCATATTTACTTGGTATTCGGGATTATCTTTAAGCCATTCATCAAAAATTTGTTTTAAAATTCCCAGCTCCTCATCATCGTCACAGACAATTTCCACAGGCCTGCCTGATGTTGATGCTTCCTGAACTAATACGAGAAGTCTATTTTTAGCTTTTTCAAAATCCCCGGAAATTTCAATTTGAGAAACCGGCATTTCCCGGCCAATCCAATAACCGATTTCCGCCACTTTTCCGCCTGTAAATTCCTCTACTTCACCTCTTATATGGTCGAGTGTTGCTGAAACAAGGGATATGTGCCCTTTACCGTAATTGGTTTGAAGGAACATCTGAAAATCTGTTCTATCAAGAACTTCGTCGCTTCTGGCTCTAAAACTGCATACGCCTTCCTTCACATCTACCGCCATATCGACCAAACCGGAATACTGATGGGTGGGCAATGGATGTCCCGTCTCCGGATCGATAAGGACTACTTCCTGATCAGACCGGGAATAGTTTATACCGGGCGTAAGCTTCTGTGCGGTGAACCACGCATAATCATAAAAAGCAATTGGGTCTTGAGACTCCAGACTAGTGTCTTCAGGCATGGCTGAAGGTGCTGATACATCCTGATACGCAAAATTTCTGACCAGTTTTCGCATCGCAGAATCCTTAAAAAGGTTATCGGGCTTTAGCCTGAACTCATTTGGAAAGGGGATACCGTCTAACTTTTGTATGATACGGGAGTACTCTGTTGTTATACTGCTTATTAGTGCATTTAAGCTGGACGGGGATAAATTTCCATATTTAGTCACCTCTCCAAGCCTTTTTCTTAACCGTCTCTCGTAAATGTCATGGGTTTCCTCTCCCCGGCTGTCTACAAACTCCAACTCGTTGTGATTATTTAATATTATTTGCCCCTGATCCTGCATTTCCCGGCAGACCTCGTCAACAACGCTGTTTGTAATCCACTCCGGAAGATATGATGAAAGTGTAGACAGGCCTCTATTTTCCAGTTCATAGGGGCTGCCTTTAGTCCAGGGAAGGTCACCTTCATCACAAATAATACTTGCATTACTTTTCTCCCGGATAAATCTTTTATCTCTTGTCATTGATGAAAATACAAAATCTTTGTCATCACCGATAATAATATCTGCCGGTTTTGATGAATCTGCCTTCTCAACCGGTGATTTATCGTCCTCAATAATCATGGGAAAATGTAACTTTTTTACGGAGTCGTCAATTTGTCCTGCGATAAATTCCTTAAATTTCTTTTTTCGATGATCTGATATGCCGGAAGCATAATCGATAATATCCCGGATGAAAATCAGGTCAGAAATTTGTTTTTTTAATAATTTTTCGTCCTGATTTCCACCCCGCTCTATGACACCCAAATTCATACCTAAAGATTCTGTCAGAAGCTTCATATTTTGCGAATCTCTTTTTTTTGCTTGAGGATCCCGCACCATGATATGAACCTGTTCTCCTGTAAATAATGCCCGCACGACGGAGGCAATGGGTATAGCGGTATTGCTTTTACCCTGCGAACTTGGTACTTTCGCTGAGTCCATGGATTCGATTGCCAATGCGGCTTCCACCTGTTCTTTCTGGATTCCTACCCTTCTAACTTCTCCTGCTTGCTGTTGCCGCTGAGATTTGTATAGGGTTTCAGGACCCAGGATCCGAATCTCAGCCAGGGCAACAACTGCTGCATTTAATCCGACTAAATACTTTTCGGAATTATTCGGATTGTGAATCGTCGCATAGGCTTTAACAGCAGAAACTAATTCATTTGCAGCGTTTAAAATTTTTTGAGGGTCTGAAAATGAGTATTGTTCCCCGATATTTTGAACTTCATTCAGATAATTTTGATTTAGCCCTGCTATTTTTAAAAGGCGGTCTTTCTCAGCTAAAATAGCATCTGCCAATTCAGATCTCCGCTCACGGTTTTCCAGTGACTTTAACCCAAAACTTGCATCAGTTTCTATAGGCATAAGCCTATAGTATATTATACTTTGACTATTAAATCAAATTAGAATATTCACTGGTAATTCCTCAAAGATATGGTTGTCTGGTAGTCCAGGGATGAAGTATCCTTGGGGCCTGTGCCTTCTCCTGCCTGGCTGACCGTATACTGGACATAAACATATTTGGGGTTGATCGG